>JAIVHB010000135.1 GCA_020201275.1 Rhodothermaceae bacterium | reverse complement strand
CTACGAGCTTGTGTCGGGCGAGAGGAGGCTCAGGGCCACCAGGATGGCTGGAATCACCAGCATACCAGCCTACATAAGGGAAGTGAATGACGACGACATGATCGCATTTGCCCTTATCGAAAATGTGCAGCGCGAACAGCTCAATCCGATCGAAATCGCTGTTGGCTACAAGCGGCTGATCGAAGAGTGCGAACTCACCCAGGAAGAAGTGGCCCGGAGGGTTGGCAAAAACAGAACGACGGTAACCAACATGCTGAGACTGCTCAACCTGCCGCCTACAATACAGTCGGCCCTTAAGAGGGGGCAGATATCAACCGGTCATGCACGCGCCCTCATCAATGTTGAAGATGCCGACCTGCAGGAGAAACTGCTTAAAAAAACCATAGAAGACGACTATTCAGTTCGTCAGATTGAGGATGCCGTCAGGAAGGCCTCGACAAAGAAGACCAGGAAAACAGCGACGAAAACCAGTGAGCACGATATTGCCATCCGGGAGATTTCGAACCGGTTGAGACGGCAGTTCGCTACCAAAGTGGACATCAGAAAAAAGCATAAGGGCGGGGAAATTCGCATAGAATACTACTCTGATGATGAACTTGAACGCATTCTCAATCTGTTTGACAACATTCAGCCGTCTTAAGGCAGCCAGGAACTTCCTGACCCTGGTATTTCTGCTGTTGCTGGCAGCCGCTGCAGATAATTCGCTGCTGCAGGCGCAGGGCACAGGGCAGGGAATACATCGGGTATCCGCCTTCGGTTTCACGTCGTTACCGGGATCTGGCCAACAGAATACGTTGTGGCAGCAAAGTACCAGCTTTGATGTGAACCGTTTTGATGAGCCTGCTGTGCGCGATACCGTTCCCCATCCACGAAAGGTTATGTTCCGGTCGATGATCATTCCGGGATGGGGGCAGGCTACAAACCGGCAATACTGGAAAATCCCGGTCGTTTACGGGCTGCTTGGCGGACTTGCCGTTTACAGCTTCTGGACCCACAATCAGTACAGCGATTACAGGGCGGCCTATTACAACGTTGCCTCAGGAAACGATGATATGCGGTTCGGGCCCACGCCACCCAATCTGTTGGGAGTGCCGCCTGAATCGCTGCGCTTCAGCAGGAATTCGTTCAGGAATCAGCGTGATTTCAGTTTCATCCTCATCACGCTGGCCTATGGGCTGAATATTCTGGACGCCTATATTTTTGCACATTTCAGGGATTTTGACGTGAGCGACGATCTGGCACATGCTTTTACCGTACAACACGATCCTTTCGGGCAACCGGTTCTGAGCCTGCACTACCGGTTCCGGTTTTGAGTTATATTACCGGCATATTCGGTTCGGCTATGCAACATTTCAGCCGGAGCGGGTTTAATACTATTCAGGCGTTCTTCCCGGCTGTATTCAGCAGGCTTGTAAACAGTATATTATGCCAGTACACTGCCTGCGGGGATTTACGCTATAACTGACCTTACGACTTACACTATCTGTTATTCATATGAGCGACGAACCAAAAAAATTCCGCAAAATCCCCGATAAATACGAAAACGGTTTCGACAAGGATGTCTGGAGCATATTTAAAATAATGGGCGAGTTTGTTGAGGGTTACGACAAACTGCTTCGGATTGGTCCATGTGTATCCATTTTCGGATCATCGAGGTTGAAAGACGATGATCCCTATTACAAGATGGCCGTGGATGTGGCACAGCGCCTCACGGAGGTGGGTTTTGGGGTCATAACCGGCGGTGGTCCGGGTATCATGGAAGCTGGCAATAAGGGTGCAAGGCAGGGGAACGGAAAGTCTGTGGGGCTCACCATAGAACTGCCTTTCGAAGAAGATTCAAATCCCTACATCGACAAGAAGTATCTGATCGAATTCAACTATTTCTTTGCCAGAAAAGTGATGTTTGTGAAATACGCTCAGGGTTTTATTGTATTTCCCGGAGGGTTCGGCACACTCGATGAGTTATTCGAAGCTCTTACGCTGATACAGACCCGGAAAATCAATCCATTTCCCATAATACTGATCGGGACGGCGTTCTGGGGCGGACTTATCGACTGGATCAGGGATTCGATGATTACCAGGGGAACCATCTCCCCGAATGATATGAATCTTTTCCATCTCACTGATGATTCGTTGGAAGCTGTTGAAATTCTCTATAATTACTACCAGGATAATATTCTGGCCCCGAATTTTTAGCAAATCCATTGTTTTTTTGTCTTAATTCTTCTATAAAGTAATTGATAATATTTATCTTATCGAGATATTTGATTGTTGCAGGGGCTTGAGTGAATACTAAAAATTTTCGTACATTCGTTTCCCTATGTGTCCGCTGTTAACTTTAACGAATCAGGAATTATGAAATCTACAGCTAAAAATATTATCTCACTTCTGTGTGGTCTGCTTTTAATCGGCATGCTTGATGTAAGTCAGGCACAGTCCAGAGAAGATGCCATACTCGCATTCAATGAGGGGCTGGAGAAAGTGCAATCCGGCAGCAGAGCAGAAGCAATCGAATCATTTAAAAAAGCCATTGAGATCAGCAACAGCGTTGGTTCCGAAGCGGACGACATCCGCGGAAGAGC
Source organism: Rhodothermaceae bacterium (assembly GCA_020201275.1). GTDB lineage: Bacteria > Bacteroidota > Rhodothermia > Balneolales > Cyclonatronaceae > RECM01. Next base: position 16,948 of record JAIVHB010000135.1, on the reverse strand, counting down.
ACAGAGCCAGGTTCCGCGTCTGCAGCTGGCAATAGCTTCAGACCTGTACCGTGAGCGCAAATATGAAGCTGCCATTCAGGGTTTCCAGCAGGCAAGGGAATATGCACAGCGGTTTGGTGAGAGCCAGATTCAGCGGGCAGCCGAAGGCAACATCCCCATCATCTATATGGTAATGGGAAACAATGAGTACCGCGGCGGTAATCAGGAGAAGGCTCTTGAGTATTATAACAAATCGCTGGAACAGAATCCCAACAATCCCAAGCCTCACTATCAAAAAGGGCTTGTATTCCGTGCCCAGGAGAATACTGACGAAGCCCTCGGCAGTTTCGACCGTGCCATTCAACTGGCATTGCAGACCGGAGATGAGCAGACCGAGCGCGAAGCAGAAGCTGCTGCCCGCGACATGCTGGTATTCCGTTCCGCAAAGCTGATCGAAGCCGGTCAGGCAAGGAGAGCCGTTCCGCTTCTTGAGAGATCGCTGCAGTATGATTCGGAGTATGCACCCGCCTATTACAGGATGGCAGAAGCCCACAATCTGATGGGTAACTGGGATCAGGCGATCAGCGCCGGTAATGAATCCCTGCGTTATGAAAAAGGCGGACGTGTTGACCGTGCGAAGATTTACTTTGAGCTTGGAACAGCCTACAAGAACCAGGGTAACGTTCAGCTGGCATGCGATAACTATCAGCAAGCCGCATTCGGATCATTCCGCAGTGCAGCAGAACACCAAATTGAGCATGAAATCAAATGTAACGGTGGTACCCGGTAGGGTTTGAACCACAACGTTTTGCAAGGCCGGCCTGATTTTCAGTCCGGCCTTTTTTTTTGATACACCGGCACGGTATGATCACACGTCGGTAGGTGCCTCTTCCGTTTTTGCCTTGCCTATGGTTCCCGCAATAATGTCGCTTTTTTCTTTACGGATTACACTGAAGGTTATATCGTCGGCCGTGCGGGTATTGCCAATAAAGGCTTCAAGAGAGGTCTGGATTTTTTTGACAATACTTTTGCTTTCAAGTGAGCCGTAGATATCCATCAGTGAACGGATTCGGGATGAGCCATACTCCTCGCCCTCAATATTTCTTGCTTCCGTGAGCCCATCGGTGTAGAATAAAACCGAATCGCCCTCTTTGAAAGCTATACGCGACTCCTTCATGAAATTGTCTAGACGGGCTGATTTGGTCATGCCAAGGGCGAATCCCGTGGTCTGAAGCTCAACGGTGATGTCTTTATCACGGGAGTAGAGTATGGCCGGATTGTGGCCGGCCCTCACATGTAAAAAGTAATCTTCGTTCTTCGGGAAAAAGGCCGCACAAGCTGTGATAAACGTTTTGTCGTTCCGGTACGATTTGATGTAGTTGTTGAGTTCAATGAACAGCTGCTTCGGGGTGGGTTTGTCTTTCTTGATGAGCAGATGAACCAGTGCCTGCATCCTGATCATGTAGAGGGCTGCAGAAAGGCCTTTGCCCGATACATCGGCAATGATGTAATACAAACCCTCATCCGTTTCTATCAGGTCTACATAATCGCCGCCCACATCTTTGGCTGTGTTGGCGAAAGAGTGGATATCGAGCCCGGCAAGCCTTGCTTTGGATGGTGGCAGCAGGCTTACCTGCAGTTCCTTGGCAAGGTCCATCTCCTGCTTCACGTCGAGTTTTTCGAGCAGTTCCAGCAGCAGTATCATTACCATGGCCGCGAAGGAGACTGAAAGCAGGGCCGTGGCAAAGAAGCCGGAATAGAGAAACTGCAGAGCGAATCCGACAAGTGAAACCCCGAAAACGATGCGCCGGGTGGGATTCAGCCGCATGCTCAGCGATTTAAACAGTCTTCCGGCTTTCACATGCAGGGGGATGGGTTCGCCGGTGATCTCATCGACATCGCTGCCGATGGCATCCTTGTACAACTCAACGATGCGGTCGGTATCGGCATGCAATTCTCTTGAGAAACGCTCGCGGGTCATATCGTCGGTATATTCCCGGTAGAACGATTTGGTGATTTCGAGGGTCTCTTTGGATTCGTTTTTTAAACTCATGCGGTCAGAACTGGAATTATATGGCTGTTTGATAGTACGCATTGTTCAGGCAGATGTTACTATGCTTATATTAAGCCTCCATATCGCACTAAAGAAATCTCCGATCCGATGAACAGACCAAAGCTTTTTTTACTTGACGGGCACGCGCTTGCTTACCGGTCCTATTTCGCCTTTATCAATGCCAATTTACGTAACTCTGAGGGAATTCCGACAGGGCCGGTACTCGGCTTTGCCAATACGGTGGTAAAATTGATAGAAACTGAAAAACCGACCCATATAGCAGTGGCCTGGGACTCGCACGGCCCGACTTTCCGCCATGAAATGGATGAGAACTACAAGGCAAACCGCCCGCCCCAGCCGGAAGACCTGCGCATTACCATTCCGCTGATGAAGGAATTTCTTGTGAATCTCAATATTCAGAATCTTGAGAAACAGGGCTATGAGGCCGACGATATTATTGGTACGCTGGCCGTTAACGCCGGCGGTGAGGGTGCGGAGGTTTTCATGGTAACGCCCGACAAAGACTTCATGCAACTGGTTAACGACGGCATCCGCATGCTCAAGCCTCTTAACAATGGCGAAGGGTTCGATCTGATCGATGCATCGGGCGTGGAAAAATATTTCGGGGTTGGTCCCGGTCAGGTGATCGATGTACTGGCCATAATCGGGGATACATCCGACAACATACCGGGTGTGCCGGGCATCGGCAAGAAAGGTGCGCCAGCCATCATCGGTGAGTTTGGTTCCCTTGAGGCGGCCATTGAGGCGGCACCAGGCATTAAAAGCAAGCGGGTGAGGGAGGGCCTCATGAACAATGCGGAACAGGCCCGCCTGTCGCGCAAGATGATAATCATAGAGACCAACGTACCCGATACCGTGAACTGGATGGAGCTGGCATGGCAGAGCCCGAATGAGGAAACCACGCTCAGATTTCTGAGGAGGATGGAGTTCAATTCGCTTGCCACACGTCTTTTTGGAGTAATGCCGCAACCGGCGGTACCCCGAAGTGCGCCCCACGGCCAGGCCGATCTGTTTTCAACGGGTACGGATGTATCGGCTGCCGGTGATAGTTTTCAGAAACTGGAAAACCGTGAGGTACACTATACCCTGGTTAAAACGGCGGAGGAGGTCCGGGCACTGGCCGGTAAACTCGCTGATGCGCAGGTAATCAGTTTCGATACCGAAACAACCGGAACCGACCCCATGCTGGCAACCCTGATCGGCATATCGCTCTGTGTAACAAGCGGGGAGGCCTGGTATATAGCGGTAGACGGGTCGGGGGTGGATACGGATGTGGCCCTGGACCTGCTCCGGCCACTGCTTCAGAACGAAACTACTGAGAAGGTGGCCCAGAACTTCAAGTACGACTACATCATGCTGTACCGGAACGGCCTTGAGGTCAGGGGCCCGGTATTCGATACGATGGTAGCCGGTTACCTGATCGATGCCGCCCAGAAGCTGAGCATGGATGCCCTTTCGAGAAAATACCTGGATTACGACCCTGTGCCAATAGAGGCGCTCATTGGCAGCGGAAGAAAGCAGCTTTCGATGGCCGATCTTGAGCCCGAAAAAGTGTCCGATTACGCCTGTGAGGATGCCGATGTTACATTTCAGCTCTATGAAGTGCTCAGTGCGCAACTCGAAGAAGATGGCCTGCTGGAAGTAGCCTCAGAGATTGAATTTCCGCTGGTAAAAGTGCTGGCCCATATGGAGATGGAGGGCATGGCCATAGATAAGAATATACTTGCCGGATTTTCGGCACAGCTCGGCACCGACATGCAGGAACTGGAAAGGGAAATCTACAGCAAGGCGGGCGCGGAGTTCAACATCAATTCGCCGCAGCAGCTGGGCGATATTCTGTTCAATAAGCTGAAGCTGCCCTCGGGCAGGAAGACCAAGGGCGGACAGTATTCAACCTCCGAAGATGTGCTATCCGATCTGGCGGTGAAATATGAACTTCCGGCCCTCATTCTCGACTACAGATCACTGAGCAAGCTGAAATCGACCTATGTTGATGCGCTTCCAAAACTTATGCATCCCGAAACCGGCAGAATACACACCTGTTTCAACCAGACGATAGCCGCCACGGGCCGGCTTTCATCGTCGACGCCGAACCTTCAGAATATTCCGATCCGCACCGTGCGGGGACGGGAGATCCGGAAGGCATTCATTGCCGAACCGGGGTACAAACTGCTGGCTGCCGACTATTCACAGATCGAACTCAGGGTTATTGCATCCATAGCGAATGAAACGGCCATGAAGGCCGCATTTAACAACGGCGAAGACATCCACGCACGTACAGCCAAGGAGATCTTCGGCCTTGAAACGATAGAGGAGGTCGACAGGGAGCAGCGGCGGAAGGCCAAAGAGGTGAATTTCGGCATCCCTTACGGCGTGAGTGCCTACGGGTTGTCGCAGAGGCTGGGCGTGAGCAGGGATGAGGGTAAGTCGGTGATCGAAGCTTACTTCGCACGTTTTCCGGAAATCAGGAGGTACATCAGTGAGACCGTCGATTATGCACGGCAGTACGGCTTTGTGAAAACCCTTTCTGGCCGTAGGCGCTATATACGCGACATCAACTCTGGGAATGGGAACGTGCGTGGCTTTGCCGAGCGGACCGCAATTAATACCCCCATACAGGGTACGGCGGCCGATCTGATCAAAATTGCCATGATCCGGATTTTTGATTATCTGGGCCGGGAGGGCCTGAAAACCAGGATGGTTCTGCAGGTGCATGATGAGCTGCTGTTTGAAGTTCCATTAAATGAGCTTGAAATGGTTCCGGATGTGATCCGGGAATTGATGGAAAATGCAATGGAAATCGGGGTGCCGCTGCAGGTGGAGACGGGATTGGGCGATAACTGGCTGGAAGCGCATTGAGGTTGTTCGACTACACTTGTCGCTGAGCCCCTCGACTTCACCGCGGCTTGCCGCGGCTGCGCTCGGGGTGACATCTTTTTTATGCAACCTTTTTCAGGTGGAATAATCGCGGTTTGATATGCACGTTTTTGATTTATCGATTCATAAGATTTAACGACGTAGCGATTTACCGATTTATATCAATTCTACAGGGTGCAGCTATGTCACCTCCGGAATAGTGTTGCCCGCATTGGGCAAAATCATGGGATACCGGTGACATACTTCCAAATCACTTCGCCGTTCAAATGTTCTATTGTTCACTTGTTCCCTAATTCGAAGCATGCTAACAGCACCATCGGTGTCACCTCCCAAATGGTGTAGCCCCGAAGGGGCGAAATTAGCCGCTCGGGATGACGGGGGGCAAAAAAAAACCGCTGCGGGCTGTCAAGCCACGCAGCGGTTGCGCTGTGATGATAAATGTACGTTATTTATCGGAAGCTGAAGCCTACGCCCACACTTGCCATTGAGTATTCGGCCACGGTGTAGTCGGCTGATATGGTCAGTATCAGCAGTTTGAGCCTGAGGCCTGCAAGGGCGCGGAAATTGTTGGTCCCTCTTATTTGAATGTCGAGCGGATCGGTAATAATGTCGAGCTCTCTGTTGCCGGTGTAAAAATCACCCAATTTTTCAGGAATAATGACCGGGTAGTTGCCGATCGATTTAATGTTCATTGTCGATGTTTCGTAGCCGACCCCTCCGTATAGAGTAATTACCGGGAAGGTTTTGCCGATAAGGGCATTTACCGTAAAGGCACTGCTGCCGATGTCAAGTCGTTGGTTATCCCAGGTTTCCGGGCGGTCGTAGTTGCCAGGATCAGTTTCGTAGGAACCCGATCCGGGTTCTACTGTATATCCGGTGGTGGTTGTAAAATTGGTGTAGCCTGCCATTACGGAAAGATCGAAGGGGATGAGATCGCCACCGGGCAGCCAGGTCTTCAGATCGTGCTTGACTCCGAGTCCCCACAGGCTGAAAGAACCGTATTCATCAATGGTGTAAGTGGGCAGCATCCTGATGATGATGTCGGTACCCGTGGGAAGTCCGACAGAAGCCTGCAGCATTGGTGTTGGAACATATCCGAATCCTGATCCGGCGGGCATTGTAAATCTGGCCAGCTCAAGCGTATGCTGCATGCCTCCCATCATTTCCACCGTTTCAAGTACCACTACCTCGGGGCCCGACTGGCTGCTGCCGCTGGCCGTTGGGGTGATGCCACTGCCTGAATTGGCCAGGGTAATTTTCTGAAGTCCCAGTTCAGCAATGTCAAAAGCTTTGTCGGAGCCGGGTACGATGGCCGCATTAAGACGGAACGTGACGTCGAAGCCCAGCACACTGTGGGTGCTTGCTGAGTTGAACCATCCGGCGTTCAGTCCGGCACCGAAGCCCCGGGCTGCCGGTTTCAGATACTCTCTTATAAGAATGTTTGAGTCGTCTATTCCCGACTGGATCAGTTTGCCTGTATCTTCAATCTGAGCATTTGCCGGTGTTGCTGATATTACTAAAAGACAAAACAAAAACACGGGCGCCATTAACGCCCGAACAGTGTTGATGCGTACCATAATGTGTGATTATATCGGTTGGCATAGTCGCTAAATTCTAAAGATTAAATATTTTTAATGTTAAAATGTTCCCCGGGCATCCTAAAAAAAATGCGTACCAATACCATGGTAGCGTAAATAATGAGTTAACAGCCTGATAGTCCGGGAGGGCTTGGTATCAGGTATCCAGGGTTGTCACAATCTGCCGGTAGGAAGCGTATCGTGAAGCAGCGATGAGTCTGTTTTCGACGGCCTGGATTACAGCACATCCGGGCTCATGAACATGGGTACAGTTATAGAAGCGGCAATTCCCGCGGAATTCCCGCATTTCCGGATAGTAGAGCGACAGCTCGGCCGGTTCAATGTTAACCAGCCCGAACTCCCTGATGCCGGGCGTATCAACCAGGAAGCCGCCAAACCGGAGAGGGATCAGCTCGGCAAAGGTCGTTGTGTGCTTTCCCTTATTCGAGAATGTTGATACGGTGGCGATAGGCTTTTCTATGCCGGGCTCTATCCTGTTCAGCAGGCTTGTTTTGCCAACACCGGATGGCCCTATGAATACGGAAGTATGGTCTTTCATAAGGTCCCTGAGGCGGCTGATCGAAGCTTCGTCATCAATGTCGGAGCTGAAAAACTTATACCCCAGTCCTTCATACAATTCCCTGAGCCTTTCGATTTCATCAAGCCCGCTGCACAAATCCATTTTGTTCATCAGAACCACCGGTTCCACTTCGTAGGCCTCACAGGTTACGATAAAGCGATCGATGAATCCGGTTTTATAGGCCGGCTGCCTGAAAGATTGCACCACAATCCCGTAGTCGACATTTGATACAAGGATGTGTTCGCCCCGGCGACCGTGTGTGGCAAGACGTGTTATTTTATTCGTACGGTTCTCAACATCGCTGATGGTACCGGTTCCGTCGCTGTTTTCTATATAGTACACGATATCGCCAACGGCTACGGGATTGGTCTGCTTGAGGTCGCTCAGGCGCATTTTGCCGGCGAGGCGGCATTTGATCATGCTGCCGTCTTCGGCAATGACCGAATACCAGCTTCCGGTCGACAGTATTACGCGTCCTTTTATTTGTACAGATTGCATCGGGTAGGATTTACCGGAGAATTTACGGCTTTCTCATGATGTAGAACACATAACCGTATTCAGATGAAGAATTCCGGCAGACTTCGATTTCCCTGTGGCAGGCATCAAGTAAATCCTGTGCTTCAGCATCACCGGCATACTGTTTGTCTCTGCTTCATGCCAGGCCCGGAACCGGATTATTCGTGCTGTGAATCAATTAACGGATACCGCCTCTTCCTTTTCTTGCTTGCGGCTCCGGAATTTGTGTTTGGGTTCGTCGACCACATCCGGTTCGAGTGTGAGGTCGAGGAAATTATCCATACGCTCAACATAGGTGAACTTCAGGTCGCCGATTACCGCTTTTTCGATCTCTTCAACGTCTTTCAAGTTCTTTTCAGGCAGGATAACGGTTTCGATGCCGGCACGTCGGGCTGCCAGCACTTTTTCCTTGATACCGCCTACAGGCAGAACGGCTCCGCGCAGGGTGATCTCGCCGGTCATGGCGATGGTGCTTTTAACTTTCCGCTGGGTGTAGATGGAGCCAATGGCAGTGAGCAGGGAAACCCCCGCCGACGGACCGTCTTTGGGCACGGCACCGGCCGGCACGTGAATGTGAAGGTCCCATTCGGTGAATGCGGCATCGGGGATGCCCAGTTCATCACGGTTCGATTTGAGATAGGAGATGGCCAGCGAAGCCGATTCCTTCATCACATCGCCCAGCTGACCGGTAATAATCAGCTTGCCGCTGCCTCGTGCCAGATTGGCTTCAATGAACAGGATGTCGCCGCCAAAGGGGGTCCAGGCAAGGCCGGTTGCCACACCCGGTACGGTTGTACGCTCGGCTACATCCGGGAAATATTTTCGCTTGCCAAGGTATTCGGCCACCTCTTTGGGATTAATGGTGGTTTTCTTGATGTCGCCGCCGGCGATTTTTGCGGCCACACCCCGGCATACCGATGCGATCTCACGGGTCAGGTTTCTGACCCCGCTCTCGCGGGTATATTGCTCGATAATGGTGATCAGTCCCTCGTCGGTAAACTTGATCTGTTGTTTTTTCAGCCCGTTTTCTTCGATTTCGCGTGCAACCAGGTATTGCCTGGCGATCTCCAGCTTCTCCTGAAGGGTATATCCGCTCAGGTAAATAATCTCCATACGGTCGCGCAGGGCGGCGGGGATGGTATCAAGTGAGTTGGCTGTAGCGATGAAGAGTACTTTCGACAGATCGTACTCCATTTCCATGTAATTGTCGTAGAATGTGTTGTTCTGCTCCGGATCGAGCACTTCAAGCAGGGCCGATGTGGGGTCACCCCGGAAATCGGATCCCACCTTGTCGATTTCGTCGAGCATCATCACCGGATTGCTGGTACCCGCCTTTTTCATGCTCTGGATGATGCGGCCGGGCAGTGCACCGATATAGGTACGACGGTGTCCGCGTATTTCGGCCTCATCGCGCAGACCTCCGATGCTGAACCGCACAAACTCACGGTTGATGGAGCGGGCGATCGATTTTCCGAGTGATGTCTTGCCCACGCCCGGCGGTCCGTAAAAGCAAAGGATCGGGGCTTTCATATCTTTTTTAAGCTTCAGTACGGCCAGATATTCGACAATCCGTTTTTTTACTTTTTCAAGGCCGTAGTGGTCTTCATCGAGTATTTTCCGTGCCCGTTTCAGATCCAGCTTGTCTTTGGAGAATTCCTCCCATGGCAGGTCGAGAATCCATTCCACATAGTTGTAGATGATGCCGTGGTTCGGGGCGGCAGCGGGTGTGCGCTCGAGGCGCTGAAGTTCCTTATCGAGCACAACGCGGGCGTAATCGGGAAGTTTCTTTTTGGCTGCGCGCTCCCTGAGTTTCTGAACCTCGTGCTGCTCGCTGTCTTCCCCCAGGGCCTCCTGAATGGCCTTCATCTGCTGGCGCAGGTAGAAATCGCGCTGCTGCTCATCGATGTCGGTCTTCACCTTGCTGCGAATCTCTTCACTGAGGTTAAGCACCTGCAGTTCTTTCTTCAGGTACTTCATCACCTGGTCGAGGCGGTCTGAAAACGTCTGGATTTCCAGGATTTCCTGCTTCTCCTTGATGCCGATATTCAGGTTCGAGGAGATGAAATTGAGCAGAAACGTGGGACTGTTGATATTGTTGATTGCAATGGCCGCCTCGCTGGGAATATTGGGCGACAGGTTCACGATCTGGCTGGAAGTCTCCTTAACGGAACGGATGGCAGCATCCAGTTCGAGGCCGCTCGTGTCCTGTAAATTGCGGAACTGCTCAACATCGGCCAGAAAATAGGGATCTTTCTGAACGTACTCTTTTATTTTGAACACGCTTTTTCCCTGAATCACGATACTTTTGCTGCCGTCGGGCATCTTGATAAGTTTAAGGATCTGCGCAACTGTCCCGATTTCGTAGAGATCTTCGGGTTCCGGGTCTTCCTGCTCGGATTTCTTCTGGGTAACGATGCCGATAATCTTGTCATTTTCGTAGGCTCTCCTGACCAGCTCGAGAGACCGGTCGCGACCGACGGTAATGGGTATGACCACGCCGGGAAAGAGGACGGTATTTTTCAATGGAAGTATGGGAAGCTGTGACGGTACCTTCGACTCGTTCATCAGCTTCTCTTCTTCTTCGCTCATCAGGGGTATAGCCTGTTCAAAATCGTCAAACTCGCCTGATGAAAAATTGAATAAATCGTTTTTAAAATTGAATTCCATAAAGATCGGTTACTAACTGTTGGTAGTGTAATAATACTTTTTGATTTACCTATATACAAAAAGGAAGCCAGAAGAAGTTTTTTCTGGTATATAGCCATATTGGCTATATAATGCATTGAACTGCTGGCATTATAGCACAACAGTTCTGTAGTTATGACAGAATTGCAGGCCCCTACGGGGCAAATGGATGAGGTTTGCGCTCTTCTTTGCGGGCGGGGACTGGTTTCAAAGCGGGAGCTGGACCAGTGACTCTCTCTTTGAGCCCGACCAGCGCTTCTTTGAGTAACTCTAATATGGCTTTTTTAAACAGAATGGGGATCATCTTACAGCTTGGGTGATTTATTATAATGAATACCGTCTGCAGGCAACTTCGTTCCCGTGGTTGCTCTTGGGAATATAACACACTTATCAGACGAATAAGCAAATTATATATTGTGCAGCGAATGCGAAGCCCGGGATGCCCCGTATTATCGGCATAATCAGCTGGGCTCAATCCAGCGATTTGAGTTTGGCGTATTTAAGCAGCAGTTTTTTCTGGCCGAAATTCTGGAAAAAAACGGTTATCCGGGCATCGGCGCCGTCGCCTTCCTTGTGTATGACCTTGCCGGCACCGAATTTATCGTGCAGCACCTTCGACCCGACGGTTACCTCACCTTCCCTGACAGGAACCGAAACGGGCGGGCTCATTTTGGTTCGTGTTGCGGCTGGTTTTTCCCAGTCGTACTCGATGTACGTACTGTTGCGGTCGCGGTTCTTTGCCCCGTTCTGAACAATGGCAGCGCCCGTTTCGGTCTGAATCGTGTTGGGATCAACCTCATCCAGAAAACGGGAGCGGGCCATGCGTGATTCTTCGCCGAAGCGGGTCCGGCTGCGTGCGTGGCTGAAAAGCAGGTGTTTCTGGGCACGGGTAATGGCCACATAGAATAGCCTTCTCTCTTCTTCGAAATTGGCTTCATCGCCGTTACGACCACCGATGGGAAAAAGCTCTTCCTCAAGGCCCACAATGATCACAGCCGGAAATTCGAGGCCCTTGGATGCGTGGGCAGTCATCAGGGTAACCATCGGCTGGTTTTCGTCCAGATCGTCGATATCGGAATAGAGGCTGATCTGCTGCAGGAATTCCGACAGTGACGCGTTCTCGGCCGTATCTTCATACTGTGATACGGCGTTCAGCATTTCGAGAACGTTTTCACGGCGGCCCAGCGATTCGTGCGAATTTTCTTCGACGAACTGTTTTATGTAGCCGGTGCTGTCCATAAGGTGGCGGGCCACATCGAGCAGGGGCGACTCGCCGAGCAGGCTGCGGGCATCCTCAATGACAGCGGTGAACTGCGCAATGCTGTTTTTGGCAGGGGTGTAGATATCGACGCCGGAAACATCTTTCAGCACCTCCCATACCGGTATATCGGCGTTCCGTGCGGTCTGAAGAAGGATGCCGACCGTCTTCAGCCCGATTCCCCTTGTCGGTTCGTTGATCACGCGCAGCAACGCCTCCTGATCGTTCGGGTTCACCAGCAGGCGCAGATAGGCGATCACATCCTTCACCTCCTTGCGCTGATAGAACGACATGCCGCCGACCAGCTGATAGGGAATGCCCTTGCGGCGGAGCACATCCTCAAACACACGGCTCTGATAGTTGGTGCGGTAGAGGATGGCAATTTCGTTGTACCGGTAGCCCTTTTGCAGCTTCAGCTTGTGGATGTAGGATGCCACCCGGTTGGCCTCGTCCCACTGGTCGAAACTTTCAAGCAGAATGATGCGGTCGCCCTGCTCGTTTTCTGTCCACAGGGTTTTATCGAGCTGGTTTTTGTTATTCTTAATGAGGGAATCGGCGCACTTGAGTATGGCCGCGGTAGACCGGTAATTCTGTTCGAGGGGAATTTCGGTGGTCTGGGGGTAATCGCTCTTGAAATTGAGGATGTTTGAAATATCGGCACCACGGAAGGAGTAGATGCTCTGGGCATCGTCGCCCACCACGCAGATGTTTTCATGGCCGGCCGCAAGCATTTTTGTGACCATATACTGAGCGTGGTTGGTATCCTGGTACTCATCGATCAGTATATACCTGAATTTCTGCTGATACCGCTGCAGCACTGCGGGGTGCTGTTCGAACAGCTCGATGGGTTTCACCAGCAGATCGTCGAAATCCATGGCGTTGCTCATCTTCATCCGTTTTTCGTAGACGGGGTAGATCTGTGCGGCGATATCATCCACCGAGCTGCTCATGAACTGTTCGGGGAACTGTGCCGGAGACACGAGCTTGTTTTTGGCGGCACTGATGCGGAAGCGGATCGATTTGGGCGGTGTGGCCTTGGTATCGATATTCATCTCCTGCATGATGCCCTTGATGAGGCGGTCGCTGTCGTCGGTGTCGTAGATGCTGAAATCCTGCGAGTACCCGATGTGGTGGCATTCCATGCGCAGAATTTTCGAGAAAACGGAGTGGAATGTGCCCATCCACAGGTTGCGGGCCTCCTCGCCGATCAGATGTACGATCCTGTCTTTCATCTCCCTGGCGGCCTTGTTGGTAAAGGTGAGGGCGAGGATTTCCCATGGGCGGGCCAGGTTGTTGCCGAGGATATAGGCGATCCGGAACGTGAGAACACGGGTTTTGCCGCTACCTGCCCCGGCAATAATCAGCAGCGGACCGTCGGTGTGGGTAACCGCTTCGAGCTGCGGTTTGTTCAGGCCCCTGATGAAATCGGTATTGACCGGATTGTTGGTAGGTTCTTCAGCTTTGAGGGAAAACGTCTTCATGAATGGGATCGGGTAACTGTTCCATTTTGGCGAATGGAAAAGATACGGTTTTGAGGGGTGAAACTCTTTTCGAAATTGCCAGATGCCGGTATTATTTCAGGCCGGGTAACTCAATCGGCCTGCAGGCTCATACCGATCTAATTGCCGTTTTGGTCAGCTTTTTGGTTGTCACTATCGTGGTCGACGTCGTCAAAATCATTGTCTTCGCCGTTGTCATCGCCGTTGACGCCGGTGAGTTCACCGAATTTCCCGGGGAGCTGTTTGGAGGTTCTGGCCCCAAGTCTGCGGAGCTCTTCGGCCTGGCGTACCAGGTTACCGCGGCCCTCGGAAAGCCGGCCTATGGCTTCGTCGTAGCTTTCCCGGGTCTGGCGGATGCGGTCACCGATTTTGGTCAGACTGTCGACGAACAGAACAAATTTGTCGAAGAGTGCTCCGCCGCGTTTGGCAATTTCAAGCGCATTCTGATTCTGGTACTCCTGTTTCCAGACGTTCTGAATGGTGGCAAGAGTGGCCAGCAGGGTGGTTGGGCTTACAATGATGATGTTCTTATCGAACGCTTCGTTATAAATCTCGGGCGCATTCTGCATGGCCAGGCCAAAGGCGGGTTCGATGGGGATAAAGAGCAGCACGAAATCGGGGCAGAGAAGCCCGTCGAGCTGCTGATAGTTTTTGCTGCTCAGCCCCTTCACGTGGGCGCGCAGAGAGGCGATGTGCTGTTTCAGGGCGTGGGCCTGTTCTTCATCATCGGTTGAAGTAAACCGTTCGTAGGCGGTGAGCGATACCTTCGAGTCGATCACCAGTTGTTTGCCGTCGGGCAGGTTGATGATCACATCGGGCTGCAGACGCCGGCCCTCGTCGGTGGTGTGGCTTTCCTGGATCTCATACTCACGGCCCCTTGTAAGCCCCGATTTTTCGAGGATGCGCTGCAGGATCACCTCACCCCAGTTGCCCTGCTGCTTGCTGTCGCCCTTCAGGGCGCGGGTGAGATTGTTGGCCTCATCCGTCATGCGCTTGTTCATCTCGGCCATTTGTATGATCTGCTCCCTGAGCGAGGTGCGGTCGCGGGTCTCCTTGTCGTAGGTGTCCTCCACCTTTTGTTTGAACTCCTCGAGCTTCACGCCCAGTGGTTTGAGCAGTTCGTCGAGTTTTTCCCGGTTCTGTTCGGTGAATTTCTTCGATTTTTCGTCGAGGATGCGGTTGGCCAGATTTTCGAACTCTTTGGTGAAGGTCTCCTGCAGTTTTTCCAGCTCGGCCTTCTGTTCGGTGAGTTTTTCGCGGAGGTGGCGGTTCTCGGCCTGCAGGCCGGCCTGTATTTCGGCCAACTGAGTTTCGGCGGTACCGGCGCGATTGCGGGCGGCTTCGAGGCGCGCTTCGGCATCGGCCAGCTGTTCGCGTGTTCTGAGCTCGTTATCTTTCAGTTGCTGCTCGAGGCTCCTGATCCTTTCCTCAAGGCGCGACTGTTTGCTGCGGCCCACCAGAAAGGCGATAACAAATCCGGTGATACCCCCAATAATTAAACCGACAATGATCACATACTCCATAGTTATTCTCTGAGTTTTTCCCTGCTATAATTTTAGAATTGATTTACACATACGGACGAACTGTTGTGCCCGATGATCAATATAACACAACAGACTCATACGGAAGTTTAAAAATACACTCCAAAGTGTCAGAACCTGTCACCTGCAGCGGCAGATCAGCTTAAAATAATCCAGGGAGCGAAAGCAAAAATCCAAGCAAAAAATCAAAGCAAAAAATTGGAGTAAAAGTAAAAAAGATCAAAATCTCATCACGAAAAGTGCCGTAATCAGTGCCGACAGCGCAGAGAGCAGGGTTCCGATCAGCACATACTCGGCGAAGGTTTTGTTCTTCAGCTCCGGGTACCGGATAATGCCCTTGGCGGTCAGGATGAATCCAACCGCGGTGAATTGGGCGGCGAGCACCAGTATGTAGATGAAAATACGTTCCAGAAGGCCGATCACACGGCCGGTATTGTAGTCCTGCTCATCGAAGCCGGCCACCTCCTTCGGGAGGGGCTTCAGGTTCATGATCTCCATGAGGTAGCGGATGATGATGTTCATCTCGTTGATGATGAGCAGAAGCCCGAACAGCACAACCTGTACACCCACCCAGTTTACAGAAGTGACCGGCACGAAATTCTGATGGATGAGCTGCAGCAGATCATCTACCAGCAAGCCCGATTGCAGTACCGAGAACCCGCTGCTCAGCAGCCCGGCCACCAGAATATGGAGCATCAGGAGCAGGCCGCGGTTCCGGTTCAGGTTTTGACTGGCCCGCTCTGCCAGGTAGGTGAGCCCGGGTACCATCAAAAGCCAAACCAGAAGGATGAACCAGCCGGTGCTGATCTGCAAAAAGGGGAGAATGAGCATGGGAACGGCTGCCATAAGAACCTGGTCGGCAACCGTGGCACCTCTGTCGCGGAAGGTGAGGCGCAGCCGGGCCAGCAGCACCAGGTTCAGGATAGCGAAGAAGAGCGTGAAATCCATGGTTATACCTCATCAATGGTTATCATACCGGTGGTTATCAGGGAAGAGTATGCTGATGGCGCCATTTGCGTAGATCGCATAACTATGCCAGCTGCTTTTTCATTATAGTTGCTGCTTTTTAATCTCGGAGTCAATAAGTCCGGCAAGGCCGGAGGTCAGCTCATGAATCACATCCAGCGCGCCGGCTTTGCGGTTTTTGTAGACGGCGACCTCCGACAGGCCCATATCCGCTGCGATCCGGCTCACTTCCTCGCCCTGCCCAAGCTTTTGCAGGATGTGGAAACGGTTGCTGTTCCAACTCAGCATCTCTTTGGAAACGAGCATCAGGCTCGCATTCATAAGCCTTTCTATCTCCGGATTCGGGATGTTGACCCGCAGAAGTCCCTCATCATTTTTGAGGATATTAACTCCATCGCGCGCCGCGTGGAAGGCCGGACCATCCATGCCGATGGCCTGCTTCCGGTTGATGGGGGTTGTGATTGCCCCGGCCGATACCGAAAAACGTGCATAGACCGGGTGAATGGCGGCCATGATGGTCCACAGGTGGGTGAACAGGCTGCCAGCCGATTGGTAGACCGCCTGGAATTCGTCACCCAGCGTGATGGTCAGGGGCGACAGTATGCCGGGTGCATCGCGGTTTATCTGCCCCAGAACGTTCTTCAGATCTTTCTGGGTCGCAGCGCGGCCGCGGTCGCTCAGCTTCCTGGATTCAATCAGGTCTCCGATAAGTACAATGGCGTGTGTCATAATTAATTAACCGGTTTGGTTAATTAATATAATAATTAACCATAATGGTTAAAAATTAAAAAAATTAACTGAAATGGTTAAATAAGAGCATAATTAACCAAAACGGTTAAAAATGATCCGCCTTACCCGAGTTCTTTAAGCGATCCCTGCAGCTTTTCGAGATTGGCCAGGGCGTCGGCGCGTTTCTTCCGTTCATTATCGACCACTTCGGCGGGGGCATTCTGAACGAAGCGCTCGTTGGAGAGCTTTCCGTCGATCGCCTTCAGGAATCCTTCGAGGCGGGTAATCTCCTTTGTGATCCGCTCGCGTTCTTTGTCAAGATCGATCAGTCCTTCGAGTGGGATGATCAGCTCCATGCTACCGACGATGGCCGTGGCCGCAAAACCGGGCTTGGTGATGTCCAGGCCGATTTGAAGCTTTTCAATCTGCTGAAGCTTTTTCAGGATCCAGTCGTTGGCCATCAGGCGCGCGGCTTCTTCATCGGATGAAGACCTGATGAGCATGGTGAGGGGCACGTTCGGGCCGATATTCATCTCGGCACGGATGTTCCGAGCCGCGGAAACCAGTTGCTGAAGGGTTGCGAACAGTGCGGCATCACCGTCGCTGACCAGTGCCGGCTTGAACTCCGGTTCGGATGTGATTACCAGGGCCTGTTCGGGGGTGCGGC
>JAIVHB010000055.1 GCA_020201275.1 Rhodothermaceae bacterium | reverse complement strand
GGTGTTCAGGTACGCGCGTTCGGCCACGCTGATCTGCTGTTCAAACGCCTCCTCACGCGAGTCGACCAGTTTGCGCTCCAGGTGCAGCACCTGACGTTCCCGCGACGATTTGTTCCAGTTCCAAAGGTTCCAGCGGGCCGTAACGCCCACCATGTACCAGGGGCTGAACGAGTCGTCGAAAATGTCGAGCCCCGGCCGGGAGTAAGCGGTCTGGGCAAATCCGGAGATCACCGGACGGTATTGGCTGGATGTGAGTTTTTCCCGGTTTTCCAGGGTTTCGCGGTTCAGTGAAAAGAGTTTGTATTCAGGGCGGGCGGATGTTGCTGCACCCATGCCTTCCAATACACCCGGATTGGAAGATTTTCCGGGAACAGGGATGGAAGCGACATCCGGTCTTCCCGTTGCAGGGGATGAGGAATACGAAACACCATCCTGCTGCAGAGCGCCATATAATAGCGGGTTGGGCACGCTCAGAACGACATCCTCCGGCAACTCTGTGCCTGTCAGTTCCGAAAGTACCTCCAGGGATGTTCGGTGGGAGGCATCCAGTGCCATACGCTGCTGGCGGAGTCGGATTTTCTCGGCCTCGAGCACATCGGCATGCGACGGCAGCACGGCGCCCGACTCCACGCGGACCTTCACCTGGCCGAGCCGGGCATCCACATCTGCTGCCAGCAGATCGGTCGATTCGAGCCTTTGCCGCGTGATCAGCACATTGAAATAGGCTTCATTCACCTGATCGCGCCGTTTGTAGATCTCCACCTCCACCGACTGCCTCTCCAGCTCGCGGTACGACCGCTCAACATCGCGGGCTGAGCTTACACGTCCACCGTCCCAGATCAGCTGGTTCATGTTCAGGGAGACGGCGTATCGGTCTTTGGGCTGCGTGGGTGGCACGGCGCCGGGTACCGGGATGGCGATCTCGGTTACCTCACTCTGGTACTGGGCGGACGCCGAAAGCGTGAAATCCGGAAGGTACTGTGTGTTCAGGTTCCGGACGTTGAGGTCGCGGATGGACTCGTGCAGGGGCTGCTGTGACCGCAGCGGATGGCGCTCGGCCGCAAGCTTTTGCGCATCTTCAAGGGTCAATGCACCTGATGACGACTGCTGCGCTTTATCCAGGGTAAAAAATCCGGTTTCGGGCGGTTGCCCGGGAGCGTGCCGGAGTGTGGATGCCGGCTGGCTGACCGGCATTTCGGACGGATGAACCAGCACCGATTGGCCGGCCGGGCGGTCAGTTACCGGCTGTTGCGTTCGGGCAACATCAGAAGTCTGGCCTGATTGCATCATTAAGCCCGAATTCAGCACTAAAAGGATGAGTGTGATGAACAGAGTCATAATTTGTGAAGGATTTTGAAGATGTATTGCGGGATCAGAGTAATGCGTTCCTCAAGAAAAGCGTCCCACTCGTGTTCGCTTATCTGCATGGCCATCTGAATCATGGGGCGGCCGATGAACGGGAATATGCACATCGAAACCAGGCTTACCACCAGCTGCCGCGGGTCGACCGGGTTGTAGCGCCCCTGCTCTATCCCTTCGCCGATCTGGACGATGAGCGTCTGCGGGATCACGAGGCCCTCGGTCTTCGCGTTCTCGACGAGCCGCTGCGGGTTCCGGTTGATCTCATGGATGATGAAGCCCGGAAGCTCCGGGTTCCGGCGGATCGTCTCAATATAATTGCGTGCGAAATTCGTGATTTTCTCCTCAACGGTGGTGTCGGCCGACATCATCATATGCATCAGAGGGATCATATTCCGGCGGAGGGCCTCCCTAAAAACCGCCTCGAACAGCTTGTCTTTGTTGCGGAAGTAGTAGTGGAGCAGCGCTTTATTGATGCCGGCCTCGTCGGCGATCTCCTGCATGCGGGCGCCGTCGTAGCCGGCCCGGTGGAACACCGTTCGGGCTGCTTCCAGTATCTTTTTTTCGGTGGCTTCTTCGGGTTGCTTCGGTTGTTTCATCTCAATTTAAAGCTATTGACTATTTGGTTAATCCAAATGTATTAACTAAATGGTTAAAATGTCAAGAAAAAAATTGTATCCTGCCAATTCACAAAAAAAGGCAGGAGAACCTATCTTCCCCTGCCTTTTCTTAACTAACGGTACGTACCCGAACCGGTATGCCCGGCCTATTCTTCGGGATCGGCCTGTTCTGCCCTTCGTCTCAATTCGGCGCTGCGCCTGATGCGCTCTTCCAGTTCCGTCAGCTTCACACGGGCCGTTTCGATGCGGGTGCGCTGCCGTCTATACTCCTCATCGGCGATCTCCCGGTTGGTGCGGGCCTGCTCAAGGCGCTCTTCGGCGGCCTCGATGCGGGTCCGGGCTTCCCTGGCTTGCTCACGTCCTTCGGCTTCCACCTCTTCGAGTTCACGAGCGCGCTCCATACGTCGGGCACGCGCCTCTGCGGCACGCATCTGACCGAACTCCCGTCCGCCCTCGCGGGCCTGGCGGGATATTTCGCGGCCGGGCGGAATGGTATCGTTCATACGTCCGCGCTCCTGCGGGCTACGCTGTCGCGCACTTCACCGGCGCGTTTCTGTACCTGCTCACGTGCCTGGTTTCCCTGCTGCCGGACCTCCGCCGCACGGTTCGCATTACCCGACTGGGCGGTTGCCGGCAGCCCGGTGAACAGGACCATGGCGAATATGGCCAGGGCAAAAAGTGATTTTATTCCGGTTTCACAACATTTCATGGGGTTCCTCCTGCGTCGAGTTCATCAAGCAGTTCATCCAGCTCACCGGCGGCCTGTTCGATCTCCTCCATGAGGATTTCCATTTCGACGGTCACGGAATCGGTTACGGCAACGGTTTCAGATTCATCCTGCCCGTTCTGCCGGTCGACGGGCGCATCGGAGCGGCTTCCGCAGGCAGCGGAGAGCATCACCAGTGTGATGAAAATTATGGATAGATATCTGTTCATTTCGGGGGATGTCCGGTTTAGGGTTTGGTTTCGTTTCTGGATCATGCTGGCTGCTATTCAGATCACCAGCACAAGCGGTTGTTACATTTCATCAGTTGCAGATGAAGGTGCAGTTGCCGGAGCGGGTGCGGGTGTAGTTGCAGATGCATCCCAACCCTCATGTTGCAATAGATTTTAACCAAAGTAAAGGGTAGATTCACCAGTATCCTGAAAAAAGGATCGATGTTAACCCCCGTAACGGCGGCCATGGTAGTATTAATTAACCGGATATGACACCCGTTTTCGTGCAAAAGACTGTGCAGGCCAGGAGTGTATGAATACCGTTTTCATTATCGGCATCTTCCTCAGTTTTTTCCTGCAATTTCTGCTTCTTGCAAAAAAGGACAAATCGGTAGCCGATAAAATACTTGCCGTATGGATGTTCATTTTCGGCGTTCACCTGTTCAGCTACTACATCTACTCGCTCGGTTACTGGGAAGTCTATCCCCATCTGGTCGGCATCACTAACCCTTTCCCTCTGCTGCACGGGCCGATGCTCTATCTCTACGTCCTCTTTTCACTGCGCAGCGACCGGCGTTTCACCCGCATCGACGTTCTGCACTTCGCCCCTTTTGTGCTGTCGTATGTCTATTTGTCACGGTTTTACCTTTTTTATACTACAGAGCAGAAAGCTATGATCGACCGCGGCGAGCTCGACGATTACAGCGGTTTCATGACCCTCTCCCTCATCGCCTTCTTCGTTTCAGGTTTCACCTACACCATCCTATCCTACCGTCTGCTCGGCAGGCATCAGAGTATGATCAACGAGAACTTCGCTTTCCGGGAATCCATCAACCTGAACTGGCTGAGGTATTTCATCTGGGGGATCGGGATCATTTTCGCGGGCGCCATCACGGTTGAGATACTCAGGGACGGATTGGATATTGACTTCGGTTTCAATCCCGACCTGATTTTATACTCCCTGATCATCCTCTTCATACTTTTCCTCGGATTCTTCGGGATACGGCATCAGGATGTTTTTACCGGGGGATACGTTAACGAAGAGCGGATTGTGGAGTCACGCACAGCTGGTGAATACTCCAGGTCGGGCCTGAAAGAAGAGGATGCCCTGAAATACCACCGCCGGCTTACCGAACTGATGAAATCATCAAAACCCTATCTCGAACCCAAACTCACGCTAAGTACCCTGGCCGGCGAACTTGACATCTCACCGAACCATCTCTCACAGGTCATAAACCAGTACGAAGGCAAAAATTTCTTCGATTTTGTAAACGGCTACCGGGTGGAAGAATTCATGCAGCGCGTGGCCGACCCCGCGAACCGCAACTTCAGCATCCTGGCCATCGCCTTCGACTCGGGGTTTAATTCGAAATCGTCCTTCAACGAGGTGTTTAAAAAGATTACGGGGAAGACGCCGTCTAATTATATGAGTTTGGTAAGGGGAGAATCGGGGAATAACAGGCTTTGAGTTGGGGAATTAGGGAACAATAGAACAATTGAATTTGGAAGTGTTTCCAATTCCGGCATGCTGAAGTTTTTCCACTCCGTCATGCTGAGCGCAGCGGATGATCGGGCAGTTAATCGCAAGACTCACTGCGCAGTCGAAGCACGTGGCCCCGTGGGTCACGGGGCCGTGTGTGCATAAGGGCACGAATTATACAGGGGTTCCATGATTTTCGGGGGGCTTTTTAAAAAGCCCCCACATGCTTCGACTTCACTTCATTGCGCTCAGCATGACGGTTTATAAGTTGCCCCCTTGCGTCAACAGGATGTTTGATGACTTGCCCCGTTGCGTCCGAACCTTCACGCGCGGACCTGCACTTTGTCCGGACTTACAGGAACGGACGATTCCTGATCACCAGGCCCTGATCTTTGCAGCAGATACAAAACATGGAACTGAATCACACAATCATAATCAACCCGATTAATCATACACAACCCGATGAAACGAACCGGAACCACTGTCACCAGAATCATCCAGATCATTGCATTTGGCCTGTTGTGCCTGATCAGTGTAGTGGTGATGGCTGCGGTTATCTGGATCAACCTGAGGAGCTGGCTGAAATGATTTTTCTGATTCCAACGATACATCAACCAAAAAAATCACATAATTTATAACATCACACTATCATGACTGCAAAGATTTACACATTCGTAATGGCCATGCTGGCGCTGCTCGCCGCCGCAATGGGAATAGATGCTCAGCCCGTAACACAGACCATCAGAGGTTCGGTTTACGACATGCAGACCCGGGAGCCGTTGATCGGTGCCTCGGTGATCATCCAGCAATCCGATCCCATAAGGGGAGCCGCCACCGATCTGGACGGTAACTACACTATTGAGAAGGTCCGCGTGGGCCGGCACTCCATCAGGGTGAATTATCTCGGGTACGAACCGGTGATCCTCGCCGAAGTACAGGTTACATCGGGCAAGGAGGTGATTCTGGATGTGGGCCTCCGGCAGGTGTATGCCGAAATGGATGGTATTACGGTTACCCCGAGCATCCGCAAAGACAAGCCGCTGAATGCCATGTCGACCGTAAGTGCGCGCTCATTCAGCGTTGAGGAGACCCGGCGTTATGCGGGCGGTATCGACGATCCGGCCCGGCTGGTGTCGGCCTTTGCCGGCGTAACCGTTGGGAATGTGCAGGACAATGCCATCATCGTTCGCGGCAACTCGCCCCGCGGGGTCTCCTGGCGGATCGAGGGGGTCGAGGTTCCCACCCCCCACCATTTCGTGGGCGGTAATGTGGCCGGCGGGGGTATCGTAACCCTGTTCAGCAGCCAGATGCTGGCGAATTCGGATTTCCACACCAGCGCCTTCCCGGCCGAGTACGGCAATGCAACCGCCGGCGTTTTCGACATGAAACTCCGGAACGGCAACAACGACAAACGGGAATACACCTTCCAGGCGGGCATGCTGGGTCTCGATATTTCATCCGAAGGCCCGTTTTCGTCGGGTTCGGATGCATCCTATCTTTTCAACTACCGCTACTCCACCTTCGGGCTTCTCAGCGACCTGAACCTGCTGCCCACCGACCAGCTGTTCAAATACCAGGACCTGTCGTTCAAGGTAAACCTGCCCGCGGGCAAGGCCGGCACATTCTCCGTGTGGGGCATCGGCGGGATCGACAAAAGCACCCAGCCGCTGCAGACCGACCCCGCCTTGTGGGAAGAGGACTGGGACCGCGTGACCTATGAATGGGACATCCTTATGGGCGGCACAGGCCTCACCCACATGCTTATAACCGGCAAAAAAACCTACATCAGCACAACCCTGGCGGCAACCGGCCTCAGTAACAGCATGGTAACCCAGCGCCTCGACGACGAGCTGCTGGCGCGTCCCGACCTCAGGGCCATCGACAATGCGGGGAAAGTGAGCATCGGCTCCTTCATCAGCCACAGCCTGAGCCGCGGCCATTCCGTACAAAGTGGCCTCACCTACAAACGGCTTTTCTTTAACCTCGACATCAATAGCACAGAGAACAACAGGCCGGATACCTACCGCAACATCGTGGATGAGCGCGGGGGCAGCCATGCCGTTGAGTTTTATACCCAGTCGAGCCACGACTTGTCGCGCAGTTTGACCCTGAAGGCGGGCGTCAACGCGGGCTACTTCGCCCTGATCGATTCCTGGTCGGTTGATCCGCGGCTCGGGCTCACCTGGAGCATGACCGAACGGCAGACCCTGAGTTTCGGCTACGGAAAACACAGCCAGATGGAAGACCTGAAGGTATACTTTGTACAGCAACAGGAGAACGGGACCGTAACCCGCCCCAACCAGGACCTGCGCCTCGCGAAGGCCCATCACTTTGTGCTCGGGTACGACTGGCAGATCAACGACATCCTCCGGCTGAAAGTGGAACCCTACTACCAGCACCTGTTTGATGTGCCCGGCATCGCAGACAGCTCCTACTCCATGATCAACTACAAGCAGGACTGGTCGTTCAGCAACACGCTTGTTAACAACAGCGTGGGCAGGAACATGGGCATCGATGTCACCTTCGAGCGGTTCCTCAGAGACAACTACTACTTCCTGGTATCGGGATCGGTGTTCAGCTCCAGGTACAGGGGCGGCGACGGCGTTTGGCGCGACACCCGCTTCAACAAGCATTTCGTGGGCAACGTGCTGGTGGGCAGGGAATTCAATTTCAGGGACAACAGCAGGGTGCTCGGGGTGAATGCCCGGCTCAACTACGTTGGCGGCGAGCGCGTGAGCCCGGTATTGATGGAAGAATCGAGGGAACAGGAACTGGTTATTTTCGACGAAAACCGCGCGTTCGAAAACCAGCTGCCCTCGTCCCTCGTTCTCGATTTGTCTGTCACTTTCCGCGTGAACCGCACCAACCACTCCAGTGTCTGGGCGCTTCAGATCAAAAATCTTCTTGGCGAGCCCATGCACGTGGGGTACAACTACCACTACAAAAGCCAGAGCGTGCAGATGGATAAACACACGGTTGTGATCCCCGCGCTGAGCTACAAGATCGAGTTTTAGGATTTTAGGATACGTTACAAGCCGGGCACCTGGAAGTTTGGGTGTCCGGTTTTTTCACGTTTCCTGGAAATTCCCTCGCAAAAAGCCTTATATTTGCATATTAGTATTAGATTATAAGAACGATTAATTATTCGAATATGGGTTCGGTTATCGCACCAATCAAGAAAACACTATATGCTATTATTGCTGCGGCACTGTTCTTCGCCACGCCACTTATGGCCGGGAACAGTGACGGTCATTCAAAATGGAGCATAGGTACAAGCTTAACCTATCCCATTGCGCAAATTTATCAGATCCACATTAATCATGCGCTGAATGAGCGGCATGAACTGTTCTTCGGGCCCGCATATCAGAATTTCGAGAGCGGCAGCATCACATCCCACGCCTATACACTCATCCTGGGTTACCGCAACTATATCTGGAAAAATCTCCACATGGAAGTTGAACTGTGGCCGGCCTGGAACCGGATGTATTCGTCTTTAACCGATTCGCATTACCCCGGCACAGAAATGTGGGCCGAGATCAAGCTCGGCTATACATTCAATATATCTGGAAGGATGTTCCTGCAGCCTGCACCCGGGGTGGGATTCGGGATTTTCCGCACGAACAAGCCACCCGATTTTTCGGATTCGATAAAAAGCCCAATATTCGCTCCCCAGGTTATCCTGGGGGTAGGATTTAAGGGGACATCCAACATGGCCTGCGGGCATCATCACGTCGTCCGAGCGTCCGGCAGTACGGGCGTCCGTTTTTGATTTTAAACCTCGGTTGTACAATTCTGCGTTTGTATTATTCCACGGTAAAGGTTTTCAGCATGCCGTGACCGGCCGGGTCGGGGATTTCAGCAATCCAGGCATAGTCGCCCGGCAGGATATCCACGTTAACATACGCGGTGGATCCGCCTGTCATCTGCATGGTTCCGCCCAGAAATTCCGCTCCTGCGGGAGCTGTGTGTACGAGGCTGCCGGGTTGTGTCCAGTCCATCCATCCGGCCAGCTCACCGAGCAGTTCCTCATCATCACTATCCGTCAGTTTAACCAATTGCACATTGTGGCCAAGCAGGTGCGCGTAGGTGACCTGGTCCTCAAAACTGATGCGGACAACATGGCTTCCGGCCGTCACCTCTCCTTCGGAGGTTATTCCGTTTTCCGAGGAGATGGTCAGGTCAAGGGTTGCTTCCGGCTCCCGTGCACCGGATGAATCAACGGTAACCGTGAAATGCTGCAGCATGCCCAGGTAGGAATGGAACTGCTCGTCCTCGTCCTTGACATAGCATTCAGCAATGTATTCGCCGGGCTCAAGAAAAACTGTAGTTTCCGATGTTCTGCCGGCAGATGTGAAACCGGGTCCGCCTGTGTTCACTGCGCCCGGATCGAAAAACCAGGGTGCCTTTTCGGTGATGGACCCCACGAGTTCGGTCACAAACGTGTCATAATCGACCACACCCGCTGCAAAGGGATTGAATTCAAGCTGAAACGGTGTTGTTATCCCCCTGAACCAGTGATCGACCAATGGCAGTCCGGCTTCTTCCGCTGCGGCAATGGCTTCATCGGGTGCCCGGTAGATCATGAAAAAGTGATCGGAGGTGGTGGCGTTCCTGAACCGGAAGGTTGTCCAGCCGGAGGGAACTTCCTTTGTGCCCATCTGATACGTATGCCGGTTGAGATCCATATTGTGCATTGCAATCACCTCCACCACTTCAGCACTTCCGGTTTCTGTTTGCTCTTGCATTTGCGTTCTCATTTCATCGGCCGGACGGTCGTTCCCTGTGCACGACATCAGCAGCACGAGGCAACCGGTCGCCAGATATCTGGTGAAAATGGTAAATGGATTGATTGTTGAGATGGCATTCATAGCGTTTTTTCCTGGTTTGGTTGATATCG
>JAIVHB010000008.1 GCA_020201275.1 Rhodothermaceae bacterium | reverse complement strand
AATAAGTGCAAATTTTAGGATCATCGATTTTATTAAGCTGTTTGCTAACCGTATATTACCCGACATTTAAAACGCGTGGTCATGAATTTAGAGGTAACATCGGAAACCGGCCGCCTGAAGGCCGTAATAGTACATACTCCCGGCAGGGAAATTTCTCTGGTAAATCCCGACATCAAGAATGCACTGCTGTTCGACGACATCATTTTCGAGGATGATGCCCGTCGTGAACATCTCGGCATGATAGACCTGATTAAGACCGGAATGCCCGAGAGTGGTAAGGTTTATCAAATCACAGACCTGATAAGGGAGTGTTTCCGGGAAGAGAAAGCCAGGCACCATTTCATTGCCAACCTGATAGAGACGCTGCCATACGAAAACCTGCATTCCATCGAGGCCGATCTGTACAAACTTGATGAGGAATCACTCATTCAATTTGCTATAGAAGGCACCACCCCTGCCCTGCACGATTTTATCCTGTTGCCGTCTCCCAATCTGCTCTTTACCCGCGACCTGGCTGCGGTAGTCGGTAAATCGGTCGTTATATCGAGGGCTGCAAAAAAAGCCCGTATCCGCGAGTCGCTGTTAACCGAAACGGTGATTGAATACCATCCCCTTTTCAGCACCATATGCAAGAACATCATTCGAATTGGTTCCGGCGACAGCATTGAGGGTGGCGATATCCTGGTTCTGTCGGACAAGATTGTGCTCATCGGCATGAGCGAGCGTACATCCTTCAGCGGCCTGATGAATGCAGCCGACCAGTTGCTGAAAAAAGGTGTGGAACATGTGCTGATCGTGGATATTCCCAAGCAGCGCTCTTCCATGCACCTCGATACAATCTTTACATTTTGCAGTGAAAACGAATGCGTTGCCTACCCGCCGGCCATTATGGAGAGAAAAAACAATGTTGTTCATCTGACCCTTGTGAACAATATTGTATGCACGGAAATCAGGGAGTCGCTCAAATCAGTGATTGAGGAATTAACCGGGCGTGAATATACGTTCATCAAGTGTGGCGGCGAAAAGATCACCAACCAGCAGCGTGAACAGTGGTCCGACGGGGCCAATGTATTTGCCCTTGCTCCGGGATTAATTATCGGATATGAACGTAACATTAATACTTTTAAAGCATTAGAAGAACAGGGTTACAGAATAATGGATCAGTTTGAATTCGGCGATGCCTACAGAGACCGGAGATATGAACCGGGGAAGGACCCCAAAACAGCCGTGCATTTCCATGGCCACGAACTCTGCAGGGGTCGTGGGGGTGCACGTTGTATGACCATGCCCATAGCGCGTGAACAGAAACCATTTTGAGACAGCACCCCGCACTACATATTCCTGAAGAGACCACTGAGAGCGAACCGAAAAGCGAATTAACTGGCAGAACAATCGCGAAACATGTTCTGCTGTTTGTGCTTACGTTCATTTCGTGTGCCGTAATGAGCAGCGCTTTTTCTGTTGGCAGGTTCACCGGGTCGGAATCGTGGACCGATAACATCATGATCATTGCACGCGACGGAGGCCTGTTTGCCAGCCTGCTGCTCGGCTTTCTCGGTGTGCACGAATTCGGCCACTACTTCGCAGCTGTTAAGCACCGGGTAAAAACATCCCTGCCCTTTTTTATCCCGCTGCCGATCATCTCGCCCATTGGTACCATAGGCGCGGTTATCCGTATCAAGGAACAGGTTAGAGATACCGTTAAGCTGTTCGACATCGGCATAGCCGGACCGATTGCGGGGTTCATCGTATCACTTGGCATCCTGATTTGGGGGTTCGAAACACTGCCCGGACCGGAGTTCCTCGAGGGCTTTCCCGGACATGAAACCACCGTGGGCTATGTTCAGGATCACGGCACCTTTCCCGCCGATCCGCCAGAAGTAGGCGAGGGGCAGCTTCTGATGCTCGGCAACACCCTGTTATACGGTTTTATCGCCTCCTTCTACGACAACGCCCCCCCGCTGTGGGAAGCTTACCACTATCCCTTTCTGTTTGCCGGCTGGCTGGGGTTGTTTTTTACGGCCCTGAACCTGATGCCTGTGGGCCAGCTTGATGGCGGGCACATCCTTTTCGGCCTGGTCGGTTACCGGAGGCACAAGATTATAGCCCGGTTGTTCTTCGGTATTGTAATCTCACTCGGGAGCCTGGGTGTAATACCTCCACTGGTGGATTGGCTTTCCGGTCACACAGCCTGGGCACACGGCCTCGTCTGGTCGGCGTGGGCTCTTATCATCTATATGCTGCTCCACAAAGCCTACCGGGGCGAACAGCTATGGATATCGGCTGTAATGGCTGTGTCGATGATTGCTTCGGCCCTGATGATTTACGTATTTTTGGGGATTGAGAATGTAAACGGCTATACAGCGTGGATACTTTTCGCGCTGTTCCTGGTATTTCTCGTCAGAATTGAACATCCGCCTGTTACCTACAACATTCCGCTAACCCGTGGGAGAAAGATTCTGGGCTGGATCACCATGGCTATTTTCCTGCTCTGCATCAGCCCGAATCCGCTTTATCTTGTCTGATTCAGACTTGCTTAGCTGTCAGTAAAATTTCACTTTTTCAAAAACATATAATGCTTTACCGAATCTTACTCCCTCTATCTCTGGTTTTCCTTACGGCTGCCTGCACACAAAACGATGCCGCCAACGGCCCCGATACCCCTGCTCCGGATCTGTCCGGCATGTCGGCTCCGCAGCAGGTTGTCTATCTTATTGAGCTTGATCAGTATGAACAGGCCCTTGACATTCTTGGCGATGCCGATCAGGATGACCCGCAGGTGATGCAGCTCAAAAAGGATACACACCTTTTGTATGGCCTCTGGCTTACCTATTCAGCCGATTCCGTACAAATGTCGGAGCGCATGGGTGGTGCCTTGCGGCATTTCAGAAAGGTACTTGAGCTCGATCCGGGCAACAGCAGGGCACAGGCCGAAATTGATCAGATTGAAGGAATCTATACACAAATGGGGAGGCCCATACCCGAGGGTGTGGCTGACTGAAATGGCTGCAAAACCACAACAACAGAAAAAAAGCACACCGGTACTTCAGAATAAAAAAGCGTATTTCGATTATTTCATTGATAAAACCTATGAAGCCGGAATAGTTCTCCAGGGTACGGAGGTGAAGTCCCTGAGGCAGGGAAATGCCAATTTCACCGACGCTTTCGCCTTTCTGAAAAACGGGGAGGTGTTCCTGAAGGATTTCTACATCAAGGAATTTGAGTTCGGAACCTATACCAACCACGAACCCCGGCGAATACGCAAGCTGCTGCTGCACAAGGATGAAATCGACAAAATCGACCGTGCGGTTAGCCAGAAGGCGATGACGCTTCTGCCCCTTAAGGTTTACTTCAAAAAAGGGCTGGCAAAGGTTCTGCTGGGTGTAGCGAGGGGTAAAAAACAGTACGACAAGCGGGCTTCACTGGCTGAGAAAGATGCAAAACGTGAAGTAAGCCGCAGGATGAAAGACGCCGTAAAACAGTAACATAAAAAAGGCTGCACCAACATTGTGATGCAGCCTTTAAATTCCTGCGACAGACCCTGTAAGCCGAATTCTGTATCCCGGTTTAGCGGGATGGTAATCATTTATCTGGTCCCGGTATCACTACCGGGATCTTGCGATCTACCCGACAGCGTCATAACCAGCGGTACATACTGCCTGCTTGATCTTGCACCCCGTGAGGTTTACCATGCGAACGGATGTCACCATCCGGACCGGTGGGCTCTTACCCCGCCTTTTCACCCTTACCCCTGCACGGATGCAGAGGCGGTATATTTTCTGTGGCACTTTCTTTTCCCCCGGCAAGCCGGAAGACCTTCCTGTTAGGAAGCACGGTGCTGGTGGGTGTTCGGACTTTCCTCCCCCCGGCAAGCCGGAAGGCGATTACCCGGATCCATCGCAGTAAATCAAAGAACAACAGTTAAACGTTCGCCCCATCAGGCATATTTTTCGCGGGCGGTGTCAAAAAAGCTCGGATCCACAACAATTCGGCCGCTGTTCTCGTCGATTACGATTTTGTTCATCCGCTTAACCTCCATCTGAACCTGCGGGGTCATCATCATACCCATACAGGCCCCTTTTTCCATCGGGCACACGGCGAGGCCGTTGTTCAGGCCATGGCGAAGGCGGTCGTAACTTTTCAGATAGCGTTGATTTAGCATGGATGATGCCTCCTCACGTTTTTCCAGAAGTTCCTTCTCCTCTTCTTCCGTTTTATCGATCACGTCGTCAAGGTTGGCCTTCATCGTTTCAAGCTCACTCTGCTTTTCAGATAATGAGGTCTCACTTTCGGATAGATTTTTTTCATACTCCTCTTCGAGTAGCAGTATCTCTTCCATACGAGACCGCGCATTTTCGATCGTCTGTTTCTGGGATTCCATTTCCTTGGTAAGGGCATCGTACTCCCGGTTATTCCGGACGGAGAGCTGCTGTTCCTCATACTTTTTGATCAGGGCTTCCGCGTCGTTGATCTCCATGTTCAGGTTCGCTGTTTCAAGTTTCAGCTCAGACTGTTCAGTTTTGACCTTTTTGACCCTGGCCTCAAGCCTTGAGATGTCGGTCTCCATATCCATGATATCCTCAGGTAGGTCGCCACGGAGCCTCTTGAGCTCATCCAGCCTGGAATCGATGTATTGAAGGTCTACCAGGTTTTGAAGGATTTCACGCATAATTTATTCGCCTTTTTTTGGTTCTGTGTTCTTGTTTAATTAAATATTTAAAGTATAACTCAGCACCGGGTTCGTATTCACCCGGGTCATTAAAATTTCAAGTTTAGGGAAACACATCTTCATCTTCTGTACCATGGTCTCCAGTACGTGGACCTCACTTTCGTAATGACCCACATCGGCCAGCAGAAAACCCTGCTTGCCGGAAAAAAAATCGTGGTATTTCACATCGGCTGTAACAAAGGCGTCTGCCCCGGAAGCCTGTGCCTTTTCGGCCAGTGAAACACCGGCACCGCCGCAAACGGCCACTTTTTTTATGGTCCCTGCACTGCCTGAATAGCGTATTGACGATGAGCCGAGACGCCGGACAAGCAGCTCCAGAAATGCATCCTGGCTAAGTGGTTCGTCCAGTTCGCCGGTCACACCGAAACCCGAGCTCTGCGACGGCTGGTCGACAGGAATTACAACCATAGAATCGCGAAATCCTGGTATGTGTTGCTCAAGGGATGCAAACAGTGTGGGCAGCCGGTAGCTGTCGGCCGTAAATTCAACAAGCACGTGATCATTCTGCGAGGGAATGACTTTTGGTTCGGTACCCGTAAGCAGCTCTGTGATTTTTGAGGTGAGGCCTGCCGGGCAAGAGAAACGTACATGCTGCAGAGTTTTGAAGCTGCTATCCAGAAATCTGCAGTTACCCAGGCCGATTTTTTCGGCCATGGCGAACGATACTCCCCCGAGGGCCGCATCCAGATTGGTATGAGCGGCCAGAACGGCAATATCGTTGCGGATAAGGTGATAGACAATGCGCCCGGTGGCATCGTCGGTAGTTACCGTTGAGAGTTTTTTGAAGATGACCGGATGGTGGGCAACAATAAGGTCGGATCCGGTATCGATGGCCTCCTGAACCACACCATCGGTTACATCAAGGCAGACAAGCAGCCGTTTTACAGGCTTGTGTGGTTGGCCAATCAGCAGTCCGACATTGTCGTAATCCAGTTTTGTTTTGAGGGGAGCCCAATCCTGGAAGAAGTCGGATATGTGATTGGCTGTAGTTTTCATACTTTCGTGGGGATTCGCCCTCCCGACGATGGATGCATCCTAAATAAACGCAGTATGAAAATCAACGACATTATATAATTTGACAGGCTACAGTACATATGCTGCAACTGATTTTTTAGACAGAAGGTAAAAATACCACTATTTTACATAACATTAAAGCTGTCAAAGTGAAAAAATAGGTGACCTGATGAGTACAGAGTTGAGACTTGCTGAAGTACAACAAAAAATCGTGGAATTCTGCAACGGTTGCGGGCGCGACCCGGCCGGGGTAACGCTGATTGCAGTCAGCAAGACCAACCCTGCGGAAAGTATCCGTGAGGCGGCTGGTGCCGGACAGATCCATTTCGGTGAAAACAAGGTTCAGGAACTCACATCCAAAATGGATCAGTTCGACGATACACTTAAATGGCATATGATCGGGCCTGTACAGACCAACAAAATCCGGCAGATGGCCGGCAGGGTCGACTGGATCCACTCCGTATCGCGAACCAAAGAGCTTGATGAGATTGAAAAACGGGCAGAAATGGCGGGACGCTCCATCAATGTTCTCATTCAGGTGAACATCAGCGACGAAGATCAGAAAAGCGGATGCGAGCCGGATGAGCTGCCGGCCCTGCTGGAACACGCGGCCCCGATGGCACACATCCGTGTAAGGGGGCTGATGGGTATGGCCTCGTTCACCGATAATATGGACGTGGTGCGCAGTCAGTTCCGCATGCTGCGGGAAATGCGGGACAAATGGCAAAACCACCCCGACAAACGCATCGATCTGGAGCATCTTTCAATGGGCATGACCAACGACATGCAGGTTGCCATAGAAGAGGGCGCAACCATGATCCGGGTAGGAACCGCCATTTTTGGCGAGCGAAACTATAGTTAAGCCCACGCTGAAATGGTTTACACTTGCGATGATATATCGGGAAAATAATCCCTGACAGCCAATAAAAAACAATACGAACACTGGGCGCTATATTTCGTATTTTATAGGTTGTAATTAAACCGAGAACTGTTATGATTCCAATCGACATGTGGACATTCCTCACAATCATAGTCGTAGCATCCCTACTTATCGGAGCTTTTTCAGAATATCAGAAGAATAAGTTAAAGCACCAGAAGACGCAGGCCGAAAACCGCGAAAGCGTCAAGGATCTGGAAACCCAGCTTGCTTCTCTGCGCAAACGGATCGAGAACCTGGAAGTGATCGCCGCGTCAGACTCTGAAAGTTTTGCTGACCGCAGAAAATCCATTATCCTTGACGATTCCGAAACCGACGAGGATGATGGGGATTCAGAGAGGCTGGTTAACGAACTCGCAAAAAGAAGGCGCCAAAAAAGCTGACATCTAAACTATAGATTATGCAACCTTTTGAAATACTCATACCTATCATAGCCATCGTCGCCGGAACATTTCTGGTGGGATACCTCGCATCCAAAGTTTTTGGCCTTATCAATTCCTGGATCAACCGGAAAAAAACCGGGATCAGTGAAGACAAAGCCCGTGAAATTGTCGATTTTATGAATAACACCGAACACCGGCTCAGAAGTTTGGAACAGATTATTGTTGATCAGGACTTCCTGGATGAAAAAAAACTGACCCAACTGCCGGATTTTGAATCTGAGGATGAGAAAAAATCACGCCTGTCAAACAGGCTGAAATCCTGAGAATTTCAGCTCGAAAATAACTATCATCACAAGCCCTACTGTAACCGATTTTTACTATGAACCTTACTGCACTGGAGATCAAACAACGCACGTTCGAAAAATCACTGCGCGGATATGACATTTCGGAAGTCAACGCATTTTTGAGTGAGATAGCCACAGAATGGGAACATATCGTTGGAAAGATCAAGGACCAGGATCGGGAGATATCCCAACTGCGCGACAAGCTGAAACACTACGAGCGGGTAGAGGAAGCGCTGCATGAAACTCTGCAGACCGCAAAGGAAAATGCCGAACAACGAATCGAAACCGCCCGCAAAGATGCACGTTCAAAAGTTGAAACGGCAGAGATGGAGGCGGAAAAAATTCTTCAGGATGTGCGAATTCAGCGCCAGGAGATCCGTCAGAGCATACTAAGGCTGCTTGAGCGCCGCGAGGAGATTATCCGCGGCATCGGTTCCTACATCGATACGGCCCAGAAATCGCTGCAGAGTTTTTCCAGAGACGATTCCGATATTTACGCTCTTACCCAGGATGACGACGAAAAGGCCCGCTCGGAGAAAAAGGCCCGCCGGAGTGAGGCAAAAAAGAATGAACAAACAAAAGAAAAAGAAAAGGTGGCCGCTCCCGGGAGTGAAGACCTTGACGACATCCTCGACGAATTAGATTAAAATAAGCATGCACATTGAAACCGTAGAGGAGTTTCGGGATAAAAGAAGCGAAGCTCTCACATTTATTGCCGAACACACATCATTTGAACCGGAGTATCTGATCATTTTGGGTACAGGGCTCGGACGCCTCGCCGAACAGATAGAAGTGGACACAAGCATCTCGTACGAGAATATCCCCCATTTTCCCGTTTCAACAGTAGAAAGCCATTCCGGAAGGTTGCTTTTCGGCACACTCGGGGGCAAGCGTGTGGTAGCCATGCAGGGCCGCTTCCACTACTATGAAGGGTATACCATGCAGCAGATTGTCTTCCCCGTGCGGGTTGCCAGGGCTCTTGGCGTACACACTCTGCTGGTTTCGAATGCCTGCGGGGGCATGAACCCCAACTACCGGCGCGGTGACATCATGCTGATTAACGATCACATCAACCTGATTGGCGACAACCCCCTGATCGGGCCCAACGACAATGAGCTCGGTGTAAGATTTCCCGACATGAGCGAACCCTACAGCGGCGATCTGATCTGGCTCGCCGAACAGGTGGCGCTCGACAACGCCATAAAAATGCATGAGGGTGTATATGCGGCAGTGCCCGGACCCAACCTCGAAACTCGGGCCGAATACCGGTTCCTGCGCACAATCGGTGCGGATGTAGTCGGTATGAGCACCGTGCCCGAAGTGATCGCAGCCGTACACATGAATATGAAAGTGCTCGGTATCTCCGTAATCACCGACGAGTGTTTCCCCGATTCGCTCAAACCCGTAGTGATGGCTGAGATTCTTGAGGCAGCCGATATGGCCGAACCCAAAATGACCCGTGTAATGATCGGGGTTCTGGAACGTCTCTGACCCGCAATCTATATTAAAATTAATCTTTGAAACGTTGTATTTGACAGTTGAATTGATATATTGATTTTATCATTTCGGCTATCTAAATACTTAGACTATTTAATGAGATCTGAAAATTTCGACGGCGAAATCTGGAATGAGTTCCAATGGGAGTTACATCTCGAGGAGATGGAACTTAAAACCAGTCAACTCAAAAAATTCATCGAGTCAAATCTCGGGCAGGCCGACAGCCCTCCGCGATGGCTGAAACTTCTGAATGAATCCGTTTCAGAACAGGATGCCCTTGATGCGTTTATCGAAGAAGAGCTCATGTTCGAAGAGGCCTATTTTCCCGACGACGACGAGTTCGACGGTGAGGATGACTTCGATGAGGATGAAGACCTTTTTTTCGACTCCGGATTCGATGAGTTCGATGAACTCGATGAAGATGAGGAGAGCGAAGACCTCGACTTTGCGGGAGAGGACTGGAAATATCTCAGCGAAGAGTACGCCCTCACCGATTACGGCTCCATCGAAAACCTGAAGGTTTACACCGACTCGCACAATTTCGGCTCCAAAGCCATGAAGATTGCCGAATCAATACCCAGCGCTGCCGAAAGAAACGACATCAACGCCTTTATTACCGATACCATACAGATCAGTGCCAAACTGGCTGCAGGCTACTCATTCGGTTTCGACAGGGATGTGCTCGGCGGCAACATCGCCTATTGCAAAAAGGCCCTTTATGCCGCGAACAGCGCCCTGGCCCGCCTGCGCGACATGAAAAACAGGGGCTATTTCTCGTTCGCCGTCTATCACAACCTGCACGCCGACCTGCACGAACTCAGAAACGACATCGGAATCTACGTTCAGGACCTGAGAGAGAAATTTTACGAAGTATAATCCGGGGTTCTGTCACATTTCTTTGAACCCGTCAGATTGACTATCGTGCATTTTCAAATACTCACGGCATTTTCCTACACTTCAGTCCCATATCTTCACATCAAACAGGCCTTCGGAGTTTGCAGCTCCGCGGTACATGCCCGGCGTGTTGAAAACCATCGCGATAGAACCATCACTGCCCACACCGATTATTCCACCATCCCCTTCCTTCAGTTTCTCGTGAACTACAATACTGGCAGCTTCATGCAGGCTGGCACCCGTAAACTCCATGATGGCCGAAATCTGATAGGCAACCGCATTCCTGATGAATTCCTCGCCCGTTCCCGTACTTGATATGGCGCAGGTACGGTTGTCGGCGTAGGTGCCCGCCCCGATTATCGGCGAATCGCCCACCCGGCCGAACCGTTTGTTGGTCATGCCGCCGGTGGATGTACCCGCGGCAAGGTTCCCGTCGCGGTCGAGCGCAACCACGCCTACGGTCCCAAACCTGTCGTTAGCTGATTCGGGAAAATACCCCGTGGCTGAACCTCCGGAGTGATCAAGGCTGACCTCATCGCGCTCGATTGCCCTCTCAAGCTGGCGACGGCGGTTGTCTGTAATAAAATAGCTGTTTTCAACCCTCTCAACACCGGCCTGGTCGGCATAGTGTTCGGCACCCTCGCCCGCGAACAGAACGTGCCTTGAGTTTTCCATCACATGCCGCGCCAGACTGATCGGATTTTTTACCGTCTTTACACCGGCAATTGCCCCGGCCGACAGATCCCGCCCGTCCATTACAGATGCATCCAGCTCGGCGGTACCGGTATTTGTGAGTACAGCCCCGTGTCCCGCGTTGAATAACGGATCATCTTCCATAAATCGGATAACCGATTCGATGGCGTCGAGGCTGGATGCACCCTCAGCCAGCAAGTCGCGGCCGATGGTCAGCGCTTCGGTTAGTGAGCGGATGTAGGCCTCACGGGTCTCCGCGGGCATATCACGCGACATAACCCCCGCCCCGCCGTGTATGGCTATCGCGTATTCAAGGGGTGGAAACTGGTTCTGCACATCCTGTATTTCAGAATCATTACATGAGATAGCTGCTGTTGACAGTACAATAATAAGGATAAGAACGAATAGCTGGCGCATGGGTACTGTGGGTTGGTTTCGCTTTGCGTTTCCATCAAGGTAACCAAAAAATGAGAATTCGCGGAAACGGAGAATAAATGGAATCCCGGTCATGAAATTCTTCTGTAAGGATTGCACCGCTGCAGGCTCCAATAGATATGGAATTGCGCACTTCTTACCGATTTCCGTTTTCGAGATATCCGGCCGTACGGATCGCTCTGCTCTTTATATGCGGGATCTGGCTCTGCGATATAACGCCCCAGACCGGGCCGCTTATACCTGTAGCAGTTGTTGCCGCCTGGCTCATCCTCTACCTTGTTTTTAGTCGTATTACAGCTGTAAAGATATCCGTTCTCAACACTTCCATCCTCACCCTCATCTATTTGGCAGGCATACTGCTCGCGGGTTGGTTCAGGATGGCGTTGGCGCAGAAAGAGATACCGCAGCCCGTGGGGATTCTCCTTGAATTCGGTCAGGAACCCGTGCAGGTAAGCGGACGTCTTCTTACGGTTTCGGTAAATGCCAACGGCACGCTGAACGGAATAATGCTGGTCGATTCAGCCCGGGTCATATCAGGTGTATTTGCTGTAGAGGCTCAGCTCAGGTACAGGCTGTTCAACGCAGAGCCCGGACTGGCAGATGAGCTGCCTCCCGGCACGCTGATTACCGGCACCGGCAAACCAGGTGCATTCCGGGAAAAGCGCAATCCACATGAGTTCGATTTCAGGGAGTGGAATTACCGGCAGAATATATACGGGGAGATTGTTTTCGATTCAATCGTACCGAACGGTATGCGTGCCGGTGGCTGGGCCCCTTTGCGCCACCGGTCGTACCGCCTGATCGACACCCTTTTTCGCGAACAGAACCGTCCACTGGCCAAAGCGGTGATCCTGGGATATAAAGCTGAACTCGACGCTGAAATGCGGCAGTCATTTTCGCGTGCCGGGTTGTCGCACATCATGGCAGTGTCGGGTATGCATGTAGGGTTTGTACTGATGCCGGTTTGGCTGCTGTTCCCATGGCTCCGCACATCGGCCACGGGAAAATGCGCCGCCATGATACTGCTCATTTTCGTGCTTGTACTGTATGCCGGCATAACGGGGTTCACGGCATCGGTTACACGGGCAAGCCTGATGGCCATTTTGCTTGCCACCGGATCGGTATTTTGCAAAATCCGCGACTCCCTTAACCTTGTGGGTATGGCCGCCGTCCTGCTTCTGCTGTACAACCCCTGGTATCTGTACGATGTAGGATTTCAGCTCTCATTCACGGCCGTTACCATAATCCTGGTATCACTGCCTGTACTTCAGAGGCTCATACCGCGTACTATCAGATATACCTGGAAAGGCAATATTCTGACCATGTTCGGGCTCAGTGTACTCATTCAGGGCGGGCTTTTCCCCGTTCTCACACTCTATTTCCGCGAATTTTCGCTGATCGGACCTTTTCTGAACGTACTGGCCGTACCCCTGGCCCAGATCCTGTTTCTCGCCGCATTCATTTCCCTGCCGGTGGTCATGTTCAGCCAGCAGGCCGCACTGATTGCGGGTATGCCCGCCGACCTGATGATCACCCTGATGTCAATGCTGGTTGAGTATACCAACCATTCCGTTACCGGCTGGATCACCGTTCAGCGACCGTCCGTTTTAATCTTCATTATCTGGATTCTGATGTTCGCCGTTATATCGGCGGGCCGGCTTCCCGCATACCGCTGGAAACTGATCATTCTCCTTCTCACGGTTCTCTGCACCCAGAGAATGCACGTATTCTTCGCCGAACGGGGCAGGATACAGCTTGAGGTCGTTTTCTTTGATGTGGGCCAGGGTGACGCCGTTCTCATAAAGACACCGTCGGGCAGGCATATTCTGTACGATGCGGGTGTACTGAGTCCGTTCTCCGATTCCGGGCGCCATGTGATTCTGCCCTATCTGAAAGAAAGGGGCATTGCCCGGCTCGACGCTGTGGTCCTCTCCCATCCCCATGCCGATCATATTGGCGGCATCCTTACCATCATCGAAAACATGGAAATAGGCGTGATATATCAGTCGCCCAAAGCGTATAACTCGGCCTTGTATCTTGGTTACACCGAAGCCGCCAAAAAAAAAGGTATACCGTTGATCGACCTGCATCAGGGGGATGTGCCCGCGCTGGATCCTCACCTGCTGGCGATTACCCTTGCGCCGGTGCCGGGATTGCACAACCGTGATCCCAATGCCCACTCGGTGGTGTTGCGGCTGCAGTACGGGCAGACGGTTCTCCTGCTTACCGGCGATGCGGAGGAGCTTTCCGAAGCAGGCATGCTGGCCACATTCGGCCCGCTTCTGCACAGCCATGTACTCAAGGCCGGACATCACGGCAGCCATACCAGTTCCCACAGCTTCTTCCTGGCCGAGGTGCAGCCCGAAATCGCCATCATCTCATGCGGCATGCGAAACCGCTACAACCATCCGCACCGTGATGCTGTGCAAAGACTTGCATCTACCGGTGCCGACTTGTGGTTTACCGCACTCGAAGGGGCCATTGTTCTGCGATCCGACGGATATGCCTTCACACGGCATCTCTGGAAATAGCCTAACAGTCCCTGAATGCATGCAGCTGCATTTCTGTCGGGTACCTACTGCCTATTATTACAGGCAGATCTAAGGCATCTGATAAAAACGACAGGCATATCCGGTGATTTTGGGTAAAAATCCTTATGCTTACCCTAACCCTGCGGCACCTCATCCCAAACAAACACTAAAAATGGAAAAAAAGGAACGTTTAAGCTTTGAAGAGGCTTTGAGTAAATTGGAAGTTATAATCAGCAAACTTGAGGACCCGGCTGTTTCGCTTGAAGAATCGATAAGTCTGTACGAGGAGGGGATGAAACTCACCAAACTCTGCTCCGAGACACTCGAAGAAGCCGAGCTGAAAATCCGGAAAGTAAATCCGAACAAAACCGAAGCCTGATACATGGAATCGCCAAAAGCCAATCCGGGACCGCTGCTCGCAGGGATAAACAGCCCGGCCGATCTTAAGAAACTCTCCCACGACCAGCTTGTTGATGTCTGTTTTGAGCTAAGGGATTACATTATCGACACCGTATCCATTCACGGCGGCCATTTTGGTGCAAGCCTCGGTGTTGTTGAACTCACTGTAGCCCTCCATTACGTGTTGAACACGCCCGACGATCTCCTGGTATGGGATGTAGGGCATCAGGCCTACGGACATAAGATGCTTACAGGCCGCAAGGAGAATTTCCATACGAACCGCAAATACGGCGGCGTTTCCGGTTTCCCGAAGCGCAGCGAGAGTCCCTACGACACCTTCGGCGTAGGCCATTCAAGCACATCCATATCGGCCGCGCTCGGCATGGCAGTTGCCAGGGACCTGAGTGGAGAAAAAAAATCGGTTGTAGCCGTGATCGGCGACGGCTCCATGACGGGCGGCATGGCTTTTGAAGCTATGAACAATGCCGGTGCCCTGAAAAGTGATGTGCTTGTAATACTGAACGACAACAATATGTCGATCGACCCCAATGTTGGGGCGCTGAAAGAGTACCTGGCCGATATGACCACAAGCACAACATTCAATAAACTGAGGGATGATGTGTACGAAATGCTGGGTCATTTCAGCAAGGCAGGAGAAAAAATGCGTAAGGTTGCCTCCAAACTGGAGGGGGCCATGCTTACGGCACTTACACCCGGCGCACTTTTCCGTGCATTAGGTTTCAAATACTACGGGCCGGTCGACGGGCATAATGTAAAAGCGCTGGCACGACAGATAAGGGACTTGCAGCAGGTTGCCGGGCCGAAATTGCTCCATATCGTTACAGTAAAGGGAAAAGGTTTTGCACCGGCCGAGAAAGACCAGGTAAAATGGCATGCATCCGGCAGCCCGTTCGACAAAATCACCGGCAAGTCGCTGGTTGTGAAGAAACCGGCCAGCATCCCCAAATATCAGGATATTTTTGCCGACACCCTCATTGACCTGGCCAAAAAAGACGACAGGATTGTAGGTATCACCCCTGCCATGCCCAGCGGTACCGGTTTGCTCAAAATGATGCAGGAGATGCCCGAACGGGCCTTCGATGTTGGTATTGCCGAGCAGCATGCGGTCACATTCGCCGCCGGAATGGCTACCCA
Source organism: Rhodothermaceae bacterium (assembly GCA_020201275.1). Taxonomy (GTDB): domain Bacteria; phylum Bacteroidota; class Rhodothermia; order Balneolales; family Cyclonatronaceae; genus RECM01. The sequence continues at coordinate 4,708 of JAIVHB010000008.1, read as the reverse complement.
GGGCAAGAAACCATTCGCCGCCATCTACTCCACTTTCCTGCAGCGCGGCTACGATCAGGTGGTACACGATGTGGCCATCCAAAAACTCCCCGTTGTATTCTGCATGGATCGGGCCGGGCTGGTCGGTGCCGACGGGCCTACCCATCACGGCCTGTACGATACCTCCTTTCTGAGATGTCTGCCCCACATGGTAGTTTCAGCTCCGATGGATGAAATTGAACTGCGCGATCTGATGTACACGGCTTCACTCCACGAAGAAGGGCCATTTTCCATACGCTATCCGCGCGGTGAAACGTGTGGCTTTGAGCTGCCGGAAGATTATAGACTGATGCCTGTCGGTAAAGGAAAATATCTCCGGAAAGGTGAAAATGTAGCCGTGCTGTCGTTTGGTACCATCGGCAACTATGTAACCGAAGCCCTCGACAACCTAAAAAACGAGGGTATTTATGCCGGGCACTTCAACATGATCTTTGCAAAACCGCTCGACGAAGAACTGATTAAAGAAGCAGCACGGTCCTACAATCACCTCATTACAATCGAAGACGGAGCCCGCATGGGCGGGTTCGGATCCGCCGTACTCGAATACATGGCAGATGCCGGACTGCTCACTCCTGTAACACTCATGGGCGTTCCCGACCGACTTGTAGAGCACGGTTCCCAACTGGAGCTGCACAGGGAGATCGGTATTGACCCGGTTAGTATTGCAAACAGGATTCGTGCCCTCTTCAGCCAATACGGGGCAAAAGAAGAAGGAGATGAACGATTATCCGGCAAGCTGTCTGGGAAGGTCTGATCCGATCCGGTTTCTACCGGCAACCTGAGCAAAACCGATTAACCTGAGTTGTCTTATGGGAAAAGCTATAGTGTTGATTCTTATCGGAGATCCACTATCTGACCGGGTTTATTGTTCATCCCTTTATCGCCTGCTTTCAAATCTGCCTCATTGATCACGACAATGGTATTACCGCCGGCCAGGCTGACGGTGCCCGAAATTTCGGCGCCCCCCCTGTCATTGCCGGTATCTGATCGCAGCACAATACGGTAATTCAGACTTTTACCCACAGCCTCCATCGGAAACTGAACCCTGATCGAATACCCGTGATCTGCCGTCAATCCGCTCTGAAAGATCAGTGGTGTTGACTTGCTCAGCGGGTGTACATCACCATACAATTCAACTACCATTAATTCAGATTTTGATTGCAGAAACAGCTTTTGTTCCGATTCAAGGCTGAATTGTACGGTGGCCCTCATCGTAAAATAGCTGCCAGACTCACCTTTCAGGATCACAAAAACCGTGAGAATGCAGCAGACGAGTATTGCGCCGACCTGAAGCAGCAGCCTTGAACTGTTTCCCCTGTTTGAATAGTCTGTGATTCCGCTCATATGTTTGATGTCTTTTATTTATTACGTTTGCGAACCCCTGATCCGGCAGCCGGCGCTTATTTTCCGATAAATAACGTACACCTTCGCGTTCCCAACCAGTGATTCCCGAACGAGTACAGGTGTGCAACCAGCTGCAAAGAAGTCAACCGGCGCACATGATTATGGTTTCAGCTGTTACGCTCGTTCAGCTCATATTTAACAATATTTGGGTTATTATAATGATTCCTCACCCAACCTGAGGCTATGGTTTTGATATGCATAGGTGCTATATTCAAACCACTTTAATCCTTTAAATTTCCCAACTCTGATGAAAATTGCTGTTACCGGCGGTGCCGGCTTTATCGGTTCTCACATTTCGGACGCACTTATAGCCCAGGGGCATGAGGTTCACATAATCGATGACCTGAGCGGGGGATTCAGGCACAATCTGAATCCAAAGGCCGTTTTTCACCATTCCGACATCCGTGCTGAATCCATCCCCACGCTTTTTGAAAAGGAGCGTTTTGAGGTACTCTACCATCTGGCGGCCCAAATGGATGTGAGGAAATCGGTGGCCGATCCGCAGTTCGACGCAAAAGTCAATGTACTTGGATTTCTAAACCTGCTCGAGGCCGGACGTAAAAACGGCCTCACAAAAGTGATCCTCTCTTCGACCGGGGGTGCCATTTACGGTGAGCCCGACTATACCCCCCAGGACGAAAACCATACCGAGCGGCCTATGTCGCCGTATGGCATTACCAAACTGGTATCGGAGCACTATCTGCGCTTCTACAATCTGGTCTATGATCTGAAGTGGATTTCACTCCGGTATGCCAACGTATACGGTCCGCGACAGAATGCTCACGGTGAAGCCGGCGTTGTGGCTATTTTCACCGAACGGATGCTGCGCGGACAGAACTGTTTTATCAACGGCGACGGCCTTCAGACCCGCGACTACGTAAATGTTGCCGATGTTGTACAGGCCAATCTTCTTGCACTCAAACATCCATCAAACGGTATCTTTAATGTGGGCACCGGCGTCGAGACCAATGTAGTTGAACTATTCCGATACCTGAAAAAATTTACCGGGTCCGACATGCCCGAAACACATGCCGATGGCAAGCCCGGCGAGCAGATGCGCAGCGTGGTGGGTACCGCGAAGATCGAAAAAGAGATGGGATGGAAGCGCAAATACACCATTGAGGAGGGACTGCGCGAGACCGTAGAATGGTTTAAAGCGAAGGAAAAACAGAACGTTTAATGTACAGAGTAGAGCTCCAGAATTTTGAAGGTCCGCTGGACCTGCTCCTTTTTTTCATCAAAAGGGATGAGCTGGATATCTACGACATCCCCATATCCTACATAACCAGGCAGTTTCTCGACTACATCCATTTTCTCGATGAACTCGACCTTGAAGTGGCCAGCGAATTCATTCTGATGGCGGGTACACTGATGTCGATCAAAGCCCGCCTGCTGCTGCCCCGTGATGAACCCGATGAAGGCGATCTGGACGAAAGCGATCCGCGGTACGAACTCGTGCAGAGCCTGCTCGAGTACAAGCGCTACAAGGAGATTGCCGAAGAGATGCACATGCTCGATCATAAAACCCGGGAACGGTACTACCGCAAATATCTGAAACCAGACGTAATCAGGCAGAAACCCGACACCGAACCGCTGCGTGATGTAACCCTGTACGACCTGATGGCAGCCTACAAACATGTGCTGGCCCGGCTTAAAGAGCAACCGCCTGTTCACCATGTCGAAAAAGTGAAAGTTACTGTAGAGCAGCAGTCGAAAGCGATTCTGACATGGATGCGCGACAAAGGAAAGGTTGCGTTTATCGACCTGTGCAGGGAGGTCGGATCCAGGCCCCTGCTAGTGATTACCTTTCTCGCCATACTCGAGATGGTGAAGGAGGGTCAGCTCAATCTTTTCATGAAAGATGACTATTTTCAATTTTACCTTGAGATTCCATCCGTCTCTCGCGAAGAAATCATGGGAAAACTGAATTAGGGGGACCACTCCGAAAGACTACCGACTCCTGCCATTTTTAAAACACCCGACACCATGCCCAATACCCTCATGCGACTCACCCTTTTCTCCCTATTCGTACTGTTGTTTACATCCACCTGTGTTTCCATGAACAACGGCACTTCCCCCGCCGAACGGAACAGTAAACTGCACCCTTTTCAATCGGCCATCACGGAGCAGCAGCTTCGCGATCATCTGTTTCTTCTGGCCGGCGACTCCCTTCTTGGCCGTGGCACAGGTGAGCCCGGAATCGATATGGCGGCAGACTATCTCGCCGCACGCTATACTGCCATCGGCCTGAAAGCCATTGGTGATAATGGTACCTACTTTCAGAATTTTGACCTGACTGCGAGGGTTAATGATTACATCAGCTACAACCGGTTTACCATTGCCGGTTCCGATACACAGCTGGTAAAAAACAGCCGCTTCGAAAAGGGCAAACCGGATGCATTCTATCCGGTAATGGGCGGAGAATTACCGGTTGAGGGCCGCGTTGTTTACGCCGGGCTTGGCATCAGGGATGAATCCCGTGGTGTTGACCACCTCGAAGCAGAAATTGCCGGTAACTGGGTCCTCATTTTCAACGACATCCCCTACGTGGTTGACGGTGACACCCTCGTCAGTCCTTCAATTACCAACCGCACACGCATTAATCAGCTCCTTTTCCGCGAAGGAGTGGCTGGTATACTTATGATCAGCCATACTGAACCCGCCGATTTTGACGGCAGGGCACAGATTGCGGCGAATATTTTCGGCAATCCTGTCGGGTTCCAGCTCGGGTATATGCAGACCGGCCGCGGGGCGCCGATGCAGACGGCCATCATATCCGTGAGCCCTGCCGAGGCCGCCGATTTGCTCGGGATTGATCGGGATGAGCTCAAGAACCATTATGATGCACTTGCAGCCGATCTGTCCGGATTTAAACCGGTAATGACCGATCACTACATCAAAATGGCCGGAAACAGTGACTACAGGGCTATTCCTTCAAAGAATGTACTCTCCCTGCTGGAGGGGTGCGACCCGGACCTCAAACATGAAGTTGTGGTGATTTCGGCACACTACGACCATATGGGCCTGGATTCGCCCGATGCCACCGGCGATTATCTCTACAACGGGGCCGACGATAACGGCAGCGGTACGGTTGCCACCCTGGCCATAGCCGAAGCACTGGCTGAAGCCCGCGACAGCGGCGCATGCCCGGCACGCAGTGTGATGTTTCTGCACGTAACAGCCGAAGAACGCGGACTGCTTGGATCGCGATATTACTCCGACAACCCGGTTATGCCCATTGAAAATACAGTAGCCAACATCAACA
>JAIVHB010000007.1 GCA_020201275.1 Rhodothermaceae bacterium | reverse complement strand
GGTACCTGATACCAGGCCGGTCGATGCGCTTCACCCCTTTGGGATAACCGCCTACGTCGTGGGTGTCGAGGCCCAGAAAATGTCCCAGTCCGTGTGGGAAGAAGAGGGCGAAGATATTTTTCTCCATCAGGGTATCGGTATCGCCGGTAACAAGCCCGGTATCTTTAAGCCCTTCCAGAATGGTACGACTGGCAGCAAGATGGATGTCTTCCATGGCCACACCGGGTTTCACCATTTCTATCGAGTTGTTGAGCGCCATCAGCACGGTATCGTAAATGGCGGCCTGAATACCTGAAAATCTGCCGCCGGCAGGATAGGTCCTGGTGATGTCGGCTGCGTAGCCGTTGCTTTCTGCACCGGCATCAATCAGGTAGAGGTCACCCTCATCAATTCTTCTGGCCGATTCCGTGTAGTGGAGTATGGCACTGTTTTCCCCGCTTCCGTGGATGCCGTTATACGGATGGTGCACCAGTCCGCGCCGCACTACTTCAAATTCGTAGAGCGCTTTCATCTCATATTCGAACATGCCCGGTTTGAGCCCCTTCATCGCAGCAATATGGGCCTGGGATGCCACCCTGGAGGCATTACGCAGCATATCAAGTTCGGGATCGGTTTTCTGGCACCGGCACCATGCGAGCGCATCCTTCAGCCAGCCCGTTTCGGTCTGAAACCCCATATCATCGATCACTGCTGCCTGCGAAACGTTCAGGCAGTGCACGCTCTCGGGGCTTCTTTTACTGATCTCACCGTACAGGTCTTCATCAAAGAAAATCTGGTCGGGTTTCAGGGTCAGGGCGTAATCCTCTGCAGACCGCACAATGCCGTTCCAGACCGCGAACATGGCATCACGTTTGGGCACGAACAGCAGGTATTCCTCCTTTTCCGGATCCAGAACAAGATGAAAACCGGGTTCCTGAATACCGGTGAGATAGAGAAAATTCGATTCCTGCCTGAACGGGTATTCAAAATCGGTATCATAGCGGTACGCCACATCGGCACCTTTCAGGTAAATCAGTGCACTCCCCTTGTCTTTGAAAAGACTGAATATTTTCTTTCTGTGTTGATCGGTCATGGTGTAAGCATTTGGTACTGCGAGAGCAGCGTTTTGGTAATTTCAGCAAGATCCCTGAGCCCGTCGGGATTGTCAGGGTTGATTGTCCAGCCGGTTTTTCCGGTTATGTCGAAGTGCTCATCGGTTTCACGTGCGTGCATGAACGCATTCGGCCTGCCCTTCTCCCCCATCAGCGACGGCCTCACTTCGAGAAGGGCCAGGGGTTCACCATTCTGCACTGCCACTGCCACAATAAGGGTTGCGCCCCGTCGGGTGGCTATGCAGGATGTGCCGATGCTCAGTTTTTCATCAGGCCAGCTCAGAATGTGGTAGTAGTGGGCAAGATCGGGGATGCTTTTTGAAGGCGGGATGTTGAGGTATCGAACATCAGCAGCAATGGCAGTATCGGCAGCATCAGAAGTACTGGAACCGGCATTATCGGCAGTACCAGAAGCATTGGCACCGGCATTATTGGCAGCATCAGCACCGCCGGCATCAACAGCAGCATTGGCACCTCCTGCTACGAAGGAGCCTTCAAGCATTGCAACCAGCCCGTTTTGCAGCTCATTATCTGTTTCGCGGCCCAAAAATCCGCGCTGCATCCAGTATTCGGCATTGCGGGTTGTGGATTTATTTCCGGGGATGATGCTTTCGGGCGGATTATCGAGCCCGGTGAGTACGGAATGTGTGTCGCGGCGGAACCAGTAGTCTGCGCTACCATTGGTGAGCACCATGAACGGGGCCTGAATCTGGTAATTATATCGCCCTATTTGCAAGGCAGCGGCCTCATCGAGCCTGATTTTTTCATTTTTGCACTCGACGAGCAGGAGCGGCTGAACAGTACGGTCATAGCAGAGTATATCGGTTCGCCCTGCCTGATCAGCCCCGAGGTAAAGGCCCTTTTCCGTGGCGATACGCGCCTGCGAGACGGTGCTTTCATGCAGCAGGGCTTCCACAAACCGGAGCCTGACCCTCTCTTCGGGCAGGTTTACAGCCGGTTTTTTCATAACCGGGTTCCACAGCATCCTTTCGCTGTTACGATAGGCGATCTGCGGATAGTGATGTGTACATACACTTTTCATTACCGGCTCCAGTGCAGTTCAGAAACCGGTACATCCGGCCCGTCACTTTTTCTTCTTGTCGGTTTGGCTTTTCTTCGCTTCCAGCCTCTGTTCCCTGGCCATCTCCTTTGCCTTCTTCTTGTCGACCGTTCCCATGAGTTTCACATGATCGATCCTCTTGTTGATCATAAACTGCTGACCAATGGAAAGCACATTGTAGACCAGGTAGTAAAGGCTCAGGCCGGATGATAATGTATTAAAGAAAAAGAGCAAAACAACAGGCAGTACGTACTGGAAAACTTTCATCTGCGGATTTGATGCCCCCGACTGCCCCGAGATTTTCATCTGTACCACCATGCTCACCGTCATCAGGAGCACAAAACCACTAAGGAAGTCGCCCAGGAAGGGGATTGTGAACGGCAGGTGAATGATGGGATCGGGCGCGGAAAGGTCGGCCGCCCACAGGAACGACTCCTGCCGTATTTCGATCGAATTCTGGAAATAGCGCCACAGGGTAATAAGTACGGGCATCTGAAGCAGGTTCGGAAGACATCCGCCGAGCGGATTCACTTTGGCCTTTTTGAACAGCTTCATGGTAGCCTGCTGCTGCGCCTGCGGGTTGTCTTTGTATTTCTCCTGGAGCGCCTTCATTTCAGGCTGCAGCTCGCGCATGGCGGCCATGCTTTCAAAGCTTTTCTTGGTAAGCGGGTAGAGAACCAGTTTGATGGCAATACCGAAGATGATAATCACCAGGCCATAATTACCGACCAGGCCACCCATAAATCCAAAAAACGGAACGATAATATATTTCACGAACGGGTCGGAGAACCAGCGCATAAAACCGAAGCCTGTATCGACCATTTCATAGGCTTTATCGTCGAAATCTCTGAGATTGCGGAACTCGAGCGGGCCCGCGTAGAGCCCGAAGGATGAGACCATGTCGGGCTGAATCCTGTTTCTCAGCAAGACGGAATACTCGAGTACCCCCTCTTCTGAATTCGGATCCCCAATTACCGTTCCGCGCAGGATAGCACCATCGGTCTCCTGATTGGCCTTAACGATCTGGGTAAAAAATTTCGTTTTAGTGGCCACCCAGGTGATGTTGCCGGTATGGTTCTCTACCTCGGTACCGGTATCCGTAAGAGTAAGATCGCTGATGGTGTTGCCGGTTCTGAAGTAGGCGCCGGTGTACATGCTTTCCGACTTGCGGGATTGCTCGGTGGGCACAAGGCTGGGAACCCAGGCAAAATCGAACACATTACCGCTTATCAGCTCCTCAATACCGGAAAATCGGATATCCAGGTTGAAATCATACTGACTGCCCGTAAAGGTATAGGTAAAGTAGAGGCGTTTGCCGTCTTCAACTTCCAGAACATATTCAAGGGTGGCGGTTTCACCCTCCTGAAGCTGCATCCGGTTACCGGGCGTTACCTGGCGGAACAGCAGTCTGTCGGTTTCAATATCGTAGTTCTGCGTGGACAGGAAACCGAGTGAATAGGCCGAGCGTGAGGAGTCGGATATTAGCTGAACAATGGAACCATCGTATTTCTGATGTTCAAGAAGCCTGATCAGGGCCGGTCCGCCGCCGGCATTGGTAAAAACGGCCTCATATTTCGGGGTCTGAACCGAGAACAGGGTGGTATCACCCTCGGCGGCCACCTGAAAATACCCCAGTGCCGAAGCGGTCTGTTCTGTAGCCGTCAGTTCCGGTTCCTGGAGTTCACGGTCGTCGAACTGTTCGGTTTGTGAAGCCCTGAGGCTGTCCTGAATGGCTCTTTCTCGGGCCTGCCGCTGCATCTCTTCCGGTGTTGGCGTGGTGTAATAAATCCACACCAGGAAGACCAGAAAAATTAGTAGTAAGCCCGTTACGGTATTGCGATCCAAATTCTCTCCTATGTTTGGGGTGTTTCATCTGCTGTTGTACCGGGAACAGGGTCATATCCACCCTCGCTCCACGGATGACAGCGGCCTACCCTTTTGATGGCAAGCCATGATCCCTTGAGGGCCCCGTGGGTTTTAAGTGCTTCGAGGGCATAACTGCTGCAGGTAGGGTTAAATCTGCAGCTGGGGGGCAGGTAGGGCGAGATCATCAGTTGATAGACACGAACAAAAAATATGAGTATGTGCTTCATTGGCCAGCACCTGCTATTTTCGGGTCTTTGGCAACCCTGTCCAGTAATTTGATGATATCCTGTTCCACAGCCTTGTACGATGTATCTGATCTTCTGGCTATGAGTGCTCCGTGAAAACCGACACCTGATTCCGCCACGGCATGTTCAAAAGTATGACGGTTCAGCCTGTATGCTTCCCGCATCAACCGTTTAATATGGTTTCTGCGTGCGGCCTTACCGGTTTTTTTGCCGGCAATGAATGCCATTTTGAAACCTTCGGCAGGATTGTCAAAAAAAATGTACCGCATGTCAACATGTTTCCCGTAAACCGGCCTGGCTTCAGAAAAAATCCTGACAAAATTATTTTTGCCCCGCAAAATCATGGTGCGGGGCAGCTTATTGCTAAGATCAGGATTACTTCGACGGGCGTTCATCGGCAACGGTAAGGCGTTTCCGCCCCTTTGCGCGACGGCGCTTTAGTACTTTACGACCGTTGGCATCTGCCATCCGAGCGCGAAAACCGTGCTTGTTAGCCCGTTTCCTGCGACTTGGTTGATAAGTTCTTTTCATGATGTGTGCTGGAAATAGTGAATGAGATAGTCTGCAATTTCGAAAGACCGCAAAAATAACATAAATTTCAGTAAATATGAAGCCCTGCAGTATACCATTTTTTTCAGTGCGGCAGCATAAACCGCCGGTTTGAACGTAATTCATCTCTGACCGGGTATCGATATTTAATTGAACGGGCACAATAATACCCGTAATTTCCCAACTTCGAAGAAATAAACAGCAGCTACCAACAATGTTTGATAAACTACTAAAGGGTTTTTCCAAGCTTTTCGGCTCAAAAAGTGAAAAAGACGTAAAAAAAATCCTTCCCATTCTCGAACAGATCAAAGCATTTGAACCCGAGATCTCAGAAAAGACAGATGATGAACTGAAGGCATACACGGTGCGCTTCAAGGAGATGATCCATGAGGCCACTTCCGATATTGACCGTGAGATTCAGGAGATACGTGACCGGATCGAAGATATGCAGGCCACCATCACCATCGAGGAACGCCGGCAGTTGAGCGATCAGCTCGACCAGCTCGATCAGGATTGGCTCGACACCGCCGAAGACGTACTCGACGAAATTATGCCGGAGGCCTTCGCCGTTCTCAAGGAGACCTGTAAAAGGCATGTCGGCAAAAAATGGATGGTTGCCGGCAATGAACTCGAATGGAACATGGTTCCCTATGATGTGCAGCTGGTTGGTGCTATCGTACTGCACCAGGGTAAAATCGCCGAGATGAAGACCGGTGAAGGTAAAACCCTTGTCGCCATCTTCCCGACCTATCTCAACGCCCTTGTTGGCCGCGGTGTACACATGGTAACAGTGAACACCTACCTGGCGCAGAGGGATGCCGAGTGGAACGAACCGATTTTCAATTTCCACGGGCTTACTGTCGACTGCATCGACCGCTACCAGCCCAACTCCGCTGAACGCCGGAAAGCCTACCGGGCTGATGTAACCTACGGAACGAACAACGAATTCGGTTTCGACTACCTCCGCGATAATATGGTATTCGATCCCAACCAGCTCGTACAGCGCCATCACCACTATACCATTATTGATGAGGTCGATTCCGTACTTATTGATGAGGCCCGTACACCGCTTATTATTTCAGGTCCCGTACCGCAAGACAACCAGACCCAGAAATATGTAGAATACAAACCGAGGGTAAACACCCTTGTAGAAGCCCAGAAACGCCTGATAGCTAAATTCCTCAGCGAGGCCGAAGAAGCCCTGAAAAACGGCGATGAGGAGACAGCCGGTCTTGCACTGCTCAGGGCCCAGCGCGGTTTCCCGAAGAGTAAGAAACTGCAGAAAATGCTGCAGGAGCCCTCAAACCAGAAGCTGCTGCAACAAACCGAGTACTTCTATCTGCAGGACAACGCCCGCAACATGCCCGTTGTTGATGAGGCCATGTACTATGCGGTGAACCTGAAGCAGAACACCATCGAGATGACCGACATGGGTCGTGACCTGATCACCGCCGACCAGGAAGACAAGGAGTTTTTCGTAATTCCCGACCTCGGGCTGGAAACCTCCAATCTGGAAGAGGCGATCGCCAGGCAAGAAAAAGAGAGAAGCGACGAAATTCTGGCCAATGAGGCATGGAGCCGTGAATACCAGGAGAAAAAAATTGCCGAGCTGAAAGAAGACCTGCGCAAGGAACGCAACGACAAAATGTCGGATCTGTACAGGCTGTTTGCCGAGCGCAGCGAACGCATCCATACCGTGAATCAGCTTCTCAAATCGTACACCCTGTTCGAACGCGACGATGAATACATCGTTCAAGACGGCAAAGTGATGATTGTGGATGAGCATACCGGACGTGTACTGTCGGGCCGGCGCTACTCCGATGGCCTGCACCAGGCGATTGAGGCCAAAGAAAATGTGAAGGTGGAGGCCGCCACCCAGACCTACGCCACCGTAACCCTGCAGAATTATTTCCGGATGTACCACAAGCTTGCGGGTATGACCGGTACTGCCGTGACGGAAGAGGCCGAGTTTTTCGAAATCTACAAGCTGGAGGTCATCGAAATTCCGACCAACCAGCCGATAGCGCGTGACGACCGCGACGACCTTGTATTCCGTACCAAACGTGAAAAATTTAGTGCCATACTCGACAAGATTGCAGAGTATCACGAAAAAGGGCAGCCGGTACTTGTTGGTACCACCAGTGTGGAGGTCTCGGAAACACTGAGCCGGATGCTTAAGCGCTCCACCATCAAACACAATGTACTGAATGCCAAGCAGCACGCCAGCGAAAGCCAGATTGTAGCGGAAGCGGGCCAGAAGGGTGCCGTTACCATAGCCACCAACATGGCCGGCCGCGGTACCGACATCAAGCTGGGCAAAGAGGTGATCGAACTTGGTGGTCTGGCCATTCTGGGATCCGAGCGGCACGAATCGCGCCGTATCGACCTTCAGCTCAGGGGACGGGCCGGGCGCCAGGGTGATCCGGGCGAAAGTCAGTTCTTTGTCTCCATCGAAGATGATCTGATGGCGTTGTTCGGCGACCGGATATCGAATGTACTTGAGCGGCTCAAGCTCGGCGAAGGCGAAGTGATTCAGCACCCGTGGGTAACCAAATCGCTGGAGCGTGCACAGTCGAAAGTGGAGCAGAACAACTTCAGTATCAGGAAGCGGCAGCTTGAATTTGATGATGTGCTCAACAACCAGCGGACTGTGGTTTACAAAAGGCGGCGCCACGCCCTTGAGGGCGACAAGCTGACCAACGATATCATGGATATGCTCGAGGATCTGGTGACCCAGATTGTGGAAGAGCACTACGGTCTTGGCGAATTTGAGAGCATCCAGCAAAAAATGATCCGCATGCTGGCTGTCAATGTAGAAATTGACCGCGACGACTGGTCGAACCGGCGTGAAGACGGGGTGATCGACCTGATGTTTGAAAAGGCTATTGAGGCGTACCGCAACAAGGAGACGCGTCTGGCCGAACCCTTCTACAAGGCACTCGAGCAGCTCAGGGATAACAGCCCGGCACTGCCCGACAATGTTCAGGCCATCTTTACCGATGGAAAACGCAGGGTTGGTGTGGTCATTAATGTGGAGAAAGCCCTGAAAACGAAGGGCCGCGAATTTATACGCGCACTGGAGCGTTCTGCTGTACTTGGTGTGATCGATGAAAAATGGATGGAACACCTGCGGGAGCTCGACTCCCTCAAAGAGGGTATCGGCCTCAGAGCGTTCGGCCAAAAAGACCCGCTCATCGAGTTCAAGCGCGAGGCCTTCAATGCGTTCGGTCAGCTGATGGTTGAGGTCAATATGGAAACCCTGTCAATGATCTGGAAATCGATGCCAGAAGCATCCGATCAGGGTCAGATTCGCAGGGCTGTACCCGATGAGCGCAGAGCGCGCTACGACACACGACGCATGAAAGAACAGCATGCTGAATCCACAAATATGGGATTCCGTGGTGCAAACGGCGACTTGCAGGCGAACCGTAGTGAGGATGCCCCGAAGCAGCAGCCCGTGATTACCGGCCCGAAACTCGGCCGCAATGACCCCTGCCCGCTTGATCCGGGCAAAAAATTCAAACACTGCTGTGGCGCCAAGGGACTCAAGCACTGCGAAAAAGTCGGTTCGGCAGTTACCTGATGTATCTATGGAAATTCTGGGAATCGACATAGGAGGATCCGGAATCAAGGCAAGCCTGGTTGATACCTCAACCGGCAGCCTGCTATCTGAACGCTACAGAATTCCCACGCCTGAAGACACCTCTCCGCACAAAATTCTGGCCAGGGTGCATGAAGTGGTGAAACACTACTCATGGAGCGGTCCCATCGGAATCACCCTGCCGGAGCCGGTGAGGAACGGTGTTGTACTTAGCACCTATAATATTGATTCTTCATGGCTTGATGCCGATGCCTCAACGCTGTTTGAGGAGATTACCGATTGCCCTGTTACTGTTGTAAATGATGCCGACGCGGCCGGGATTGCCGAAATAAGGTTTGGAGAGGGCCGGAATCACAAAGGCCTGGTCATCGTACTGACTGTTGGCACGGGGATCGGATCGGCCCTGTTTATGAACGGCGTACTGGTACCAAACACAGAACTGGGGCATATCGAAATCAACGGGATAAGTGCCCGTGTGAGGGCGTCCGAAAAAACGCGTGTTGAGGAGGGGCTGAAACGGAGTAAATGGGCAAAAAGGCTTGAGCTGGTGCTCAGTTCCTACGAAAAGCTTTTCCACCCCGACCTGTTCATCATCAGCGGTGGTCTCAGCAACAAGGCAGATAAAACCTTTCCCTACATCGACATTAAAACTCCCCTTGTACCTGCCAGATTTCTGAACAATGCAGGAATTGTGGGGGCCGCCCTTTGTGCTGAAGATCAGTTTAACAACAAGGTTGTTTAGGAACCCTCCGCCCTGCCCCTGATAAACTGCCACAACGTGAGTGCAGCGAGGCGAACGGTGCGGTTGTCGACATCGTATTCAGGATTTACCTCAACCAGGTCGAACGAACGAACGTTGCTGTTGCGGCCGGCCGACCATGCGCTGTGGAGCCATATCGACTGTGATATGCCGGCTGACGATGGGGCGCTTACACCCGGTGCAAATGCGGAATCGACTGCATCCATATCCATGCTCATCAGTATGCCGGCATCGGTATCTTCGAGCAGGGTATCAAAGGCTTCCCTGTTCAGGGCGTAGGCATACCTGACCATTGCATTCCGGCTTTTCAGAAAATCGAGATGGCTTTTGGCGATCGATTGCGGCTGAAGTCCGGCTACGCGGTAACCGTTACACAGGCCGCTTTCATGATCCAGTGCCTGGCGGAATACCGATCCGGAATGTCCTTTCCCGTCCTTTTTTTCCCTGACATCAGGATGTGCATCGATATTCAGCATGGTTACCCTTTTCCCTGCATTCACATAGCCCAGAAAATGGCCCCATGTAGTTTCGTGCCCACCGCCGATCACAATCGGGCATGCTCCGGCCATGAGCAGATCTCCTACCAGGCGGCCCAACTGCTCCTGCGCCTGCTCCATATCCGTTCCGGCGTGAATATCGCCGGCATCGTGGGTCCTTTTCAGCCAGTGTGTGAAAGCGTAATATCTGAGCGGATCGGGTGTCAACCTGTAAAAAGCATTCCTGATGAGTTCCGGCGCTTTTGCCGCTCCGGGTCTGCCGTTGTTGCGCTTCACCCCTTCATCACAGCAGAATCCGATGATTACAGGATCCCCCTTCTTTAGCCTGCCAAGTCCCCGGGTTATGAAATGGCCACAGCGGGGGTCATCATCTGTGGTTTCCGGCATCGTAATTACCGGGTCGGTGAGGCCGTAGCCGCCCATTTTTAAACGTGACATCTGGTTTCAGGTTGAATGTGCCAGCCTGGTTGCTGCACCTTTGAGGTAACAGTTTCTTAACAATACAATAAGACCTCCGTAACATCGAAAACGTATGTTTGGAATGCAACAAGATTAACATCGGCATTAACCTCATCGGCATGCAGGAAAGCCGGCGTGTAAAATCACCCGATTTTTCATAGCGATCTTTTTTATTGAATACAATACCGGCAATTACACCATTCTCTATCAATCCCGAATCGTAACAGCCCTGACGGCCTGACAGCTTTCAGGGCTTTTTTTATAACTTATTAATGGCCGCGGGGTAATCTTTTGCTACTCTGTGCTTGCATCAGGGTTTAATTTTTGGTATTTCTCGTCTGCTCTTTTGCCGGACAATACCGGGTTATCCAACTTTGAAATAAAATTGAACTCATGAGTGACGAAAACAACCAAAAAAGCATGCTGAACCGGTTCCTGGATACGATTGAATGGGCAGGGAACAAGTTGCCAGATCCGGCAGTACTTTTTTTAATTCTGATGCTGGCAGTATGGGTGATATCGGCACTTCTTGCCCCCATATCCTTCACAGAGATCGATCCGCGTACCGGCGATGATCTGCGTGTGCAGAACCTGCTTACCGGCCCCCAGTTTGCGTCGTTCCTGGCCAACATGGTACGGGTATTCATCACATTTGCGCCTCTTGGCATCGTACTGGTGGCCATGCTGGGTGTTGGTGTGGCCGAACACTCCGGCTATATCAACGCGGGGCTTAAATATGTTCTGAGCTTCACGCCAAAGCTTTTCCTCACACCCATGCTGATTCTCGTTGCGATCGTAAGCCACACAGCCGCTGATGCGGGTTACGTGCTGGTTATCCCGCTCGGGGGGGTGATTTTTTATGCTGCCGGCAGGCATCCACTGGCCGGAATTGCTGCGGCCTTTGCGGGAGTCTCCGGTGGGTTCAGCGCGAACTTCATCCCATCAGGCATCGATCCGCTGCTACAGGGTTTTACCCAGTCGGCGGCCCAGATACTCGACCCGGCCATATTGCTCAACCCTCTTAACAACTGGTTTTTCACCAGTATGTCGAGCATCGTTGTGGTAGCGGTCGGGTGGTACCTCACCGACAAGGTAGTAGAGCCCAGGCTCAGGCAGACCCCGGTTGATGATGTAATTGAAGATGAGCCCAAAATGGAAGAGCTTTCATCCACAGAAAAAAGGGCCTTTTTCGCAGCCAGCTTTGTTATGCTGGCCGGTATTGTCGCACTGATTTTCTGGACAATCCCGGGGGATTCGGCCATGCGGTCACCTCTGGGTGAAATCACCGCCTTCGACGCGCCCATAATGCAGTCTATTGTACCGCTGATTTTCCTTTTGTTCTGGCTGCCGGGGGTGATATACGGGTATATGTCGAAAACCTTTACCACCTCCAACGAGGTGATCGGCAGCATGAGCAAGGCGATGTCGGGCATGTCGTACTACGTGGTCATGGCGTTTTTCTGTGCTCTTTTCATCGACGCATTCGCCAAATCGAACATTGGTGCGCTGATTGCACTCAAGGGAGCCAATTTCCTGGAGGCACTCGCCATGCCGTCGGCGATGACCATTGTTGGTATTGTACTGCTCACTGCTGTAGTGAACCTGCTGGTTGGATCGGCTTCAGCAAAATGGGCTTTGATCAGCCCGATATTCGTACCCATGCTCATGCAGAACGGAATATCTCCTGACCTCACACAGGCGGCCTACCGGGTCGGCGATTCGGTTTCAAACATCATCACACCGCTTCTGCCCTATTTCCCGCTTGTAGTGGTATTCTGCCAGCGCTACGTCAAAAAAACGGGTATCGGAACACTCGTATCGATGATGCTGCCCTATTTCTTTGGCCTGCTGGTAATCTGGACCATTTTCCTGCTGGCATACTGGGCCATAGGCATTCCGCTGGGCCTTCAGTCGACTTATGTTTATCCGGCCCCCTGATGGGTGGTAACCACGTGTTTCACACAGTTGACGAACGGTTTCCAGTCGATAACCACATGAACTATGGTTATGATCACCGCGGTCAGGGCCAGATACAGGTGCAGATCACCCCAGTCATGACGGGTCAGGCTGAATAAATAAGGATCGCTCCCCCTGCCTTGTCCGTGGGGAGCAAGCCACATTATGATTCAGACATGAGACATGAGACATGAGACATGAGACTTGGGACTTGAGACTTGAGACTTGAGACATGAGACATGAGACATGAGACTTGAGACATGAGACATGAGACTTGAGACTTGAGACATGAGACATGAGACTTGAGACTTGGGACTTGGGACTTGAGACTTGAGACTTGGGACTTGAGACTTGAGACTTGAGACTTGAGACTTGAATGGATGATAACCGTCATACCGAGCACGGCCTGAGCGTAGCGGAGCGGGGTTGGCTTGCTCTCTTTCAGCATTACAGGGGCTTACTTGCAACGAATTCCCTTTGGGTTTATTCGGTTCATCTGCTTAACATAAAGACAACCTATTACATATAAATCGGCAACCCAATTAAAGAAACGCTATGATTAAGTGGAAAGGCCTCAGTATCGAGGCAGAAGGTGAAGGCATATCTGAACCCCTGAGTAAAAATGTTAACCTGCTGGGAGAACTTGTAGGGCATGCCATACGCGAGCAGGCCGGCGAAGAGATATTCGGTATTGTTGAGGATCTGCGATCCCGGAGCAAAAGTGCTTACAAGTCAGACGGCGACAAAACGCGTAAGCTGGTTCTTGATACCATATCAGGCCTGTCGGATACCGAGATTGACTGGCTATTGAGAGCTTATACATCCTTTTTCCATCTCGTCAATAAAGCTGAACAGGAGGAGATCGTCAGGATAAACCGGGAACGTGAACACTCCTCATCACCGGAGAATCCACGGGCTGAATCCATCGCCGATGCGATAGCTGGCATGAAAAAGCTGGGGCTTGGTTTCGACGAAGCTTTGGGGATTATCCGCCGGATCGACATACAACCCACACTCACAGCCCATCCCACTGAAGCGCGCCGCAGAACCGTGCTCAGCATTCAGAAAAGGATAGCGTACAGCCTTTATAAACTGGCCATCCAAAACCCTACACCCGACGAAACCGACCGCCTCATAAAAAGCATATACGACAATGTGACACTGCTACTTAACACCGATGATGTGCGCTCCGCAAAGATTACGGTACCCGATGAGGTGAGGAACGGGCTCTATTTTTTCTCCAACTCAATCTGGAAAGTTGTACCGCGCATCTACGACGACATCAACAAATCGCTTATTGCTTACTATGGCAAAACCACCGATCTGCCCATCATTCTCCGGTACCGGTCATGGATCGGGGGCGACCGAGACGGCAATCCATCCGTTACCGCCGAGGTTACCCGGTCGACCCTGAACATGCATCGGGAAGCCACCATCGAGTTATACCGCAACGATCTGCAGGAACTGCGCAGTGAACTAAGCATATCGAAGAAACAGACATCGATACCCGACAAATTATACCAATCGATCGAAAATGACCGAAGCCTGGTTGTGCTCACCGACAAAATCGAAAGGCAGCACGAGAACGAACCCTACCGGATAAAGCTGGGGCTGATGATAGAAAAGCTGAAGCTGATCTCCGAATTCGATACAGGCCTGATCAGCAAATCGGAAACTGACACAGTGGCTACCTATAATGCCGAAAAGTTTATCCAGGATATAGAGCTGATCAATGAGTGCCTGACCGAATCGGGCTTCGAATCGCTTGCCGAAAGCGGCATGTTGCGGCATCTTCTGATTCGTGCCCGCACCTTTGGTTTCAGCCTTGCGGCCCTCGACATACGCCAACACAGTGCGGTTTTTGAGGATACCGTTGCCGAGCTTTTCAGGCTGAGCGGTGTGGAAAAGAGCTACAAAAAGCTGGATGAGGATGCACGCTGTGAACTGTTACGCCGTGAGCTTCGCAATCCCAGGCCGCTGGTCCGGCTGCATGCCAAACTGAGTGATTCATCCCGGTCGACACTTGATTGTTTTCTGGTTGCCAGGAAAGCGGTGAAGCTTGAACCCGGATCGATCGGCAGTCTCATCATCAGCATGACGCATAACGTAAGCGATCTGCTCGAGGTGATGCTCATCGGCAAAGAGGCCGAGCTGGTAGTACCGGAGGGCGACAAATTCCGCAGCCATGTAGATATCGTTCCACTTTTTGAGACCATTGAGGATCTTGAAAACAGCCGGGAGCTGATGGAGCAGCTCTTCAGCGATCCGGTCTATTCTCTGCAGGTAGAGGCCAGGGGGCGTTTTCAGGAGATCATGCTGGGCTATTCGGACAGTAACAAGGATGGCGGCTACTGGATGGCCAACTGGGCCCTGCACAAGGCGGAACGTGACCTTGCCGAAGTGTGCAACAAACACAAGGTGGATTTCAGGCTGTTCCACGGCCGGGGCGGCTCGGTAGGCCGCGGCGGGGGCAGGGCCAACCAGGCTGTGCTGTCGCTGCCACAGAGCTGCCATAATGGTCGGATGCGTTTCACTGAACAGGGTGAAATCATCTCCTTCCGGTACTCGCTTCCCGCCATCGCAAAACGGCATCTGGAACAGATCGTCAATGCGATGCTGAGATCGACCAGTGCGGCCGAGGTAAACCGTTCACTTGGCGATGAGATCACTGCCGGGCATTTTGAGATGATGGAACGGATAGCCACACTTTCCATGCGTACCTACCGCGATTTGATTCACAGACCCGGACTCTGGGAATGGTATACACGGATCACGCCTATTGAACACATAAGCCGCCTGCCCATAGCCTCCCGGCCTGTTTCAAGAAAAACGGGCTCGGAAGTCGATTTTGAAAGCCTCAGGGCCATCCCCTGGGTATTTGCCTGGACTCAGGTTCGGTACAATCTGCCGGGATGGTACGGGATAGGTACAGCCCTGAAAGCTTTGATTGATGAGTCGGACAGTAACCTGACGAACCTGAGACAGCTCTACAGTGAGTGGATGTATTTCCGGGTAATTCTGGACAATGCACAACGGGAGCTGGCGCGGTGCCACCTGCTCATTTCCGCTTTTTATGCCGACATGGAGGGCGATGCCGGCTTTCATGAAGTCATATCCGATGAGTTCATTACGGCCCGGGATGCCATACTGAGCATAACCGACCAGAAAGAGCTGCTCGACAACAATCCGGTAATACAGAAATCGATCAGGCTGAGAAATCCCTACACCGATGTTCTCAATCTGATTCAGATCGAACTGATGCGACGCTGGAAAAAACAGGGCCACCAGGGTGACGACGCACTGCGGCACTCACTTTTTTCAAGTATCAACGGTATAGCAGCTGCCATGCAGAGTACAGGGTAACACATCTGCATACAATCCCGCCCTTCTGCGTCAATTCAGACGCGGAACGGGCTTTTGATTGAAATCAAACGGGTCGCGATGTGTCAGGCTACGCTCTGTTCCGTCTGATCAGTCTCTTTCAACTGGATATAGCGTTCACCATAGATATCGGTCATAACCTTATCGCGGAACTCCTTGGCCAGTTTAAAAGCCTGATCTGCACCATACTTGCGCACACTCCACTGCCTGTTTTTGATTTTTCCAGGCTTGGGCGACCAGGTAACCTGGAAGTAATCGCTTCGGGTACCATTTGGGTTGGTTTTTGTTGTTTTACTCACCCCGATAATACCCGATTTGTTACGTTTATCGCTGGTTACCAGACGCCTTACCGGTTTATCCGGTATGTTTTTCATGGTTTCGAGAGCCATCTTTCTGGCTTTCTGGGCAAACTTAAGGGCTCTCTCTTTGCCATTGTATTTACTGTCGGAATACAGCTTGGAGTATGTTTTTCCGTTCTTATATATGCGGACATACCATCCGTGCGTTCCTTTCGAATCGATACGGCTTATGCCCTTCATCGCTGGATCTTTAGTTCTTGCCACTTATTTATTCCCTTACAGTCCTTAGGGTTACAGTTAACTTACATTCGTTTTCAATTATCATATTGACCATATATACCTCGCATTCCCCGACTCAGCATGCTCTGTACATAAAGTGACGCAATTCGACCTGAGTAACATTCACAAGAACAGATGTGATAATCAGATTCCTTTTTATGTTAAATTATTCATTCCTGCAAGTCAAGTAAAAACTTAACAATTCAAAAAATAGATGATGTCCTAAAGTATGTGATTTCAACGGTGTAGTTCTTATTTACCTACTAATTTTTACGTTATAACTTTTTTAAAATAGGTCACTTTCCGCATCATGGGATCAGTATAATTACGTAATCTTGAACGTATTCAATGTTTCTAATAATCCAATAACCGTCAATTTTCTTTTAATTCACCGAATTTGCGGGACTGATAAATAACATTTCCTGATGTATAGCCATAAAAAGGTGTGATGGGTGCGCCGGCTTCACGCAGCAACCCCGCAACCCATTTGTTACTTGTGCGGGGCAGAAAATAGCGCCTGTCGGAGGCATAAAACCGGCTGTCGGCATACCATCCACTATCGAGGATTACAGCATGCCCCTCCCCGTCGTAGGCCAGATCGGAAGCCAGAGCGGCACACAGTGCATCGAAGCCATTTTCCGACAGCATAACCTCTACCGTTTTTACCCCCCGGAACTCAACACCGACATCGCGGTCGAAACCGGCGGCATGAATTACAGAAAGCGTTGGCCAGAATGCTCCCTTCAGTGTGAGCCAGACTCCCGGATTTTCGGTCATATAGTACTCACGGTCGCCCCAGCCAAATTCATTGTAGCGGTACTTCAGGCCGTGATAGTTCGCTGGCATGTTTTCTCTGAATATCTCGTTTGTCGGCAGAACAATTCCGACATGCCACCCGTGGCTGACAACATAGATGCGCACAGGTCTCAATTCCGGATCCCGGGGAAACAAATCAGACACCGGCCGATTACAAGCAGAAACAACCGTTATAACGGTCAGTAATATTAGTATTATTTTGACAGGGTTTTTCATAGACGGGTAACGCTTATGCTCCAAGTAAAGAATTTTATATACAGTAATCCATTAATTGTAGCCGCAGCAGCAGCCTGTCTGTTCCTGATTGTCTATTTAGTGAGGGATATTCCCGTTTCCCATCCTCCGGGGGTGCTTGTTGGCGAGGAGCCTGCCCAGGTGATGCTGCCGGGAAATACCTCGTTCATCCATGAGGGCTTTTTTGTAACCCCGCTCGCCGAATTTGAAATAGAGGCTCGGGTTCTGGGTAAACGGCGCTACCGTTTCGACCGGAGTGCATCGATCTCCCCAATCGACCTGGCACTTGGCTGGGGCCGCATGTCGGATTCATCCGTCATTGAACGCTTCAGCTTCCGCCAGGGAAGGCGGTGGGTACATTACCGCTACAAGCCGGTTCCGCTTTCGCAGGCAGAGATAAACCGCAGCATGGCAAATATGCACATGGTACCGGCCAACAGCCGCATCGAACGGCAGCTTAAATCGTTGAGAAGAGGTGAGATAGTAGCCATAACAGGCAAACTTGTACTGGTGGAGGGGAAAAACGGGTTCAGATGGCGCAGTTCACTCAGCAGAACCGATACCGGCGACGGTGCCTGTGAAATCATTTTTGTGGAGTATATTGAAACGCGATAAAATCAGGTTACGGCACACCGGCCGTTACAGTCTGTGAACACAATTACAGCCCCGTCGGGACTGAGCCGGCTTCGGATGAGCGTGGCTTCGATCTCGCATAAACACAACCCCATGAAATACATTTTCAATGCGGAAATCCGCAAAGCCCTGCTTGCAAGAATCGACAAACTCGAACCGTCAACACCTGCCCGTTGGGGAAAAATGACAGCTCACGATATGGTCTGCCATCTGATCGACCATTACAATATGGCTGTGAATCCCAGACCGGTGAGGGTACGCAAATCCATCTTTCTGTACCAGCCTTTCAAGTGGTTTGCCATCTACCATGCGCCAATTCCCCGTGGCATGCTGAAAGCACCCAAAGAGATGCGCATAAGCAAACCCGATAACTGGGATCAGGACATCGACCGGTTAAAAATGCTGGCAGAGAAGTTCGGGTCAATGCGTGATAAAACTGACTGGCCCGACAATATCATGACCGGAACGATGGACGGGAACGGCTGGAGTGCCCTTTTGTACCGTCACACCGATCATCACCTTAAACAATTCGGATGCTGACACAGGCATAGCGTTCCATGCAATTTCCCGATCCGGAAAATGCTCTGTTGCGTTAACCACGGGGTTTTCATTATTTAGTATAGCCATCTTGAAACAGCTACCTGCCACGACCATCATGTTAACATCAACGTCGATGACCATCAGATTAAACGGCCTCATCCTGTTATTACCGGTGCTTCTGCTTGAAGCGTGCGGGAACAGCAGAATTAACGAAACAAGGGTATCCATGGATACACAGACCATCGAATACACGACCGTCGCACGGGGAACCCTCAGCAATCCCGTTAAGGGGGAGCTGAATCTGGATACTGATACTATTCAGATTCATAAACTTACGTCGCCTGAACAGTGGGATGCCTATCTGGATCAGGCCATGCCCGACCTGCATGAGAGGCAGCCGCTGAGCAGTCCGGATTTTGACAACGAAATTGTACTTGCACTTTCGGCCGGACAGCGGCCATCGTCGGGGTACGGGATCCGCATTAACAGCATTAGTAGTGAGGGCGGTACCCTTGTGGTATCTGCCACTGAAACTGTACCAGGTGAGAACTGCATGCTGCTCACTGTACTTACCTGGCCCTATCACTATGTGCAGATAACCGGCGGGGTTGCCGGGCATAAAGTGGAGCTTGAACGCACCGAGTTCATTCAGGATTGTTAAAAAACCGGTTCACTGCTTAGAGTGCAATACAGCGAACCGGTTACATCCGGCCTTTTCACTGCTTCGGGCACACTGCAGCGAACCGGTTACATCCCGGCTTTCACAAACCTCAGCTTTACTCGTCGGGCCAGGCGCTGAACCTGGCCAGGGGTTACATCCAACGTTTCAGAACCTTAGCCGGTAACGAGTCCCCGGCGTTGGAGCAGATATGTTACATCGGGGTCGACGCCACGAAATTCACGGTACATTTCCATCGCATCGCGGGTACCTCCCCGTGAGAGGATATACCTGCGGTAACGGTCGCCGTTTTCGCGGGTCAGTCCGCCCTCTTCCTGCATGAACCGGAAAGCATCGGCCGCAAGGATCTCACTCCATATGTAAGCGTAATAGTTGGCCGAGTAACCGCCGGAGAAGATGTGCGAGAAATAAGCCGATTTGTACCGCGGCGGTATGGCCGGGTTATCCAGGCCGTATTTTTCGAGGGCCTGATTTTCAAAGGTTTCCACATCTTCCGGTTCCGCACCCGGGGCGAGCATGTGCCACTCCATATCGACGAGGGCTGATGCAAGGTATTCCTGGGTATCGAAGCCCTGGTTAAAGCCCCTTGCCGCAATTACCCGGCTGAGCAGTTCCTGCGGAATCGGCTCACCGGTTTCATGGTGAACGGCGTAGTTGCTGAGTACTTCCGGGTGAATAGCCCAATCTTCTTCGAATGTTGACGGAAACTCCACAAAATCGCGGGGGACCGACGTACCGGCCTGCGAGGGATAATCTACATCAGAGAGCAATCCGTGTACGCCATGACCCATTTCATGGAACAGCGTGGTAACATTATCGAAACTGATTAGGGCGGGTTGGCCTTCTGCCGGCGGAGGTATGTTCAGCACATTCGCTATGACCGGTTTCTGTTCCAACAGCCCGGACTGCAGCACGAACGAGTTCATCCACGCTCCACCGCGTTTAGAATCCCTTGAAAAATAATCGGCATAAAACAGGCCGAGCTGCGATCCGTCGTGATCGTAAACATTGAATACCCGTACTTCAGGGTGATAGACCGGCAGGTCGTGGCGCTCTTCAAAGCTGATACCATAGAGGCGGTTCATGGTATAGAAAACCCCGTCTTCCAAAACCCGGTTCAGCTCAAAGTAGGGCCGAATTTCCTCTTCATCGATATCGTACTGCTCTTTACGTACTTTTTCGGCGTAGTACTCCCAGTCCCAGGGCATGAGGTCATCGCTTATACCATCCCTGCGCATCATTTCGGTGATCAGTTCCGATTCCGCTGCGGTATTGGCAAGCAGGTCGGGAATGAGGCCGGAAAGCATGTTCAGTACATTTTCGGGAGATCCGGCCGTTTGGGGCTCAATGGCGAACTCTGCAAAGCTGGAGTAACCGAGCAGGCTGGCCCTTTCGGCACGCAGGCTTACCAGTTCATGAACAAGAGGCCGGTTGTCAATGCCGCCTTCCTCACCGATACCACGGTTGGCCGATGCTTCCCATACCTGCCTGCGCACGTCGCGGTTGTCGAGGCTGGAGAGGATGGGTACGCGGGTGGTGTTGGTGATGGACAGCAGGTACTTCCCTTCATGCCCTCTCGCCGATGCTGCTTCGCGGGCGGAGGCTATGCGATCAGGGCTCAGGCCTTCGAGCAGTGCTTCGTCGTCGAGAACGACGGCCCTTTCGCGTGTCATGGCAAGCAGGTTTTCCTGGAATTTGGTGGTGAGCGACGAGATGCGCTCATTGATCTGCCGCATCCTCGATTGCTGGTCCGGGTTCAGCTCGGCGCCGGCACGCACAAAATTGCGGTGGGTATCTTCAAGCAGTTTCATGGATGAGGGGTCAAGATCTGCCTGCTCCCTGTTATCATACAGGGTTTTAACGCGTTCAAACAGTGCGTTGTTGAGCCAGATATTATCGGAATGGGCGGCCAGTTCCGGTGCAAGTTCCGACTGAATTTTTTGGAGCTTTTCATTGGTGTGGGCCGATGTGAGGTTTGAAAAAACACGTCGTACACGGGTGAGCAGCTCACCGGTCTGCTCCATGGCAACAATGGTATTACCAAAGGTAGGCGGCCCGGGGTTGGTGGCAATCATTTCAATCTCTTCCATCTCTATGCGCATTCCTTCACGGTAGGCAGGAAGAAAATGATCGTCGTTTATCCGGTTGAAATCGGGTGCTTCAAACGGCAGTGTACTTGGCTCAGAGAATGGATTGTTTTTCATCGGGTCGGTATCGCCACAGGCAATGGTTAGAAATAATAATGTTACAAGGCTGCAGATGGTGGTCTTCATAATATTCGCCTTTTGGATTTTATCGGTAGTTAATGATGACAGAGCGAATATAACCTTTTCCAACGCTAACGGGTACCGGAAGGGCCGTTTATTCAATATTTGTCACCTGTCTACACGGGCCGGCAAATGATGGTAGTCAGATATAAAACAACATATCACCCTGTTTCCGGGCTCAGAAATGGTTTGTTATGTTTATAATATTTAATTTCAATATTATAATTCAGTCTGTGTATATTAAAACAAACTAAACCTGAACTGGAAGCACAAATCAGATGGAACTACTATCACAAGGCGCTCAGTACGCCGTTTCTGCAATCATTGCGTTATCACGGGAACCCATGGGAAAAGCTATCTCGGCCGGTGATCTTGCGAAACCGTTGAACTGCCCTGCCGCATACCTGTCGCAAACGCTGGCAAAGCTGGTGCCTCACGGCATTCTCAGTACCCGGCGCGGCCTCAATGGTGGTGTATATCTGAAAAAGGAACCAACACAGATCACCATACTTGAAGTTGTGGAAGCTATAGATGGCAACGATTTCTTCGAGCGGTGCATTTTGGGCATACCCGGATGCGGACATATTGAACCCTGCCCGTTTCATGAAAACTGGGCCAATATGAGGACGGAGATTCGCACGTGGCTATCCAATACTACCTTTGCAGAAGCCTCCGGTGAAATGACCGACAACTGGTTTAATCTGCGTCTGAAATTCGAAAGACGCACGGGATACAACGTTCCGGGATAAGCGGGTTACGTCGCTTTTATCCGATATATGTTGAATTCCATGTGGTCATTCATCATCTTTGCTACAGACAGGAGGATGATCAATGAGAACCATTACCATACTGGCCTGCTTCTTTTTTCTTCCGGCTGTAATTTCTGCCCAGAACGATTACCAGAACGAGCGGAACAGAATGGTCGAGCGGCAGATAGCAAATCGCGGCATCAGCGATGAAGCCACCCTTGATGCCATGCGTACGGTCAGGCGGCATCTGTTTGTACCCCCGCAGCGGACTTCACAGGCCTACGACGACTCCCCCCTGCCCATCGGCTACGGGCAGACGATTTCACAGCCCTACATCGTTGCGCTGATGACCGAGCTGGTGGAGCCGAAGCCCGGTATGCGCGTGCTTGAAATCGGTACCGGATCGGGGTACCAGGCTGCTGTGCTTGCCGAAATTGTGGATACGGTTTACACCATCGAAATTGTTGAGTCGCTTGGCATGACTGCCGCCGGGGTACTTGAAGAAAACGAATACACAAATGTACTCGTGAAAATAGCCGACGGCTACCACGGATGGGAAGAATACGCACCCTTCGATGCCATAGTGGTTACAGCCGCCGCCGAACACATTCCGCCACCGCTCATTCAGCAGCTTGCGTCCGGCGGCAGGATGATTATCCCCGTGGGTTCACCCTATTTTACCCAGAACCTGATGCTGGTTGAAAAAGACGGCGAGCGTGTGCGCACACGGAATGTACTGCCTGTACGATTCGTGCCCTTCACCCGAGCGGAAGAGTGAATGCGATGCACAGAATCCGGATAGCGATTGGGCTTCTTTCAGCAGCGATTATAGCCTGGCAGCTCGTCCTCATTCAGATTCTTTCTGTTGCCCACTGGCACCATTTCGCCTATATGGTGCTGTCGGTGGCCATGTTGGGGTTTGGTGCCAGCGGAACCCTGCTCGCTCTTTTCCGGAAAAATTTCCTCACGGCCTCGGGTTTCCTCATCCCCTTTCTGATGCTGCTCACCTCCCTGGCCATGGCATCATCGGTTTACCTGGTCGAAAACGTGGTGGGAGGATTCGACACCTGGCTGCTGTTCATCGACAACAGCGAGATCGTGAGCCTTGTTCTGGTCTATCTGATTTATACCCTCCCCTTTCTGACGGGAGCTCTTGCTATCGGCCTGATCCTGACACGCTATGCCGCCGACATCGGCCGGATCTATTTTTTCAATATGGCGGGATCGGGCGTTGGTGGCCTGGCCGGTGTTCTTGCGATGTGGTTTCTGTTTCCTGAACAGCTCACCTCCTTTTTTGCCCTGCTGCCCCTGGCTGCCGCATACATCAGCGCTTCGGTCAGGAACCGGAAAAGGCTGGCACCCATGGCCCTGCTTGCACTTCTCACGGCCGGTGCCGGACTATTCAACCCGCCCGACATAACCATTTCGCAGTACAAAGGTCTGAGCGGAACCATGAACCTGCCCGGTGCTGAAGTGCTTATCCGCGAATCGGGTCCGCACGGGGTTATCACAGCCGTTAAGACCGATGCCAGCCGTTACGCACCGGGAGTGAGCCTGAACTACACCGGCACGATTCCCGTTGAGCCCATGGTGTTTGTGAACGGAAACTGGTCGGGACCGGTAAAGGATCCCGCCGGAATTGCCCGCGATATATTCTCCCATACCACCAAGCAGCTGCCTTACCTGGTGAGGCCTGCCGGGAATGTACTCATAACCAGTGCAGGTACCGGCAGGCATGCATTTCATGCCGTTGCCAACAATGCGAACCGTGTAACCGCGGTTGAAGCCAACCCGGGGCTTACCGACCTTGCCAGCCGGATATCCGAAGATTTCTATGGGGCAGGCATTCTCAACCATACAAATGTACACCTTGTACACCAGAGCAACCGGGCGTGGCTGAACCGGTCGGAGGGCGGTTACTCCCACATCATTCTCCCCACGCTGGATGCATTTGGTGGCACATCAGGTCTGTATGCCCTGCAGGAGCAGTACGACCTTACCCTTGAGGCTTTCGGGCAGATGTGGGACCTGCTGCTTGACGACGGCGTAATAGCGGTCACATCCTGGATGGATCAGCCTCCGCGCAACACACTGAGAATACTTGCAACACTTGCCGAAACGGCCGAGCGCAACGGCATTTCGAATACTGAAGCGCATATAGCGGCCATCCGCAGCTGGTCTACGATTACCTTTATCCTGTCGCGCGCTCCGCTGACCGATGAAAGTACAGCCCGCATACGTGCGTTCTGTGAACAGAAACAGTTCGATCCCGCTCTTCTGCCCGGCATAGGCCCCGGCGATGGTAAGGGTAAGGGTAAGGATAAGGGCTATGGCATCAGTGATGGTGATGGTAATAGCGATAGAAATGGCAATGACGATCGCATCGGTAATGGCGAAAGAAATGACAATGGCTACGGCGATGGTGATAACGATGGCGAGAGGCAACGGTACAACATAATTGACCGTTCATTTTTCGGCTATCTGGATGCGATTGTTCAGGGCGGCCGGTCAGACTTCTACGATGAGTACCTGTTCAGGATCGATCCGGCAACCGATAACCGGCCATTTTTCTCACAGTTCCTGAAAGTCGAAAATACAGGCGATCTGCTTTCCCGGTACGGCCGGCAAACGTTACCTTTCATAGAGCTGGGTTACCTGGTGCTTTTACTCACAGCAGTACAGATCTTTATCGCGGCGGTTTTGTTCATCATCCTGCCCCTGTTCCGGCTGGGCTGGCGGGGCAGCAAAAAGAGCTGGACCCTCATCTATTTCGGGGGCATTGGCACCGGATTTATGTTTGTGGAGATAAACCTGATACAGCAGTTCATCCACTTTTTTGGTCAGCCCGTATACGCCACTGCGGCGGTGCTGGGTATTCTGCTCATCAGTTCCGGTACCGGGAGTTACTACAGCAGGCACATCACCCGGCGCCGGCGCGGGCTTGAAGGTTTGCTCATTGTTCTGGCCGTGTTGGTGGGGCTGCTGCAGTTTATAATGCCCTTCATTATCGGTATGAGCATATCTTTGCCGGGGGCTGTCAGGGTTGCAGCCGCTGTACTGATCATAGCGCCTGTCGGATTCCTGATGGGCGTGCCGTTTCCCGGGGGAATACGGCGGCTGTCGGGTTCCGATTCTGTGCAGGTTCCCTGGGCCTGGGGTATCAACGGATGTTTCTCGGTAGTGAGTACGGTACTTGCGGTCTGGCTGGCGCTCGAGTGGGGGTACAGCACCGTTCTGCTAACCGGGGCACTGGCCTATGCCCTTGCCGGAGCCGCCACGCTCACGACATCGCGCTGACATGCGGCCCGGGACGCGAACGTTTTTTCACATCGCGGCCTGCTCCGTACTTCCCTGAACCGTATATTCATGCTGAATTATAACCCTGGTCAGACAACCGGAGTACGGGATGTCGTCATCTGGCTCCACCCCTGTGTGGACCGGGCCGGACACGGCCCTACATTCTTCCCGGTGCCTGACCCTGCAATTACCCAATAACAAAGATCTGAAATGAACAGAACCGGATATAACAGTACACTACTCATCGCACTTCTGATCGGTTTGCTCTCGATGAGTCCGGCCACTGCCGGTGCACAGGTAGTACCGGATGCCCAGGACTACGAACGGTTACTCAATAACCCCCGCAGAACGGTCCATACCTTTTTAAACTGGCAGATGAAAGGGCATCGTCAGCCCGAACTGGCCGCCACCACCATGATAGCCGACCCCGCTCTTGACCTTGAAGAACGCATCGACCGGGCATCGCAGCTGCTTAAGGTGCTCGATGCCCGAGGCCTGATTATCGATCTGGAATCGATACCCGGCGAGCGCGAATACACCGATACCCTCAGCGGTATGCATACCTACATCCTTTTTCAAACGCTGCCGGAGGTGTTTCTGGTAAGACAGGATACGGTCTGGGTATTCTCGAAATCGACCGTTGATATAATACCGGACCTGTACCGCAGCACATTTTCCATCTTTGTGGATGTGGTGGTTGATAACCTTCCCGGGTATATGCACCGGGAGCTGGGCGGCCTCACTCTGTGGCAGTATATCGCGCTGTTTTTCTGGATTCTGATCGGTCTGGTACTGCGCAGTGTAACGATTTTCCTGCTGGATAAATATGCGCTCAAGCTCACACAGAAAACGAGCACCAAGTGGGATGATCTGGTAGTGAAAGAGGCCGACAAGCCCATCAGTTTTGTGGTCATGATCCTGTTTTACCTGATCACCTACACCAATCTGATGCTCCCGGTAACGGTCAATTACTTCTTGCGTACAACCTTTGAAGTGGCGCTGCTTGCCTCGCTGATCTGGCTGCTGTACGGAATGGTTAATGTGTTGTCGGAATACCTGGCTTCGGTAACGGCAAAAACGGA
The DNA here is from genome assembly GCA_020201275.1 of Rhodothermaceae bacterium. Lineage (GTDB taxonomy): Bacteria > Bacteroidota > Rhodothermia > Balneolales > Cyclonatronaceae > RECM01. The sequence goes on along the minus strand of JAIVHB010000007.1, from coordinate 7,689 downwards.
AAGTACGCTCGATGAGCAGCTTGTACCCCTGCTGCGAAAAACACTGAAAATTTTCATCATAGTTATCGGCGTGTTGTTCATTTTGCAGAACAAGGGGATCAACGTAACATCGGTGCTGGCGGGTCTGGGTATCGGCGGTCTGGCGGTAGCGCTTGCCGCCCGCGACACCCTGGCCAATTTTTTCGGGTCGATCACCATCTTCGCCGACAGGCCGTTCCGTATCGGAGACTGGATCAAGATTGGCGACATGGAGGGAGTAGTTGAAGAAGTCGGGTTCAGGACCACACGTGTGAGAACCTTCTACAACTCGCTGGTGAGTGTACCGAATGCCCGTGTTGCCGACTCATCGATCGACAACCTCGGGATGCGGCAGTTCAGGAGAATTCTCACGCGGCTGAACCTCACCTACAGTACCACACCCGAGCAGATGGAAGCCTTTGTAGAGGGGTTGAAGGCGATTGTTCAGGCCAATCCATACACCCGGAAAGATTTTTTCGAAATCCACTTCAACGAATTCGGTTCGCACTCCCTTGATGTGCTGTTCTATGTATTTCTGAAAGTACCCAGCTGGAGCGACGAGCTGCAGCAGCGCCACAATATCTTTCTTGAAATTCTGAAGATGGCCAAAGAAGTCGGGGTTGAATTCGCCTACCCAACACAAACCCTGCATATCGACAGTTTCTACGGTGACAAACCCCGGCAGATTGGCAGGGATGTACCGGTTGAACAGCTCGGCGAGACGGTGTCTTCGTTCGGGCCTGAGGGCGGAAAATCCTCACCTGGCGGCGTAAAGCTGACCTATAACGGCAAGGAGGTCGATTTCGGTTCTGCCGCTTTCAGGCGTCAATCCTGATTCAGGAGGTTGCTGGTTCTTCGCAGAAAGCGTCGAACACCATAAGCAAATCCTGTGCAACTTCCTGGGCGCTGCGGCCTTCAACCCGGTGCCTGGGAATCATTGCTTTGATATCACCATCCTTAAAGAAGGCGAAGGAGGGTGATGAGGGCGGGAAATCGGAAAAATAGCTTCTTGCCTGTGCTGTAGCTTCCTTGTCCTGACCTGCGAATACCGTGAATATGTGGTCCGGCTTTTTGCTGTTGTCCATTGCGATCTTCACAGCGGGCCTTGCATTGCCGGCGGCACAACCGCATACGGAATTGATGATCAGTAAAGTTGTTCCTTTTGATGTATCTTTCATCATCTGATCAACTTCTTCGGGGGTGGTAACTTCCTGTACACCCAGATCTGTAAGTTCTTTTCTCATCCACGAAGTATCGGGTCCAATGCCAAATCCGAATTGCATAATTATCTCTTTTTTCCGTTTACGTTTATTATATGTTCAGGTATTCCGGTTAAACGCGAAGCACCTGTAAAAAATTTCCTAAAAATACGTCAGTTTTATGAGTCTTTCATCACCGTACAATAAACTAAATCCATCATTGAATCGCACGGGATATTTTCCGCTCATGCTTGCGGTGGTGTTATCGGTCTTACTGTCTGCCTGCGGGCCGTCAAAAACCATACGAACAACCCATGCCGGCGGGCCGCTGCCCGTTACCGGAGCCCTGTCGCAGTGGCCCGATGAGATACGCCGCGGCGAGCAGCTGAGCGAGCTCGATTACTATGTGACCAACGATGATGAGTTTGTCTACCTGCTCATCAATTTCAAAAATAACCGCCTTTACCAGAATGCCCTGCGTTTTGGATTTACTGTTTACCTTGATGGTGACACCGGTTTTAAGCAGTCGTTCGGAATTACGTACCCTGCGGGTATACTGCACGGCCTGTCGCCGATCCCCGGGGCACGAAAATCATACCTGGAGAATCCGGGCTGGGCGGCCATACCCGAGAATGCCCGAATGCTGCAGTCGATCGAAGATCAGATGCATGAGCAGGCGTTAATCATCAGCCGGTCGAACCAGAAGGCACCAATTATACCCGTGCCGGTAAATTTCAATAACCTGAGGGCGCAGGACCTTGAACTGGTTATGAACCGAACCGGCAATGTGATGACCCTGGAGATGAAAATACCCATCGCAGGTACCCGTGCCCGGCAGTTTGCCATCGACCCCGGGGGCAACACATTTCTGCTCGGTTTTGAAATCAAGCCGCCATCCTATGAAGATGTTACCGGCGAGAGTCCGACCCAGGCAACGGCCGATGCACGCCAGAGCCAGTACGATCCGTACGGGAGGAGCAGGCCCGACAATACCCAGCAGATTTCGAATCCGGCCCTGTACTATCAGCTGAACGAAACCTATTCGCGATGGGTAAAGGTTCAGTTAGCCGACAGGCGCAAATAGGAAAGGCTACCTTGTGCAGGCAGCCTTTCGTGTTGCAATTCAGGATTGGTGAATGTACGATTTGTGGCGGCTATTTGGCCGCCTTGTACAGTTCGTTCACTTTTTTCCAGTTAACCACATTCCAGAATGCGGAAATGTAGTCGGGCCTGCGGTTCTGGTAATTCAGGTAGTAGGCGTGTTCCCACACATCCAGGCCGAGAATCGGGGTAAGGCCCTGCATATAGGGGCTGTCCTGGTTGGCGGTAGACATTACTTTAAGTTTTCCGCTGCCATCAACGCACAGCCAGGCCCAGCCGGACCCAAACCGTGTGGCGGCGGCGTTCGCGAATTCATCCCTGAATTTCTCGAAACTGCCGAAGGTGGAATCGATGGCCGGTGCCAGGTCTCCGCCCGGTGCACCTCCCCCGTCGGCAGAGAGAATGGTCCAGAATAGCGAGTGGTTGGCATGACCGCCGCCGTTGTTGATCACAGCCTGCTTTTTATCGGCCGGGACAGCGTCAATATTTTTCAGGACCTCTTCGATCGGTTTTTTTGCGAATTCGTGGCCTTCCAGCGCGGCGTTAACTTTATCCACGTACCCTTTGTGGTGTTTGCCATGGTGAATTTCCATGGTTTTGGCATCAATATGTGGTTCCAATGCATTGTGTGCATAGGGTAAATCGGGCAATGTATATGACATAACTCCTCAATGATTTCTTTGCAAATATTTCAGTTAGCTGACAGCACATTTAAGCACTTTGCAGAATGTAATATAGCATCCATCAGCCGATAAAAGAAAAACCGGGACGGAAATTATAATGTACTGTCTCAATTATACCTGTATATTATCACGATTTCCGGGCTAATTACGTTGTACTGCCCGGTGTTGAATAGCACCTTTTGGTTGTTATCGTGTTTACAACCTTTGAAATATCTCTCCCATGAGCAAAAAGACGTACGACCTGATCGTAATAGGCAGCGGGCCGGCTGGTTTTTCCGGTGCGATGCAGGCATCCAAATTTGACAAAAAAGTATTGCTGGTCGAAGCCCATCAGCAGCAGCTCGGCGGCTCCTGGATCAACACCGGTACGGTGCCCAGCAAGGCCCTGCGCGACGCGGCCATGAACATTCATAAGTTCACCCAGCAGTTTGGCGACCTCGGCGGCAAGAAAGCCTTTGACCTGTTTCAGATGCAGGACCTTTTGAAGTTCAAATCAAAAGTAATTGACCACGAGAACAGCGAGATCAAGCGCAATCTCATCAAAAACGAGATCGACACGGCCCGCGGCTTTGGCAGGATCACCGATCCAAACACCGTTGAGGTTACCGACCACCTGGGCAAGGTGAAGAAGTATACCGGCAAGTTCATCCTGATTTCCACCGGAAGCAGCCCCCGGCCGCCATCGCTGTTCGATGTGAACCAGGAGACCATACTGGATCTGTCTTCACTTATGAATCTGACACACATCCCGCGCCGCCTTACCATTGTAGGCACCGGGATCAACGCGATCGAATATGCCACCATATTCAATGCGCTTGGTACAAAAGTGAACATCCTGAACCTGAACGACGACTTTCTCGGGTTTCTCGATCATGAAATCCGCCAGGAATTTTTTTCAACACTCGAACAGAACCGGATCGGGGTTAAAAGCAGTGTAATTCTTAAAGGCATCAGTTTTAATCTGCTCCGGAATTATACCGAAGTGCGTTTCACGATGGGCAAATCGGATGAACTGATGGTTATCGAGTCAGAACAGGTGCTGTATTTCGGCAAGCGGATACCCAACACCACCAAAATCGGTCTGGAAAATGTGGGTATTAAAACCGACAAAGAGGGATTTATAAAAGTGGATGAACACTTGCGCACAGCTACACCCAACATTTTTGCAGCGGGTGATGTGATCGGCTACCCGGGACTTGCATCCGCTTCGTTCAACCAGGGCCGGCTGGTCAGCTGCGCGATGTTTGATATACCGGCAAGCAAGGTAAGCGCCGACGTTCCCTTCGGCATCTACTCCATCCCCGAAATATCCAATATCGGCCTGAACGAAGAAGAAGCCAGGGCTGAAGGCTTTGATGTGACTGTTGGTCGTGCCTATTACAATTCACTTACGAAAGCGGCCATCAACAACAGTAAATCGGGCCTGCTGAAGCTGGTTTTCGAAACCGCTACATTCAGGCTGCTCGGTGTACAGATTGTAGGGGATGAAGCCTGCGAGATCATTCACCTCGGGCAGGCTGTGATGGCCAGGAACGGAGACATCCGGTATTTCATCAACCACATACTGAACTACCCGACCTACTCGGAAGCCTACCGCGTTGCGGCCTTTAACGGTGTAAACCGGGTCTACAAGGCTGGTGTGAAGTACAGAAAACTGCTTTCGGATACCAGGATCACCGATTAACGGATGCAGCCGCGCCGTTTTGCCCAATGCCTCACTACGGGCAACCCACGAGCCTGATATCCAATACTGACTGGTGGGACTGTTTGTCCGCCAGCCTGACAGTGATTTAATGTGCGAGGTTCTCACGTTCTTTTTAAGACTGCTTCCTGATCCCGTCAACATACCAGATATTCATGGGCAGGCCAAAGGGGTCATACTGCAATTGTGCAGGGAATGATAGCACTGAGGCTGCGCCTGCACTTAAACGGGCAACATGTACAAGCAGCATTGCATCGAGGATGTCGTCGGGCTGCACATCTTTTCTAAGGGTTGCTCTCATGGTTTCATCGTACCGTTCCTGTGCACCGGGAAGCCGGCCCGCCAACAGCTTCAACCGGGCATCAATGCCAACGGCGGTCTTTTTGGAGGGCATCTCCACGCCCGAAAACTGATAAAACTGCCATTCGGGATGGCATTCATACAGGCGGGAAACAAGTGATGCGTCGGCTCTTAGAAGTTCATCAACCTGGCGGATGCGTTTAGTGATATTCCAGGCCTGAATGGAAATTTTTTTGCCCGCCGCCTGAAAATTCAGGTCACATGCCTCACGGTAGTCAGCCGCATATACTGCGCTGCGCACTGGCGTTATGAATACGGATGCTTTTTTACGTGGCGGCAAGGCCTTTTTGAGTTCAACATCACATGCACGCGCACCGGAATCTGACAAGCCGACGGGTATATCAATAAAAATGCGGTCACATTCGATGAACAGATCATTGAGCCCGGCATCGGACCATCAATTCCTGCCACTTTCGGTACAGTCATTTTAGTCCCGGCCACTTTATAAGCAGAATCTTTCGATTTCGACTCTTTTACTTAAACTCATTTGATCCCGACTCATTAGATCCGGCCACTTTCGGCCCATGCGATTGCAAAGCTTTTCCGTTTGCGTAAATCATGGATCCGGAAGTTGTAGCAGAACGTGATAATCAGACCGGCTTAACAGACGGTTTCAGCATAATATGCAGTTCGTCGAGCTGTTTTGTATCGACCACGTCGGGGCAGTTGTCCATCAGGCTTTGTGCCCGCTGGTTTTTCGGGAACGCTATTACATCGCGCAGGCTCCGTGCGCCGGTGAGCAGCATCACGATGCGGTCGAGGCCGAGGGCGATGCCGCCGTGCGGTGGCGCACCGTAGCGGAATGCATCAAGCAGGAACCCAAATTTTTCCTGGGCTTCTTCTTCGCCGATGCCCAGCAGACCGAACATCTTCTGCTGCAGTTCGCGGTCGTGGATACGTATAGATCCGCCGCCGATTTCACTGCCGTTCATCACAATATCGTACGCCCGGGCCCGGATGGCGGCCGGGTTTTCTTCAACAAGGTGAAGGTCTTCCGGTTTTGGCGAGGTAAAGGGGTGGTGCATGGCAAAATAGCGTGCCTGTTCGGGATCGTACTCGAGAAGCGGGAAATCGGTAACCCAGAGCAGATTGAATTTCGATTCGTCTATCAGCTCGTATGAGCCCGCCGGCACCGGTCTCCTCCTTGGCACGGTTGGTGAGGCGGTCCATCACCCCGCGGCCGAGCGAGCCCATACCGGGAACAACAAAACCGACCACAGCACCGCCATCGTCAACGGTTTTGGAGAATACACGGAACTCCGATCCGCCCACAATGGCTGAAAAATCGACAAAGCGCAGGCCAAACCGGAGATCAGGTTTATCGATGCCGTAATTTGTGATGGCCTCGCTGTAGGTCATGCGGGGGAACGGGGTTTCCACTTTCACACCGATCGTTTCGCTGAGTATCTCTTTAAGCAGGCCTTCGGTCATTTCATAGATATCTTCTTCGTTCACGAAGCTCATCTCCACGTCGATCTGGGTGAATTCCGGCTGGCGGTCGGCCCTGAGGTCCTCATCCCGGAAACACTTTACGATCTGGAAATAGCGGTCCATGCCGGCGATCATCAGAATCTGCTTGTAGGTTTGCGGGCTCTGTGGCAGGGCAAAAAACCGGCCCGGATTAACCCGGCTGGGTACAAGATAGTCGCGGGCACCTTCGGGGGTGCTTCTCATGAGTACGGGTGTTTCGACCTCGGCGAACTGATTCCGGGTATAATAGGAGCGTACAACCTGGTAGAGTTTCGACCGCAGCAGCATGTTCCGTTGCATTGCCGGGCGGCGCAGGTCGAGATAGCGGTACTTGAGCCTGATATCCTCGTTGGCTTTGAGGTCATCCCTGATTTCGAACGGTGGGGTTTCCGAGCGTGAATAGATGGTGAGTTCCATCACCCGTACCTCAATTTCGCCGGTGCCCAGGTTCGGGTTCACGGTTTCGCGGCTGCGCTCACGTACAACGCCCTTTATGCCGATGGCGAATTCCGGGCGCAGCTGATCGGCCAGGCCGTGGGCTTCGCTGTTGTCCTGGGGTGAGAAAACCACCTGGGTTACACCGTAGCGGTCGCGCAGGTCAATAAAGATGACCCCGCCAAGATCACGGCGTTTGTCAACCCATCCGTTTAATACGACTTCGTTTCCGGTTTCTACTTTCCTGAGTTCTCCGCAGGTATGGGTGCGCTTGAGCGACATTGAACGTTCTGCTCCTATTCAGTTAATTTTGATAATCATTTTTCGCAAAGACAGCAAAAATACATAATCTTCCGACTAATCGCCTGTCCCGATTCTCATAATAACCACTATGTTCACACTTTTTTTGATTGGATTTGCCGCCACCCTGCTAATGACCGGTCTTGCCTGGATGGTACAGCTTGTTCATTACCCTTCCATACGGTTTACCGATCCCCGTCAATTTCCGGAGTTTCACCATTTTCACAGCACACGCATCACATTCATTGTGGGCCCGCTTATGCTCACCGAGCTGAGTACAGCCATCGTGCTGGTATCTGCTCCCGAATTCATGCCGTACACCCTTTCTGTACCGGCCCTGCTGCTGATTGCCACCATATTCGCGGATACGGCTTTCCGCGTGGTTCCTGTACACAACCGGCTTGGAACGACCGGTTACGAC
>JAIVHB010000054.1 GCA_020201275.1 Rhodothermaceae bacterium | reverse complement strand
AAATGATCGGTTAACCTTACTTTTTTCCCACATGCCACATGCTTGCCACATAACGATACCGGGCAATATTCCATCTGTTGTGGTTCAAGCCTCAAACTTCCGGTCTCATTCAATTATGCTGGTTATTATTCTACTCAGCCCTGTATTTATCCGCTACGTGTTTATTATAGTCACTTAGAGAAAAGCGGGGATAAATATTTGGTGCCCAATGAAATCAATTTTAATACTTTAAGATTCTATTTAATTAGTGTAAGCTTACGCGTGAGCACATCCCCTCCGGCCATAAGCCGGTAGATGTACACCCCGCTGGCCAGGCTGGCCCCGTCGAAACGGACGCTGTGTACACCCGCCTTACGCAAACCACTTACCAGGGTCTGCACCCGCTGACCGGTGATGGTAAACACCTCCAGCCTCACAGGTACTGTTTCATTCAGTCGAAACCGGATTACCGTTTCCGGATTGAACGGGTTCGGATAGTTCTGATCCATCTCAACCCGCCCGGGCAGTTCAGTAAGAACGGGTTCAATGTTCACAACGGTTCCCTGCGTAACCGAAATGTCGTCGATGAAGAAACCTTCAGCTACCGGTCCGTCGGTGATCCACCGTACCCGGTAAAATCCCGGCAGCTGTATATTCACCGTTTTCTGTGTCCATTGGAACGAGAAATCACCACCACCGCCCGGTACGGCACTGTAGCTTGCCACAGTATTCCATAAAATTCCGTCGGCCGATACCTGCACAAGCAGATCCATACCGGAATCGTTGCTGTAGGTTGATACCCAGAACGTGAGTGTGCCGGGATCCTTGATCACAGGCGAAACCACCCCGGTGGTGTTGCCCAATACATCCGTGCCCAGATAGTTGCCTTCGGTGTTACCGCCTTCGCCGTCGTGGGCCAGCTCGTCGCTGAACAGACGCGCGTTGGTGCGTTCCCATCCGGCCGGCCATTCATCAAAATTTTCAAAACCTTCTACCAGGATGAATTCGGCGGGTCCGGCCGCAATGGCCTCATGGGCACCCATCTGCGGCGTATTCGGATTCCGGAGATTTCCGTCAATATCTTCAGTGATTATCGCAACAGCGGTTCCGACCAGCTCTGCATCCTCAACAGATTCCCCGGCAAGACGCAGGTCGTCTTCGGCCACAAAGGTCACGTTTTTGGAGACCGATGAGGCATCCTCTGCGGAAGCCGTCTGCCAGCTGTCAAGACCCTGAAAGTTATTCCCGCCGCGGTAGGCCACCGAACTTCCCGGAGCATAAAGGTTGTTGAAATCCGAACTCAGCGATCCGCTGCCCGACTCGCCGGCATTCCAGTACAGGGCATAGGTATTGCCGCCCGTTTTGAGGTTCAGCAGCAGGTTGTTCTGAATGGTGTAAACTGCAGGATTATTCGTAACCGTTGTGCCAATAGCAGCCTGTACCCCGGTCCCGTTGTTCTCGCCGATCAGAATGGAATTGTGTACTATATGGTATCGGGCTGTAACGCCAAGAACGCCTGAATGGCTGATCCCGAACAGGCCGCGGCTACCGGCGTATTACACGGTCGGGGCCGGCACCCGACACATCGATGCCCATGATGTCGCCGGTAATCACATTATTATCAATGCGCGGCCGCGCCGAACCGAACAGGTGAACCCCCCTGTCGGCGTGCAGAACATTACCGGAATAGATCCCGTCGACCGACTCGCTGATCCAGATTCCGGCCTCTGCACCGCTGTGTACCCGGTTTACGCTGTAGGTACTTCCCGTCGTAAACCAGTCGGTGAACCCGCGCCTTGTAACGAATACCTCGTTATTGCGAACTTCGAGCTGAACCCGTCTGTCGCTTGAACCCAGTGTGAGCACCCCGTCATAGAAACGGCGGTCACTGTCGCCGATCCGGTTGTTCAGGATCCTGATCGCGGCCGGCGCACCGAAACCGGGTCCGCTGTCAACCCGCCTGAGCTGTATGGCGCTGGCCGTGGCGCTTCTGTTTTCATAAGTAATGTTGGTATTCCGGATGGTGATGTCGCGGGAGCTTCCCTCAATGTAGATAGCCTGCTGCACCTCTTCGTCGTCGAGCAAAAGCGTAAGAGTACGCGAACTGCCCCCGTCGATGGTGATGAATTTCGTGGCAAAGAAATGCAGCTGCCTGACCCGTACCACCGGGCTAACCCCGTCGTCAGGCCGGATGGTCAAACTGCGGAAATTGCTCAGATCATTCCGGTCGAATACGATATCGGTACCGCTCTCGTCAAGGTCGGCCGTGATCCGGAACTCGGTCGGGCCGGCCAGATTGTTACTGTTGAGCCAGGTCACCGCATCGGCCAGCGATGTAAAACCCTTGTCGTGCTCACCCTGCGGGATGTAGTATTTGTCGGCGATCACCTCACCTTTAAGTAAGGCATCAACCGCTATGCGAACTGAGGGAAGCTGCGGGTGGAAGGAATTGCCCGGGCAGTCGGTACTCATGTAATCCCTGTGCCCTGCAATATTATCCTGCATGCCGAAACCGCTCTTTAAAGATCTGCCAAGCGGATCAATATTTCTATCGCTTGCTTTCCATGCCAGCATCTCATGCAAACTGATCCGGGCCGCATCAGATGGAACATCCGACGTGTAGTCGCCAATAACACAAATTCCCATCAGATAGGAATTCTGTTGTGACACATGTGCCCCAATCACATCCTTGTTGCCGTCTGTGTTGAATGCCCGCCCCTGGTAGATCACACCATTGGCAGTGGAATTACATCCCGTACTTCCAGAAAATTCGGTATGCTTTCATCGGTTTCCACGGATGGAGTGAAGCGAAGGGGCTGCCGGTTTTCGGCCGACTTGCTCTCTATTACAGCCATATCATCCTCATTCGTCGCCCCCGGATTAATGAAATGCAGGGTCACATCGTCCAGCTGCGGAGCTGTGTTGATCATGGATCTCGACATGGTTACCCGGTACTGCACGAACCGGCTGTCGCGGCCGAAAAACAGAAGATGGCTGTGAAAAAGATCCTCTTCGGCCGGCTCCACATGATGGTCGATATCCGCATCATTCCACCCGCCCCAGTTGGATCCGTCGGGTGATGTGCGCAGTTGCAGGCTGATAAGATGATGATCGGGGCTTTGGGCCTTCCAAACCGCCGAAATGGCGATGAAGGGATCGGGATTTTCAAAGGGGATGGCCACCGGGTCCGAAATCACGGTGCCCTCCCGTATACCGGAGGCAAGGCTCATCCGCCCGTCATCCGATCGTTCAAAAGCGCTACCGCCGCCAGTGAGTGATTCGGCGGCCGAAAAATGCAGCGAACGGTATTCATCCACCGTGGAATTCTGTGCAGATAACATGGTTGATAACAGCAAAAATGGAAAAAGTGCCAGAACACCGGCAGAAATCAGCTTCATCATGATCAGGTAATTTTTTGGATCAGAACAGTTAAATATAAATATGCAGAGTAACAGACCGGCTCAGGGTCAGAATTACCAAACATTGCTACAAGTGTTACATTTTAAACCACTCAAGTACGGCACTGCCGTAAAGCCCGTTGAATTCATCCATACGTTCTTCAACGACCACTCCTGCCCGGAAGTAGATATAGAATCCCGTTGGATCTTCATCGTAGGGTGAATAGATACGCACCTCCCTGCTGAATTCCGGATTGGCGGCGGTCTGCCGCACGAGTGCCCGGGGTTCGCCCAGAATGGCCTCGACTTCACCGGTGGTTTTGCCCATCACCGTGGGGCGGTTGTTATCGCCGATGATACCGCGGAACTCCGGCCTGTAGGCCATCACTTCGGGCCTCATCCTGCCGGTGGAACGGTCTTGGGGTCGTTCAATCTCAGCTGTGGTATCGGCCGCTTCGGATGTCGGGTCTTCAGTTGTGCCAGACGCTTCGGTTTGCGGATGGTCGGTGGGGGTGGAGGTGTCGGTATTTGGCGTAACCGGGCGTTCCGTGTCGGGAAACGGTACATCGGCCGGCACATCACTCACATGTACATCCTGGGTTTCACTCACAGGCACATCGGCCGGGACTTCACTCACCGGAACATCCGGGGTTTCAGCCCTTTCGCCGCAGGCCGATAATGAGATGGATGCCAGTATCAGTGCAATGATGATCAGAAAATGTTTCATAATCAGAGTTCGTTTTGGATTTCAGGACAACCGGTGCGTCAACATTACCGGTGAGAAACAGGTGCGGATAAAAAAAGCCGGTCTGTTGCCAGTACCGGCTTTCATTCAATCAATCAACAAAGATCGATCAGAAGGTCATCAGCCTTCCAAGGTCTTCGAACGATGAGCGAACATGTTCGGCGGATGCATCCAGCATGGCTTTTTCATCGGAATCCAGTTCGATTTCGATCACCTCTTTGATGCCGCCTTTGCCGAGTTTAACCGGCACACCTACATACAGATCGTTCAGGCCGTACTGACCGGTGAGCCAGGCTGCACACGGGAATATACGGTTCTGGTCGAGTGCAATGGCTTCTACCATCTGTGCGGCAGCCGCGCCCGGTGCATACCAGGCCGAAGTGCCCATCAGGCCGACGAGCTCGCCGCCACCCATTTTGGTTCGTTCAACGATAGCATCCAGCTTCTCTTTGCTGATGAGCTGGGTAACCGGGATGCCGGCAACGGTTGTATACCGCGGCAGTGGCACCATGGTGTCGCCATGGCCGCCCAGAATGAGCGCCTGGATATCTTTCGGTGATACGTTGAGTTCACTTGCCAGGAAAGCACGGTAACGGGCAGTATCAAGAATACCAGCCATGCCCATCACTTTTTCGGCGGGCAGCCCGCTGGCTTTGTACGCCACATAGGTCATCACATCAAGCGGGTTGGAGACCACAACAATGATGGTATCGGGCGAATGCTGCATGAGCTTTTCGGTTACCGTTTTAACGATATTGGCGTTTGTGCTCAGCAAGTCGTCACGGCTCATGCCGGGCCGGCGCGGTACACCGGCTGTTATCACACAGATATCGGAATCTTTGGTCGCGGCGTAATCGGTAGTGCCGTGAACAAAGGTATCAAACAGGTGGATGGGGGCTGTCTGCCACTCGTCGAGTGCGCGCCCTTTGGCCGGATTAAACGTTTTGTCGTCCTTTTTGATTTCGAGGTCAACAGCAACAACTTCTTTGGCGAAATCACGCTGTGCAATGCTCAGCGCTACGGTGGAGCCTACATTTCCTCCGGCTCCTACTACTGAAATTTTCATAACTAAATCGGATTAAATAATGATTAAATACTAAGTGCGGGGCCGTTGCTCCCGCAGATCTATGCCCCACATCAATTTTTCTCTAAGTGTTTCAAAATAACTCTGCCCAGGCATATGGATTAAATCTATAGTATAGTCAGACCTGCGGATTTCCATTGCCATGGCATCACTGTTAATATCCGGAATTTGGCCGTCATTCGAAAACAATATTTGCTGATCGGCGGGGTCTGAAGCGATGCGGATATTACTTTTTGCGGGCAGTACAAGCGGTCTTGTTGTGAGCATATGGGGGCTGATGGGCGTGAGTATCATCACATCGGTTCCGGGGTACACAATCGGTCCGCCAGCCGACAGATTGTAGGCCGTCGATCCTGTGGGTGTGGAAACTATCAGGCCGTCGGCCCAGTAACGGTTAATGAACAGCCCATCGCACCAGGCCGACAGGGTGATCATGGAAACGGAACTGTGCTTCAGAAAAACAAATTCATTCAGTGCATAGTGGATACGGCCGTTCTGGTCGGTGGCCTGCAGCACACAGCGCCTGTCGGTCACAAAATTCCCTTCCAGCACATGGTTCAGCGCTTGGGTTACATCATCCGATTTTACACTGGCCAAAAAACCCATTTTCCCGCTGTTGATACCCAGGATCTGTTTCCCGCTGCTTCCCACCATGGTGGCGGTATGCAGCATGGTACCGTCGCCGCCCACGGCTACAATTACATTTGCACGCTCTATCGCTTCCTGCTCCGAACCGGTATAGGTGATGTGATTGTGGGTCATATTTTCTGCCAGGCCTGCCAGCTGTTGCGCTATGAATACTTCAATCTCTTTTTCTATGCACCATTGCAGCGTGACCACAAGTGCATCGCGCACGGCATACTTTGACGGGTTGGCAATTATACAAATCTTCATGTACGGAAAATAGACGAAAGGCGTGAAACGACAAAGGGTTCAGACCTGCGCTTCCCAGCCATGATCACAATCGCGGAAACGACTGCGGATCGCGTGCACCACATCAGGCGACAGCGGGCCCTTCCTGATCAGTTTGGCATTGTGGCGGATTCTTTCGGGACTTGTTGTACCCACAATGCAGCTGTCGATGCCCCATGTCCAGGCCACAAACCGGATGGCAAGTTCGTCGGCTGGCATACCGAAATCGAGATTCATAGCGCGCATTCGCAGCCAGTAGGGCTCACAATAGTGGTCTTTCGGATAGTGCTCAAACCGCCAGGGCGCATTCGCCAGCGGACGTTTGGCTATTACCCCTATCCCCTTAACTTTTGCCGAATAGAGCTGATGGTCGATAAAGCGCTGATCGAACAGGTTGGCCGATGCCTGTATTGATCCGAAACTGTCCGATCCGATTGCAATATCGAGATCGAAATTATCGCCCGAATATGCGGGCAGAATGATCTTCTTCTGCATCACGCACTCCTGCAGCGCATCGGTAACACCGCCATCCCGGATTACATGAAAGGAACAGCTGTGAAGATGCACAATATCGATATAACCTGTTTTGAACTTTTTCAGTGCCTCATCCACCCCGCGGATTACCGAATCGTAGGTCCAGTCGGGTACTCCGTACACACCGTAACCCACCTTGGTGGAGATCACAATATCGTTCCGCCTTTTTTTGAGATAGCGCCCGATCCGTTCTTCCGACTGTCCGTACCCCCTGGCAGTATCGAACAGGTTTACTCCCTCATCCACAGCGGTGTTGAGCAGATATTCGGCCTCTTTTTCCGTTACCGATGCCTCGCCAATCTGCGCACCGCCGAAGCCCAGTGCGCTTACCCTGAGACCGGTGGTTCCGAAGTTACGTATCATGTACGGTCCGTTTTTAGGTGCTGATCAGTTGTCCGTAAACAGGGGCCTTGCCACTACAACCCCTTTTACATTTCTGCGGTCGCGGGTGTATTCGTATATCGTTTTGGGATCTTTCATCACCTCACCGACCGTACTGGCGTGATAGAATCCCAGTCGGTTGCCATCGCGGTGGATCAGTGCGGTATGGGCAATATCGAGGCCGTCGATCGTGGAGACAAAACCGAGAAGGTCGCCGGTTTTCCAGTTTTTTTCATACTCCGGGATTTTTTCTGCGGGAACATAATACAGGGTATGTGTTCGCAGCTGTGCTTCGCGGGTCGCGATAAGATAGAACAGTGAGTCGGATTCGGCCAGCTTCGGGTAGGCCGCCCGGTTGGCTGTCATAAACTGTGCCTGGTTAATCACTGGCAGATCCGGTTCCTGGTGCAGCACCTTAAATAAACCCTTCTCCTCGTTGGTTTTCATCCAGTCGGAGAAATAATGAATACGTGAGTTGTACCCATCGATCTCCCCCTCCCGGTAACGTATTAATTTGAGGTTTGCGGTGAAACGGTCCCATGAACGGCTTCCCTGAAGCGTAGTGAGGGCAAGGGCAAAGCTGTTTTCAACGTACAGCACGCAATCTGACCCCTGCAGCGTAACAACCAGGGTTTCCACCGGCTCCACATCCAGCAGTCCTGCCACATACTCAATGCCGAGCTGCTTTCTGCCGTAGAATTCGATTACATCGGACGGGTCAGAATCCGGTCCGAAATGCTCGTCCCCTTCTTCAAGCCAGCTCATTATAGTGCTTCGGTCTTCATCCTGATACTGGGCGACCACGGCTGTCCCGACCACACTGATCAGGGCTGTCAGCATCATGATTCGTATGACAGGCATTTTATGCAGTGCTATTCTCATGATCCAGCGATTTATGGCTTATTATTTTTCAACCAAGACCGGCATAAGCAGGTGTTTCGGCCAATGCCTTCAGTTTATCGACGTAATCGAGCTTTTCCCAGGAGAACTCATCACGGCCGAAGTGCCCGTAAGCCGCCGTCTTGCTGAAAATGGGCTTTTTGAGGTCCAGCCGTTTTATGATACCCGCCGGGGTACAATCGAATAGTTCGGTAACAATGGCGGCCAATTTATCGTCAGAAACCTTACCCGTACCATAGGTATTCACATTGATGGAGACCGGTTCAGCCACACCAATTGCGTAGGCGAGCTGAATCAGGCAGTTATCGGCCAGATCCGCGGCCACAATATTTTTCGCGATATGCCTCGCCGCGTAGGCCGCACTGCGGTCCACTTTTGTCGCATCTTTCCCTGAGAAAGCGCCGCCGCCGTGTGCTCCGTGTCCGCCATAAGTATCCACAATAATTTTCCGTCCGGTAAGCCCGGTATCGCCATGCGGGCCGCCTATGACAAACTTACCGGTCGGGTTCACATGGAAGATGGTATTCTCGTCGATCATATCGGCCGGGATAACCCTTGGAATCAGGTGCTTGATCACGTCTTGCCGGATCTGCTCCTGGCTCACGCCCTCGTCGTGCTGGGTGGACAGTACAACGGTATGTACCCTCACCGGATTTCCGTTTTCATCGTTTTCGACGGTCACCTGGCTTTTGCTGTCGGGTGCCAGGTAGGGCATCAGATCCGTCGTTTTGCGGATGACGGCCAGCTCACGCACCAGGTCATGGGATAGCTGAATGGTGAGGGGCATGTAATTTTCGGTCTCACGGCAGGCATAACCGAACATCATACCCTGGTCGCCAGCGCCTTGTGCCTTGTTATCGCCCTCATCAACACCCATAGCGATATCGCGGCTCTGGCTGTGGATGCTCACCATGACACCGCAGGAATCGGCATCAAAACGGTAGCTGTCTTTGGTGTATCCGATCCGGCGGATGGTTTCACGTACAATTTCCTGTACATCCACATAGGCCTGCGTGGTTACTTCTCCGGAAATAACGGCAAGTCCTGTAGTTACCAGAGTTTCAACTGCAACACGTGAGTTCGGGTCTATTTCGAGCAGGGCATCCAGGATGGCGTCGGAAATCTGATCTGATACTTTGTCTGGATGGCCTTCCGATACGGATTCGGATGTAAATAATTTCTTCATTAATGAATACGGATTCTTTGGGTTAACCTGGTGATTGCCGGCCCATAGTCAGGGCCTGTTTTCTCTTTTATAAAACAGAAAAGCAAAAATACAAATTTTCAGGGAAAAAACAGTGCTTTGAACTGCTGCGGAACACTACCGTTACGGGCATTGTAACTCATGTTGTTGATTCCGGTCGTTAAACAACGGTATACCTTTGCCGGTCATTGCACCGAAAGTTCCGCCCGGTACTGAAAAGGCTCATATTAGCGGATAATCAGGTAAACAGATCCCTGTTATCGGCAACCGGTTGTATACCCAGATAGCTGAAGGCTTTGGCCGTAGCCACCCTTCCCTTGGGGGTTCTCTGCAGAAAACCCTCCTGTATCAGGAAGGGTTCGTAAACTTCTTCAATGGTCCCCTTCTCTTCGCCTACGGCAACGGCAAGGGTACCAACACCAACCGGTCCGCCCTTGTAATTGCCTATAAGTGCCGTGAGTATGCGGATGTCCATGTCGTCAAGGC
>JAIVHB010000053.1 GCA_020201275.1 Rhodothermaceae bacterium | reverse complement strand
AGGTAATTATGCGCTCTTACAATCGGCCCTTCCTGTACTCCATTTTCTGCATAGTAATCTGCATTACTGCAGGATGCAGTGAAAATTCAAAATTCGATCCCGTAACGGCCGAAATAATCGGCGAAGAAGAAGCAGTTTTAACTCTTCCGCCGAACGTCCCCCCGCCCATTGACCGAAACCACGCCACAAAACTGATTGTAAAAATGGAGGTCATAGAACAAGAGATGCGTCTTGCTGATGGTGTTTCCTATATGATGTGGACCTTCGGTGGCTCAGTACCCGGGAAGTTTATCCGTGCACGCGAGGGGGATATGATCGAATTTCATCTGCAGAATCACCCCGACAACAAGTTGCCGCACAATATTGACCTGCATTCCGTTAACGGCCCCGGAGGAGGGGCTGAATCTACTTTTACAGCACCTGGCCGTGAAACTGTCTTCACCTTCCGCGCATTAAACCCCGGGCTGTATGTATATCACTGTGCAACGGCTCCCGTAGGTATGCACATTGCTAATGGAATGTATGGGTTGATTTTGATTGAACCGGCGGGAGGCCTGCCCGAAGTTGATAAAGAATACTACGTGATGCAGAGCGAATTTTATACCAGGGGCGATTTCGGAGAACGGGGCCACCAGCCTTTTGACATGAACCGGGCCATAAAGGAAGATGCGTCGTACGTTGTTTTTAACGGTTCTGTGGGTGCCATGATGCATGAAAATGCAATAACAGCGGAACGGGACGATGTTGTTCGTCTTTTTGTTGGAAACGGTGGACCTAATCTCACATCTTCTTTCCACGTGATCGGGGAAATTTTTGATAAAGTGTATTATGAAGGGGGAAATCATTTTCAGACAAATGTTCAGACCACTGCCATTCCCGCCGGCGGATCTGCAGTGGTTGAATTCAAGACTGAAGTCCCCGGTGATTACATCCTGGTAGATCATGCGATTTTCCGCGCATTCAATAAGGGTGCTCTTGCCATCCTTGCCGTATCCGGCGAAGAGAATGAAAATGTGTTTACCGGTCAGCAGCTCGAGCGCGTCTATCAACCTGAAGGCGGGGCAATACAGAATATACCCGAATTAGAACGAGCTCAACCCGTTGCAAGAACACTTGAGGAACGTATACAGTACGGCCTGATAACATACACTTCTGTATGTCAGGCGTGCCACATGGCCGATGGGACCGGGATTGAAGGAGCCTTCCCCCCTGTGGTTAAATCAGACTACATCATTGATAATCATGACCTTGCTGTCAGTGCAATTGTTCACGGACTTTCAGGACAAATTACCGTGAACGGACAGATCTATGATGGCGTGATGCCCCGGCAAAACCTGAGTGATGAAGAGGTTGCCAATGTGGTAACCTATCTTCTCAACAATTTTGATAATGGCGGCGGGGAAGTAACCCCTGATGATGTAAACCGGGTTCGTGAAGCCGGACCACCTGACTCGTAAAATGGGTAGATTCGCAATGATATACCGAATTACACAATTTGTTTTGCTGATCATTACCGGAACAGCAGTTTCACTGGCTGCCCAATCCGGCGATATGGCCTTAATTGCAGGTGGCGAATTTTTACCTTTTTTCAGTTATAGTGAAGAACCCGTACATGTAGAGCCCTTTTATCTCGATAAATACCCGGTAACTAATGCCGAATACCTTGAGTTTGTTACCGCCAATCCTGAATGGAGACGTTCACAGGTGAAAAAGATCTTTGCTGATGAGGGTTATCTCAAAAAATGGTCAGCAGATCTGGATATTGGCCCAAATGCCGACACTTTAAAAAACAGCCCGGTTACAAATGTATCCTGGTTTGCGGCCCGCGCCTATGCCAAATGGAAGGGGAAACGCCTGCCAACACTTGAAGAATGGGAATATGCAGCCTCTGCGAGCAGGAAAAAACCGATGGCTGCAAGAGATGAACTGTTTGTGCAGGAAATATTGAATTGGTACAGTAAGCCCAATCCCGGCATCTTGCCGGCCGTAGGTGATAACGATCCCAACTACTTCGGTGTACACGATCTGCATGGGTTGATCTGGGAGTGGGTGCTGGATTTTAACACGGTTTTCATCAGCGGTGAATCGCGTGCCGACCAGGGAGACCTTAAACAGTTTTATTGTGCAGCCGGCAGCGCTGCTGCATCAGACGCCGATAAGTCAAACTATGCGGCTTTCCTGAGATATGCATTTCGGGGGAGCCTCGAAGCTGATTTTTCAGTCGGAAATCTGGGATTCCGGCTGGCAATGGATTACAAAACACCTGATTTATGAAACCGAGCGCCATCACTTATATACTGTTCATCCTCATCACTATTTTTGCCGGCTGTTCCCGCGAAAATAACTCTTCACACTCCGGGCAGCTGGATATGCAGCAAAGTGATCACTCTTCACCCTCCGGGAAGACAGATCAGGATGATCACACTCAACACAACAGGCAGATAGATTTGCAACAGAGTGATCACTCCGAACACTCCGGAATGGAGATGGAATATGGTGAGCCGGCCGATGAATCAATATATCATGTTTCCAGTACCTGGAAGGATCAGCATGGCCATTCAGTGGATTTTGATGTTTTACGGGGAAAAGTGCAGGTTCTGGCTATGGTTTATACCTACTGTGAATTTGCTTGTCCGCGTATTCTGGCTGATATGAAACGAATTGAAAAAGATTTAACCGAAGAAACCCGTCAGTACACAAATTTTGTGATCGTCTCCATCGACCCGCAGCGGGATACACCCGAACGGCTTTTGGAATTTGCGGTTGCAAACAACCTGAGCAGTGATTCGTGGACATTGCTGAATGGTAGTGATGGAGATATCCTTGAAATTGCGGCGCTGCTGGGAGTCAGATATAAACGAATCAGCGATACAGATTTTACGCACTCAAATATGATCAGCGTACTTAACCGGGAGGGAGAAATCGTTCACCAGCGTAAGCAACTATACGATGACCAGGCAGATATCATCCGGGCAATAGAAAATGAATTTTAATAATAATTTACCCCTTTTTATCGTCACATAAGAAAGTGCTCTCTCTTGGTATCCCCAACCTCCAATCGGCCGGGCACCATAACCGGTAACATCCATCATCATCTTTGTCGGACAGATATGGCATCGGGTGGTAACCTCCAGAAACAAGTGAATTATTTCGACAACGGACCGCCCCTGGGTTATCACTACGGATCCCAACGCCCCACGGATTCCGACGCCCTGACTGAGGTTTTAAATAGCTCTTAGAGTCATTATTGAGCAGTAAAACCGCCATCTATGGTGATTTCAGCTCCGGTTATGTAACCGGATTCATCAGATGCCAGGAATAACACAAGATTTGCGATTTCGTCTGGAGTTCCGGTTCTGCCCATCGGAATCAACTTCAGACTGGCTTCAAGTGCTTCCTTATTTTCTGTAACAACTGAAACCATTGGGGTATCAATAAAACCCGGATGGATTGAATTTACCCGGATATTGTGTGGGGCCAACTCAATAGCTGCTGTCTTCGACATAATTCTGTTTGCACCTTTTGATGCAGAGTACTGAATACCGGCAGCTCCTCCCACGAGCCCGGCTATTGAAGAGGTATTAATGATTGAACCCTTTCCCGCTTTTTTCATCTCCGGAGCCACTGCTTTAACGCCTAAAAAGTTACCTGTAGAATTGACGTTCATAAACTTATTCCAGCTGTCAAGATCAACATCATCGAGTTTAGCAAAACCTTCAGCGCCTCCAATTCCGGCATTATTTATCAATATATCTATCTGACCATAGCGCTTTACTGCTTTCTCAACAACCCTATCCCAATCGTCTTTTAGGGTAACATCTTGTTTGATGGCAACGGCCTCTCCACCTTCACTTTTAATACGCTCTACAATATCCTGCAGTTTTTCTTCCTGAATATCAGTTGCAACAACTTTTGCACCTTCTTTTGCAAACAAATTGGCTTCAGCAGCGCCCATTCCACTTGCTGCTCCTGTTATAATAGCAACTTTATTTTCTAACCGTTTCATACTATTCACCCTTTATCTTATACCTTTGTTATAATTTATTGCTGTTATTAATCTACTTCCTGACCTCCCCATTCTCAATGATATATAGTAACAAGAACCTTACATTATTTACGGGTTTGATGATGCCGAAAAACTCCGAAGACCACTGTGGAAGTATGGACAATCGATGTACGCCGCTTTTATAAACCAGACAATAATCTCACAGGCCGATTTGCCTGCAATTTAATCCCGCCTGCTACTCACTACCTGAGCAGTGCCCGGCACTGCTCGTATGGTTCGACTTCACTCAGCTGCGCTGAGTTGCGCTCACCATGACGGTGGGGCACACCATCTGACTTTAACGTTCTATTGTTCCATACTTCCCATCACTCCATCCACGTATTGTATACCGCAAGCACCGCAAAGTAGAACGCGGATGCATATGCACTCACTGCCAGCCACAACGGCTGCTCAGGATAGCTGTAAACAATCAGCACCATGGTGACCGTTAGCACCACAAAAACAATGAGCGTCGGAACCCTGAACCGCGCGTTCCGACTCGGGTAGGCAACCTTTACCGGTACAAAGTGCAGCACTGCAAACAACAGCGTAAGCAGAATGTAGGCCGCCGCACCGAAATCCGTCACGAAGATGTAGTAGAACATCACCAGGTTCCACAGCACGGGGAAACCGACGAAGTAGTGATCATCCGAGATCATCCCCTGCCGGCCGTAGTACAGTGCCGACACCAGCAGGATCACAACCGTGAGCGCCCAACGCCAGGTATCGGGCACCAGGGCGGCCTCATAAAACATGACCGCCGGGATGAAAGCGTAATTCACGAAATCGATTACATTGTCGATCAGCTTGCCGTCTACACGGGGCAGCACCTCATTAACCCTGACCAGACGCGCAAATGTGCCGTCGACCCCGTCAATCACCAGCGCCACGATCAGCCAGAACATCGCGGTGCGCCAGTCGTGCTCCACCACCGCCAGCAACGCCATAAAACCGGCAACCAGCCCCAGCGAGGTAAACACATGCACCCCCCACGCCAGAATTTTCTGCACGGGTGTCGGATTTTGCACCGAAGATGCCACCGAAGGTGCCGCCGGCGATACAGCCGGACGTTCATCAAAAGGTTCCATACACATCCCACTATTGATTTCCATGGAAATATAAAGAGAACCAACCACTCCTCCGCCAGTAACGCGCCTGAGCAGTGCACGGCACTGCTCGCATGGTTCGACTACATTCGTCGCTGAGCGCCGAATTGCGCTCACCATGACGGGGGGCACACCACTTTACTTCTACATTCAAATGTTCTCTTGTTCCCTAATTCGAATGTTCGAAACGTGATACAGTGAAATCACTATCAAAATTATCAGATTTCCTATATTATCACGTCTGTGAACCACATCAAATCCACCTTCGGTCCAACCTTCGCACTGATCGCCCTTCTGCTGATCACCGGGGGCTATCTGTACCTGTTTACCGACTATGATGTGAAGTGGCCCGGGTTCTTCGCCATGCTTGTGTTCTATGCGCTCATTTTCTATTTCGGGGCCTATGCCGCCAACCTGCACAAGACCGACGATGTGAACGGCGTTCTCCTGGCCGGACGCCAGCTGCCGCTGTTCATCGCCGTGTTCACCATGAGTGCCACCTGGATCGGCGGCGGATTCATCAACGGCACCGCCGAGTACGCCTACGACCCGAATTTCGGCCTCATCTGGGTGCAGGCGCCCTGGGGCTATGCGCTTAGCCTGATGGTGGGAGGGCTCTTTTTCGCCCGCAAGATGAGGAACTATGGCTTCAAAACCATGCTCGACCCGCTGGCTCAGCGTTTCGGCAAGCGGATGGCCGCGGTGCTGTTCATCCCCGCCCTGAGCGGTGAGATCTTCTGGACGGCCGCCATCCTGACCGCCCTCGGCACCACCTTCGGGGTTGTGCTCGGTCTGGAGCTGCAGCCGGCCATCATCATCTCGGCTCTTATCGCCATCGCCTACACCGCTCTCGGCGGACTGTGGGCCGTGGCCCTTACCGACATCGTTCAGCTGATTTTGCTGGTTATTGGTCTGTTGCTTGTGCTGCCCTTCGCAGCCGGGCATGCAGGCCAAGCCGGCAGCTTCAGCGCTGCCTGGGACGCCTACACCCTGAAGTTCGGTGCATCCGCCACCCTGCTGCCCTCCCGTGAAGCACTCGGCGACTACTACTGGATGTGGTGGGACTACGCCCTGCTGCTCATCTTCGGCGGTGTGGCCTGGCAGGTCTACTTCCAGCGGGTACTCGCGGCCAAAACGGCAGATATTGCGGTGCGCCTGTCCATCATTGCCGGCGTGGTCTGTCTGCTGGTATCCATCCCCGCCGCCATGATCGGGATCGTTGGCAGCGTTACCGACTGGGCCGTCCTGGGCCTGCCCGAACCGGATTCGCCCGCGAGCATCCTGCCCCACGTGATGCGCTACCTCACCCCCGGCATCATCGGAACCATCGGCCTCGGAGCGATCGCTGCAGCGGTGATGTCGTCGGTGGATTCATCCATCCTTTCCGCCGCCTCTATGAGCGGATGGAACGTTTACCGGCCCCTGCTCCGGCCCGACATCAGCTCCGAAAATCTCGCGAAGGTGATCCGCCGTTGCATCTGGATCATCGGCATCGCCGCCACCATCATCTCCCTGAACATCACCAGCGTGTACAAACTCGAAACCCTCGGGCTGCCAACGTTCATCCCCTACCCGATGATCTCCGGCGACGAGGTGCTCTTCCCCTTCCGTACGTTCGCCATGGTCTCCGGCCTTATGACAATCCTGCTCGTATCACGTCTCACGCAAAAAATCGATCCCTCCGTTCAGCTGGTGAAAGAACATTAGAAGACAGAATATGGAATGGGGAATGAAGCCCTCCCGTCACCCTGAGCGCAAGGAGGAGCGGTAGCGACGAGTGAAGTCGAAGGGCATACATACGAGCCCAACCACACACTCACCCCTGGGTCAGCACCAGCAGGCTGTCGGACAGCGCCGAAACGGAATGGGTCATACCGGCAGGTATCTCAACTTCGTCGTACTGCTTCATACGGATGTCTTTTCTCTCCTGGTGGTAGATCACATCCCCCTCCATAACCAGCAGTTTGGTCGGCATCGAGGCAGTGTGATCATTCAGCTTCATCCCTTTATTAAACCCAAAAAGCAATACTTTGAAGTGCTCGCCATTGTGGAATGATTTGGCTACGGGATTTTTCGACGTTTTCAGTTTCTCTTTAATCTCTTTTACGGTCATAACATCTGAATTAGGTTATATATAGTATCAATATAATGTAAAATACCGATTCCCATTACTACAACCTGACTCGGGCTCTTCTTTCAGCATTCAACAGCCTCTTGATCGATGGTCACTGTCAAAACGGGAAGTGAATGGAACCGGAAACCCGATGGGATCAGAAATTGAATGGAACCAGGGAAAGAGCATCATATGAATCATTGCAATATCACCAATCAAAGATGAATATGTTTTTCCCACCGGTGATGAAAACTGTGCAGCATCCGGAGTTTTTTAATCGTACTACCATCAGGAGCCCCCAACATCAATCAAGCTAAATCCATGAAACCACTACTGTTCATACTCGCCCTGCTTTTGGGCGGCTGTTCCATCTTTGGAACTGACGATAAATCCGGTACGGTCTACTTGCGCATTGAGAATGCCGGTGAGGTCGATTTTCTGAACGTTAAAGTCAGTTTTACGGGAGATCTGACCAGCTTTGGCGCAGTAACTGCCGGGGAAACCAGCGAATACCGGCCGTTTGATGTGGCCTATCACTACGGATATATTGAAGTGGAAACCCCGGAGAGCGTGTATAAAAAGCAGCCCATCGACTATGTCGGTGAAAGTCCGCTTAAACGGGGAAACTATACGTACAGCCTTAAAATCGAGGATAATCAACTCCTGTTTACCTTCAAAAAATGAACCCACCGGCGAGCTGAAACAACAACAGCCCACCGCCACCCTAACCGCAAGCCTGCTCAGCACGCCCGTAAAGCTCCCCATCAGATCGAATATCGCTACATCGCTACGTCTCAAGAATCGGATATCAAGATGTCGCATTCCCGGCCAATACCAAATCCATTTGACCTAACGATTCATAAGATGTACCGATATACCGACATAGCGATTTAAACCAACACGGTTGTTGGCACCTTCCAAATTGTGAAGTCCACCAAACTGAATATCCCCGCTCCTCATGGCATTAAGCCAATCGCCTCCCTATCCTTCTTCGGCAATTTGGCGACCACCAGCCTGTACGAATCTGATATCCACTCTTTCAGGAGGTGGTCCGGCACAGGATATTTCATAATGATGCTGTTCCAGTGTTTTTTATTCATGTGATACCCCGGAACCACGTACTCATACGTCTCCCGCAACTCGATCGCCTTCTCCGGGTCACATTTCACATTGATCATCCCAAACGTATCAACATCGGTCAGGCAGAACATCTTCCCCATCACATAAAAAACCAGCGTATCCTCATCAAAAGGAAACCCCTCCGTGGTCCCCGGCATCGAAAGGCAGTAATCCCTGCAGCTTGCAATATCCATATGGGCAAATTAAACGATCTGATCACAACAATACAAACGGCCCGGATCCCGCTCATCAAAGATTGTAAAAAGTATCCTCTTGTGCTATTACAAAACGAACATTTTCCGTTATTTCACTGCCTGATTTGCAAGTAGAAATGCAAGTAGAAATGCAAGTAGAGATGCAAGTAGAGATGCAAGACGCAAGACGCAAGACATCAGACACAACTTTTACCGAACTCCAACCATGCAAAAACCGCTGATTACCCTCGCCACCCTCCTCGCCTTACTTTTTCTGACCCTCTCCTGCACTACATCCCGCAAAGCTGCAGAAGCTCCGGCTGCCCCGGCTTCGGCCTCTTCCCGGGCGTCCGCCGCCCCCAACGACTACAGCAAGGTGATCACTCCGAAGGCTGTTACGGCGAAGGGTGTGGTTGATGTGCACTTCGTGGGCGACAAAATCTATTATGAGATCCCCGACTCCCTGCTCGGCCGCGATTTCCTGATGGTGAGCCGTGTGGCCGCGGTGCCTCCCAATTTTTTCGGTTTTACCAGCAGCGGATCCAAAACAGCCGAGCAGGTGGTCCTGTTTGAAAAGGTCCGCAACAAGGTGATCATCCGTCAGCGCTCCTACAACAGCGTGGCGGCCGATTCACTTCCCATCTACCGGTCGGTGCGGGCGAACAATTTTGAACCGGTGATCGCCTCCTTCGATGTGAAGGCCATCGGTCCCGACAGCACCACCACTGTGATCGAGATCAACTCTCTTTTCGAAACCGATGTGACCGCCATTTCGGGCATGAACAGCCGTCTTCGCCAGCTCTACCAGGTGCGCCGGCTGGATGCATCCCGCAGCTATATCGACACGGTGCGCACCTTCCCGCTGAATGTGGAGGCCCGCCATGTGATGACCTACGAGGCCACCAGTCCGCCCTCGGCCTCCGGCACCAATACCATCTCCCTGCTGATGAACCAGTCGATGGTGCTGCTTCCGAAGGAGCCGATGAGGCCCCGCCACCACGACTACCGTGTGGGATGGTTTACCGTGAATCAGCTCGACTTCAGCCTCGACGAGCAGAAAGCCCCCACGCGCTCGCTCATCCGCCGCTGGAGGCTGGAGCCTTCCGACCCCGCCGCCTACGCACGCGGCGAACTGGTCGAACCTGTTAAGCCGATCGTCTATTACCTTGATCCCGCCACACCCGCCGAATACCGTCAGGCCGTGATCGACGGCGTGCAGGATTGGACCGTGGCCTTCGAAGCAGCAGGATTCAAAAACGCGATTCAGGCAAAACTACCCCCGTCGCCGGAAAAGGATCCGAATTTCGAGCCCGAGGATATCCGCTACAATATGGTGCGCTGGATCGCCAACACTACCCGCAACGCGACCGGTCCTAGCATGACCGATCCGCGCACCGGCGAGATCATCGGCAGCGACATCATTTGGTACCACAACCACATCCGCTCATACCGCAACCGCCTGCTGCTCGAAACCGGCGCCGCGAACCCGCTGGCACGTAACATCCGCGTCAACGACGCCTACCTGAAGGAGGCGATCCGCCAGGTGATTGCCCACGAGATCGGACACGCCCTAGGCCTGCCCCACAATATGAAGGCCAACTCCTCCTACCCGGTCGATTCCCTGCGCTCGCCCACCTTCACCGCACAGTACGGCGTGTCTGCCTCGGTGATGGACTATGCCCGCCAGAACTACGTTGCCCAGCCCGGCGACGGCGTTGAGCGCTTCATCCGCCAGATCGGCCCCTACGACCTGTACTCCATCAACTGGGGATACCGCGTGATCCCGGATGCACCCCCCCCCGAAGACGAAATTCCGACGCTCACCCAGTGGATCCTTGACAGGGCTGATGACCCCATGTACCGGTTCGGCTCCTCGACCGGCTACGACCCCTCCGCCCAGACCGAAGCCCTCTCCGACGATCCCGTGCAGGCATCCACCTACGGGCTGATGAACCTGAAGCGCGTGGTACCACACCTGGTGGAGTGGACATCCACGCCCGGACGCGGCTACGACGACCTTGAGGAGATTTACGGCGAGCTGATAGGCGTCTGGAACCGCTATGTGGGCCATGTGATCACCAATATCGGGGGCGTCTACTTTGAGCGGATGGCATCAGACCAGCACGGAGACATCTACCAGCCTGTCCCGAAGGAGTACCAGAAAAAGGCGCTGGTGTTCATGAACGAACACGCCTTCACCACGCCAGCCTGGCTGCTCGACCCCACTATCCTGCGAAATATCGAGCACGCCGGCGCCATCGAGCGGATACAGACCCTTCAGGGTCGCCAGCTTTCGGCCGTGCTCAGCAGCGACCGCATGATCCGCCTGATCGAGGATGAAGCCTTCCGCGGTAGTGATGCCTACACCGTATCCGAGATGCTTACCGACGTGCGCAGCGGCATCTGGAGCGAACTTTCCGGCAGCGGTGCCATCGGCGTGTACCGCAGAAACCTTCAGCGCACGTACGTAAGCCAGCTCCAATCCCTAATGGAGAGCACCGAAGCCAGCGTGGATGGCAGCGATATCAAAGCGTTGGTCCGCCACGAACTCACCACCCTTAAAACCCAGGTCGACCGCAAGCCCCCCAACGTCAGCCTGAGCGCAAGGAGTAGCGAAGCTGCGACTGTAGTCGAAGGCCGTGGGAGGCTTTAAAAGCCTCCTTGAGGAGCATAGTACAGAATACAACCCTTACCATATGTACACCAATGGGGGGACTCCAGTCCCCCCACGCCCTTCGACTCCGCTCCGCTGCGCTCTGGGTGACGTTTTGGGCGGGCTGCGCTCTGGGTGACGGCGCAATTACTTCACCAGCACCATCTTCGTGCTGTAAACCCCGTCCACCGTCCTCAATCGCGCTATATAAACCCCGCTGGCGAGGTTCCGGGCATCGAACCGGACAATGTGTACGCCCTGGTCGTGCATCCCGGCGGCGGGTTGTGCCACCATACGGCCGGTCAGATCGAATACCTCAAGCGATACATCCATTGCCTGGTCGATTTCAAAACTTATGTACGTTACCGGGTTGAACGGGTTCGGGTAATTCTGCAGCAACCTGATTACGGCCGGCACGCCCGGACCTTCGGTAAATTTACCGGATGTTCCGGCCACTCCGTCGAGAATATGACGGAAAGTGTTCCCGATATCATCAATCCCCGATATTTCTGATGATGTGGACCCGTTGTACAGATATTCCCAATAATTAAACGTGCCGTAATTATACCCGACCGCATTCAGATACCGGTGCAGCATGGCTTCATTTTTAAACCGGTCGAGCGGGAGCGCAGGATTCAGTGCCTGGCTGATCAGGGAATCGGCAAGAACCTCCGGTTCCGGCATCTCGGTCTCGGAATAAAGAATAAAATCGGCCATTTCAAGCCTGAACGACACTGAATACCCGAAAAACGTCTCCAGCGAACCGAACGCCAGCTCATAACCGGTATAGAGCGCGTCGTCGCCGTACATGGGTATGCCCTTCCGCGACAAATAGCTGATATCCACATCGTCACGGCCATAGTTACCATCCATATAAAAGCTGATATACCGCGCTGCTGATCCCGTTACGGTTTCGATCTGTTCCAGGCTCTGGTTTATGAAATCCTTCCACACGCTTACGGATGGTTCAAATTCACCGATGCGGGTCAGAATTTGATCGTTCAGATCCACCAGGTCCGGATAGTCATCCACACTCAAGCCCAATGCATAGTAGAGAACCAGGCGATACCCCCGGGCCGGCGAACCGTTGGTTCCCTCAGGTGCGGCATCAACCCGCATGGTAGCCGATTCCGAGAATGGCTTACCGTCGGGCCGCGACAGCTCCGAAACAAAATGGACCGGAACCGGGCCCGACCGGGTAGTATGCATCTCCGATCTGATGTCCACAATGGCAGAAAATGACGCCTTCAGGTGATTCAAAAGCTGCCTGTGGGTTACACGCGGACTCTCCGGTTCTGCCGGGTACTGCGTCAGATAAGCCAGAACCGCTGTCCGCACATCCGCCGGATCAATAAAATGTGTACTGCCGGTTTTATAGGCAAGGTCAAGGCGGGTTACACCCGACCCGGGCAGATCGTCGTGCAGTGCATTCAATGTGAAGGATGTCCACATCAGGTTGCGTTCCGGCAAATGCATGGTCAACGAGAACGGGAGCGATCCCCTGTTCTGAGGCGGAAACGACAGGGCAACCAGCACCGGAAGGTACGAGCGGGTACCCATCAGGTGATCGGCCAGATTACGGAGTACGCCCTGAACCGGCATATCTCCAAAGGAGGTGATTGCAAGATAATCGACCGCTTTAACGGTCATTTCGGGGCTGGTATCCTCCGGATATTCCAGAAAATAATCATCCTCGGGATATGAGTAGTAGTTGTCGTACACCTGGACTTCGAGTCCCACATGGATGGGGATATCGCGGTCTAGCTGAACATCGGCTACCATTCGCTGTTTCAGTTCATCAACCCAGTATTCCGGCCACCACTGCGCCTGGACAATGCCGGATAAAAAGCAGCTCAAAAGGGTGACTAAAAATATTGCCTGCAAAAGTCGGCGAGGATGGTAACCTTTTTTCATAGTCGTGTGATCAGATGAACCCTATGCACTTAAGGTAAAAAAAAACCGGATATTCCTATACAAAAATCGATTATATCCGGAGTCCCTGTATTGAACAAATTCAAGTCAATTCAAGTCAATTCAGGTCAACTCAATTCAACTCAGTTCAACTCGGTTCAACTCGGTTCAACTCGGTTCAGGTTAGTTCAGGTCAATTCAGGTCAACTCTGGTCAACTCAGGCAACTCAGGCAACTCAAGTCGGGTAGAGTCGGCAAAAAGCCCCAAGTCTCAACAGTAACGATATCTGATTCCACCCTTGATGATGTCGCTTCGCTTTTGCTATTTC
>JAIVHB010000187.1 GCA_020201275.1 Rhodothermaceae bacterium | reverse complement strand
AACGGCACCGGCAATCAACAGTCCGTAAAACAGGTATGCCCAGATGGTTTTCCACCAGGGCGGATTGATGACAATGTTCATGCTTATTCCCTCCTCGTTCCAGACCCCGTTGCTGTTGGCGGCCTTTACACGAAACACATAATCGCCCGGAGGCAGGTTGGGATAGTAAGCGGTTCGCTGCAGGCCGACATCCCGCCATCCGGTATCGTAGTTTTCTAGGATGTAGGAAAAACGGTTGCGAGCCGGGTTACTGTAGTGTATTCCTGTATAATCAATACTGAGGGTGTTTTGATTGTGGGCCAGCGTGATGTTGTCCGTATTGTAGATGCCGTTATCGAAGGGATGGGATACATCATCAATCTTTAAATCCGTAAAGTACATCCTCGGTGGCGGAGAACTCCTGTTTACCTCCGACGGCCGGAAGTACGTAATTCCGTTGGACCCGCCGAATATGAATAGCCCGTCGGATGTTATTATGCCTGACCCATCCCCAAAAAGCTGGCTGTGCAACCCGTTTTCCATGGTGTAGTTCACAAACAGGCTGGTGTCAATATCGAACCGGCTGATTCCGTCGAACGTGCTCAGCCACAGGTCGTTGTTCTCCGTGTCTTTGAGAATGTACTGGATGCCCATGGAGGGAAGGCCGTCGGCCATTGTAAAGGTTTCGATTTTCCCGGTTCTGGTATCGTATCGGCTCAATCCGCCGCCCCAGGTACCCACCCACACTATTCCGTTCTCGTCCCTGTACAATGAATTGATATCCTGGGACGCAAAAATATCGCCCTCGTCAGCATCATATCCATGCCGTTCTATGTTTCCGGTATCATAAAGGTAAAAAAACAGTCCGTAATTAGTCAGTATCCACAGTCCGGACGTTGAATCCGGAACAACATACATAACCTCGTTGCTTATTTGAATCCCCCCGGGTTGATTGCTGAGGTCATATCTGATATAGGCAGCCTGATCTGACTCTCTTTTGTACAGGCCATTATAGGTGCCAAGCCATTCTGTTCCATTATGATCCCGATAGTATTTCTCGATGAGACTGCTGTCTTGTAATGCACCCGTATCCACATTGCTGAGCTCCATAGTGCTGATATCAAGACTGTATAAACCGGATTCGTTGCTGGTATAAATTAGTCCCGGACCGGCATCAGTAAATTCGACTGAAAACAACCAGCCGGCACGCAGTTCATTGTATGTAACCGATGTAACGGTTTCATTTTCGAAGTCAATTTTACTGATGCCTCCCTGTTGCGGGCCGGCTCCGATTGTTGACAGCCATACAGATCCTTCATCGCTTTCCACAAACCGTTTCACCCAGCCACTGGCAATTTTCCCTCTTGTTCCATCGTCTCCACGAATGGCATTGAATATCCGCTGGTTTTCGTATTTAAAAAGACCGGCCTGCCAGCTTCCCAGCCAGAGATTGCCGAAAGAGTCGGTCTCGAGAGCCATGATGTTGGATCCTGAGATGCGGTTTTGACTAATGTTTGCAAAGGTGACCCACTCACCTGATTCCCGGTTATATTGAATGATTCCGGCAGAAGTAGCCAGCCACGCGTTGTTCCGGATATCAAAATGGATCCTGTTAATAATAATATCGCGGATGTTGAGGTCTGGTATGCCTGTGAAATCCAGTATTTCATAGGTGCCGGTATGGGGATCATAAACCTGAATGGGGAATGAGCCGGTTGTCATCCAGATATGACCGTTCCTGTCGCTTACTATAGATGACTGGTCATACAGATAATCGGCTGCATCTGTACCCGGTGGAGCCTCAACAGCCCGCAGGGTTCCATCCGGAGTAATCCTGATGATTCCGCGGCGCCCGGTGATCCAGACGTTTCCTGATGGATCGGTAGTCGTTTGGGTTATATTGGGGATAGACCCGAACCCCGGGCTTTCGACGATCTGAATGGTTTCTGTCTGTTCTTCAAAGTAATACAGGCTGTTGGTCATTCTTAGGCCGAAAAAGTCAGATGCACCAAAATACAACCGTCCTGTCAGATCTTCGGTTATTGTGACGACCCAGGGTTGCCCGCTTTCTGTCATGCCGGTGATGTGGTCAAACGGATACGTCCGGAATGTATCCGTTTTCGGATCATACATATTGATGTCACCCATACCTCCCACCCAGATACGGCCCTTACTGTCTTCAAACAGAGATGCAACCAGGATAATTGATATGGATGTGCTGTCGTTGGGATCGTTGTAGTAGCGGGTAAATTCGTATCCGTCGAAGCGTACAAGGCCGTTGTGGGTGGTCATCCAGATGTTCCCGAACTGATCTGCCAGCACGTCAAAAATGTTATTGCCATCCATTTCTGTGTAATGCGTCAGGTTATCCGGATTCAATTGGGCATGAAGCGTCTGGTGACCCCCGCAAAGGAAGATCAGGATCACTAAAGTGCTTAAACGGTTCTTCAAAGTGCTAATCATTCATTAATTCAATCAAGGCGCATTAATCTGATAATGAGCGTTGTTCTGTTTGTCTTCCGGTACAATTCCGTGTTCTCACCTGTTCCGTCATCATGATTGCTTCTGTTAATCCGTATTTAAAGTGATCGTGAATACGGTTTCCCCCGGCCGGGATTGGATATCAAGCTTCCCACCGTGCGCCTTGATGATATCATAGCTTAGACTTAATCCCAATCCGGTTCCCTGACCAGTGGGTTTGGTGGTAAAAAACGGCTGGAAGATTTTGTCTTTGATGGAGTCGGGGATTCCGGGGCCGTTGTCGGATACGGAAATCTGTATGTTGTCTCCCAGATTTTTGGTCGCGACGGTAACTGCAGGATTCTCGCCATTTTCATTTTCTGCACTTTGACCCAACGCAGCACCGGCACTTTGGCTGCGCTGAGTAATGGCACTTCGGCTGTGCTCAGTACAGGCCTGAAACGCATTGTTTATCAGGTTCAGTAAAACCCTGCCGATTTCTTGTGGCACAACGTTCACGTTGGGCAGGTTGGGATCAAAGTCTGTCCTGAAATCGGCAATGAAGTCGTTATCTTTGGCTCGTAACCCGTGATAGGACAGCCGCAGGTATTCATCGGCCAGGGCATTGAGATCGGTGGGTTCTTTTTCCCCGGTACCGGTGCGGCTGTGGGCAAGCATGCCTTTTACGATGGCATCGGCCCGCTTGCCGTGGTGATTGATTTTTTCGAGGTTTTGTTTGATGTCTTTCGAAATAGATTTAGCCTCATCGATATCACCTTTTTCCAACTCATCATCCATTTCAGATACCAGCTCGGTACTCAGCTCCGAAAAATTGTTGACGAAGTTCAGCGGGTTTTGGATTTCGTGGGCGATACCCGCCGTAAGTTCTCCAAGGCTGGCCATTTTTTCGGATTGGATCAGCTGGGCCTGGGTGGATTTTAATTCGGTGTAGGCCTTTTCGATCTCTTTGGCCTGGGCAAGCTCTTTCTCACGGGCGCGTTCGCGTTCTTTCCGGACCAGGCGCCTGCGCTGGGAGCGGTCCATGGCGAATATGGCACTGGCAAAGAGCAAACCATAGATCAGATAGGCCCAGATTGTTTTCCACCAGGGCGGCCGAATGGTTAGGCCAATCGCCGCGTCATGTATGCTCCGGATCCCGTCGGCATTTTGGGCCCTCACCAGAAACCGGTAGGTGCCCGGACCCAGGTTTGTATAATTGGTATAGCGGCGGGTACCGGCCCTGATCCAGTCGGCATCAAACCCCTGCAGCATGTATTCATACTGTGTTAATTCAGCCGAACGAAAGTTTATAGCCGTGAATTCAAAGCCAACAGAATTTTCGGACCAGCCAAGGATGATTGATTCTGTCTCATCAAGGGACTTGTCGAACCGGGCTACTTCATCATTCACCGTTATACCGGTAATCAGAATTTCAGGAATAACATCGGCGCCAGTTATAATAGAAGGATCAAAATAGTTCAATCCGGCAACACCCCCGAACATCAGCTCACCTCTGTTGCTTTTAAAGAAGGAATTATCATTGAACCGGTTCCCCTGAACATTATCGGATTTACTGAATACGCGGATTGTTCCATCTTCAGGGTCAAGGCGCGCCAGGCCATTCAACGTACTCAGCCACAGATAGCCGTCATCATCAAAAAGCATTCCGATAATTACGGGGCTGGGAAGGCCGTCGGATTCCAGGTATACATTGAACCGGTCTTCCGATTCAAGATAGCGGTTAAGGCCATTGTTGGTTGCGACCCAAATATCTCCGTTAGTGTCTTCGGCAACAGAATAAATGGCGTCATTACTCAGGGTGCCCAGAGTGGAGGCATCATGCCTGAACGTCCGGTACTGATTTGTAACCGGGTTCCATTTTATCAATCCTGTTGCATTCCGGGCTGCGGGATCGTAGACATGTCTATTAGTACCAATCCAGATATTTCCATGTCGGTCTTCCAGAATGGAGCTGAGCGCGTTACCTGTCATCCAGGCGGAATGGGTTTCCTGACGGAAATTAGTAAAGGTGTTGTTGTGCCTGTTGTACCGGCTCAAACCGTTGCTTGTTGCGATCCAGACCGTACTATCCCGGGTAATTTGGATATCTGTTATGTAATTACCTGCGATACTGCCCGCTTCATTCTCCGAATGCTGATAATATTCATTGGTTCCGGCTATGGGGTCGTGGCGGATAAGCCCCTGACCGGAGTTGCCAAGCCAGATGTAACCCTCCGGATCTTTCCGGATCACATGAATGGAACCCGACAGCACCATCGGATCATCGTTGGGTATTTGTTCGAGGGTATAATTTCTGCGGTTCCATTTTATAACACCCAACCCGTCAAGACCGAGCCAGAAAAAGTCATCATCAATTTCCTCAATGCCATAGAAATTGTTGACTAAATTAAACGGTTCTGCCGGATCCACGTTCATGAACCCCATTTGCCAGCGGCCAAGATCGGCTTTATTCAGACCACGGGATGTTCCTACCCAAAGGTTGCGATAGCGGTCTTCAAATACAGAAAGTGCATAACTCCAGGTTAAGGACGCCTGGTTATTGGGATTATGGGAATATCTTGTGAACGTCTCCGAATCCCTGTTGAAACGGTGAAGTCCGGTATATATATTGCCCAGATACGATGTTATCCATATGGTGTTATCAGAATCTTCAATAATGTTTGAAATCCGGTACCACACATCGATGCCATTTTCAGGATCATGGGAATACAGCTTAAATTCGAGGGTCCGGGGATTGAACCGGGCAAGGCCGTACTGCAGCAGTACTTCAAGGGAGGCTCTGAAGCCGGAATCCTGTAAAAACCCGATCCAAAGCTCACCGTTTGAATCCACCATGATTTTGGATATGTTCACCGATGGAAACGGGACAGTGATGGATGCATCCTCGTTCAAAAAGCGGAGGGTATTGTCCCGGGGTTGAAAAGCAACTAAACCGCGGTTATTTGTGCCAATCCATAACCGGCCATCCCCATCACCGGCAATGGTGGTAACCATTGAACCACTGAGGCTGACGGAAGCGCCACCCATCTCCCATTCGCTGATAAAACGACCGGTTTCACGATCATACTCTGCAAGGCCGTTTTCCGTACCCATCCATAAACGTCCCGTAACCGACTCATAGATGGAGTGAACCGAACTGTGAGGGAGCGAATTCGGGTCTGCCGGGGTATGGTAATACCGTTCAAAATTATCGGTAGCCGCAACATAGCGGTTTAAACCGTACCGGGTACCCACCCAGACATCACCCCTGCTGTCGGTATACACCACGTGCACGAAGTTATCGGTGAGGCTTGAGGGGTCATTCGGATAATTCCGGTAATTGGTAAATCCATAGCCGTTGTAACGGCTTACACCGCCATCTGTGGCAAGCCATATGTAACCGCGACTGTCTTGGGTTATGCTGTATACACGGTCGGAGGCCAGCCCCTGATTAATGGTAAACCGTTCGAACCGAAGCGGTATTTCCGGCTGGATTTGTGCCATTCCCGCCGATGGCAGAAGAAGAGTTACATACAGAAGAACGAATAATCGCATTCGATAATCACTCGTTTAAATTATAGTTATAGATACTGCTTTATACCCGTGTAAACCGGGTTCTGAAACAGGATATTCCCTGCATTCTGAATCACAAACCATGATATCGGTTATCGATGAATCCGGGCGCAAATACAGTTTGTTTCCGGTATTAACCGGGCCTGTATTGTGGGCAACTGGTATGCAGATGCAATGTATGGTATCCAACTAACTGTCCGCGTCCAGCATATTGCTCATCTCCTGCTTCAGGGTGTCGAAATTGATGGGCTTGGTGAAAAACTCCTTGGCGCCCGAGTTTATGGCACGGTTGTAGTTATCGTCGTCGCCATAGGCCGATATCATGCTAACCTTGATTTCGGGGTAGCGCGTTTTCACCTTCTCCAGAAGCTCCAGACCGGTCATCCCCGGCATGTTGATGTCCGAAAAAATGTGGACGATATCGGGTGGCTGCTGGTTTTCGAGGCGTTCAAGCGCTTCATTTCCCGAGAATGCGAACTCGAGTTCGATCTGTCCGCTTCGTACTTCTTTCCGGAATTTTTGCCGGAACAGCATTTCTACATCTCTTTCATCGTCAACAACCAGAAATTTCATAGCGATCTTATTTAATGTTATGTGAGGTGAATTTTAAAGGTGGTGTATTTGCCAAATTCGGATTCGATATCGAGGGTGCCGCCATGGGCTTTTATGATATCGTTTGTGATGGAGAGGCCCAGGCCGGTGCCATCGGTACCCTTTTTGGTGGTAAAGAAGGGCTGCAGGATCTTGTCTTTGATATCGTCGGGGATGCCGGGACCGTTGTCTTCGAATTCGATCGTTACGGTACTGTTGTTCCGCAGGGTACGTATGGTGAGCCCCGGACGGTAAGGCTCGCTGCCGGAATCCGGGCCGGGGCGATTGTGTTCGCTGCCGGTCTGTGAGTCCGTTTCTACAGGTGCCGCCTGTTTGTCTCTCATGGCATCGAACGCATTATTGCAC
>JAIVHB010000052.1 GCA_020201275.1 Rhodothermaceae bacterium | reverse complement strand
GCCGTACTTGGCCGACAATACTTTCGTGATGGCCGCCGTCAGGGTCGTCTTGCCGTGATCTACGTGGCCGATCGTGCCTATGTTTACGTGGGGCTTATCGCGCTTAAATGTTTCTTTTGCCATGATCTTGGGTATTCAAATGCTGGTTTTAGTCTTCTAATATTGATTTTGCGACGCTATCAGGTACAGGAGCGAATTTTTTGAACTCCATGGAATAAACGGCACGTCCCTGGGAGAGTGATCTCAGGTGGGTCGAGTATCCGAACATCTCGGCCAGTGGTACTTCGGCGTCGATAACTGTACCCTCAATTTTGTTCTGCATGCTGCCGATAATTCCGCGACGGCTGCTCAGGTCGCCCATAATATCGCCCATGTAGTCTTCGGGGGTGATAACTTCTACGGCCATAATCGGCTCAAGAAGGATCGGGGACGCCTTGCGTGCTGCTTCCCGGAAACCGAGCTTCGCACATATCTCAAAACTCAGGGCATCGGAGTCGACATCGTGGTAGGATCCGTCGAATACACGTACACTTACACCCTCGACCGGATAACTGGCCCTGATACCATTCATAATGGCGGCTTTATATCCGTGTTCGATGGCTCCCATGTATTCTCTCGGGATGTTACCACCGGTTACTTCATTTTTGAACTCAAATCCGGTATAACCTTCAAGCGGATTAATTTCGAATGAGATATCGGCAAACTTACCACGGCCACCGGTCTGTTTTTTGTAGATCTCGCGGTGGGTAACGGATTTGGTAATGGCTTCGCGGTAAGATACCTGCGGCTTGCCAACGTTGGCTTCCACTTTGAATTCACGTTTCAGGCGGTCGACAATAATTTCGAGGTGAAGTTCGCCCATGCCGGCAATTGTTGTCTGACCGGTTTCGTCATCCACACTTACCTTGAAGGTAGGATCCTCTTCTGACAGCTTGGCCAGACCGTTAGTCAGTTTATCGTTGTCGGCTTTTGTTTTGGGTTCAACAGCCAGTTTAATAACCGGTTCGGGGAATATCATACGCTCGAGGAGGATCTGCGCATTCTCTGCAGCCAGCGTGTCGCCGGTGCGTACTTCCTTGATGCCTACTGCCGCGCAGATGTCGCCTGCACGAACTTCCTTGATGTCTTCCTTATGGTTCGCGTGCATCTTGAGGAGACGTCCGATCCGCTCTTTCTTACCGGTTACGGTATTCACTACATAGGATCCGGAATCGAGCTTGCCGGAATAGACACGGATAAAGGTGAGCTTACCCACATACGGGTCGGTTGCAATCTTGAAAGCGAGGGCCGCAAACGGTTCGTCGTAGTCGGGTCTGCGTACCATTTTCTTGTCGAAATCGCGCGGATCAGTGCCGGTAACCTCTTCCACATCAAGCGGGGACGGCATATAGTTGATTACTGCATCCAGAAGCAGCTGAACACCTTTGTTCTTAAAAGCTGTTCCGCAGATCACCGGGTTGATGGCCAGATCGATGGTTGCCTTGCGAAGTGCAGCAACAATCTCTTCGTTGGAGATTTCCTCTTCCATGAGGTATTTCTCCATCAGAGCTTCGTTATAATCGGCAATCGACTCAATCATGATCTTGCGGTATTCTTCAGCCTTTTCCACAAGATCGGCCGGGATGTCGGCTTCTTCGTAACTGGCACCAAGTGTGGTGTCATCAAAAATCATTGCCTTCATGGAGATCAGGTCAACCGAGCCGCGGAAATTCTCTTCGGATCCGATGGGGATCTGAATTGCGATCGGGTTGGCCTTGAGCCTGGTGCGCATTTTGTCGATCACATTATAGAAATCGGCACCGGTACGGTCCATTTTGTTCACAAATGCGATACGGGGCACACGGTATTTGTTGGCCTGGCGCCACACAGTTTCAGACTGGGGCTGTACAGCTCCCACTGCGCAAAATACGGCAACCGCGCCATCGAGTACCCTTAGCGATCGTTCAACCTCAATGGTGAAGTCGACGTGACCGGGTGTATCAATAATGTTGATCTTGTGATCTTTCCAGGTACAGGTGGTGGCAGCGGAGGTAATCGTAATACCACGCTCACGTTCCTGCTCCATCCAGTCCATGGTTGCAGATCCCTCGTGTACCTCTCCGAGTTTGTGGGAGATACCGGTATAAAAAAGAATGCGCTCGGTGGTCGTAGTCTTGCCAGCATCGATGTGGGCCATGATGCCGATATTGCGTGTTCGTTTGAGCGTGTCTATAAACTTGGTGTCAGCCATTGTGCGTTCGATACTATTTAGAAACGGAAGTGGGCAAAAGCCTTGTTGGCTTCGGCCATCCGGTGAGTCTCATCTTTTTTGCGTACTGCTCCGCCTTCGTTGTTCGATGCGTCGATGAGTTCGCGCGACAGTCGGGCGGCCATCGATTTATCGTTTCTGTTTTTCGCGGAGTTAATGATCCATCGCATGCTGAGAGCGGTACTGCGCTCTGAGCGGACCTCGATGGGTACCTGGTAAGTTGAACCACCCACACGGCGGCTCTTTACCTCAAGAACAGGAGCGGCGTTGGTCATTGCGGTCCGGAACACCTCGATGCCGGGTTTGCCGGTTTTTTCTTCGATGATCTCGAACGCCTGATACAATATTTTTCTGGCCACGTTCTTTTTGCCGTCTTTCATAAGGCTGTTGATAAACCGGGTAACCAGTTTATCGGAGAACTGTGGATCGGGTTTGATCAGTCTGACTTCTGATTTTCTTCTACGCATGCTTGCAGGAAATAAAAGTGATCGTAAAAAAGGGGATAATTATGATTTCGGCCTTTTCGCCCCGTAGAGGCTGCGGCTGTTGCGGCGTTCTGTTACGCCGGCAGTGTCGAGCGCACCACGAATGATGTGGTAGCGAACACCGGGAAGGTCTTTAACACGGCCGCCGCGGATCAGTACAATACTGTGCTCCTGAAGGTTGTGGCCTTCACCCGGGATGTACGCCGTAACCTCGATACCGTTGGTAAGGCGCACACGTGCAACCTTTCTCAGGGCGGAATTCGGTTTTTTTGGCGTTGTCGTGTAAACACGTGTACACACACCACGGCGCTGCGGGCAATTTTGTAGCGCCGGAGCAGTGGTTTTGCTTATTTTCGACTTTCTTCCTTTACGGACGAGTTGCTGAATTGTAGGCACGGGATCGTATGGTTAATTACCTGATTTCGGTTTTGGCAAAGACTCCAAATATACAAATAAGGAAAGCTCTCTTGCAACATTCAATTACTAATAAATCATTGGCGCCTCGCTTTTCCCCCGTTAGATCGTATTTTAGACGCGAGGCAGGATCTCATACCCTCTCTGAAACGATCAAAATACGATATATTGATATATATCTGAATATCACTTGAAACTCACCCAATTAACCAATATCAGCTCCAACAGGCTGAAAGCCCTCACAGAATCGGGTATTCACACCCCGACAGACCTGCTGCATCTGTTCCCGCGGCGGTATCTCGACAGGTCGAACGTGATCCCTCTTTCCGCCATACCGGGGCAGGGCGAACAGATTACAGCAGTCGGAAGGGTTACCCGCATCAACGAAACCGGTTTTGGGGCAAAAAAACGTCTTGAAGCCCTCGTTACCGATGAGGCAGGAAGCATCACAGCCGTCTGGTTCAAGCGGTTGGCTTTTTTCAGGAAATTCCTGGCTGCGGGCGATATGGTTGTGTTGTTCGGTAATGCCAAACGTTTTGGCAAGGGCATCTCCATTGTTCATCCTGAAATCGACAAGGTCGACGATCCCTCGGCCGTCTCCAGGCTTACCGGCATTGTTCCTGTGTATCCGGGTACCAATTTCTTCAATGCCACCTACATTACCAGCAATGTGCTGCGCAAATGGGTCAAACAGATTCTGAACACCCTCCCGCTTACCGAGTTCATTCCCAATTACATCCTGGAGCAGGAAAACCTGCCTGTCCGGAATGAAGCCTACCGCATGATCCACTTCCCGGAAGACAACCGCGACCACCGGTCGGCACTCCGCAGGTTTAAATTCGAGGAGCTGTTCCTGTTCGAACTGAGCGTGGCACGCCTTAAGCAGAACATCCGCGAAAAGCACAACGGTCCCATACTCGCCGTACCGGGCGACTATACACGCGCGTTTTTCAACGAGGTGCTTCCATTCGAACTGACCGAAGGCCAGAAATCAGCCCTTTCCGACATCCGCCGTGACGTAACATCCGGCGTGCAGATGAACCGCCTCATTCAGGGCGATGTGGGCTCGGGCAAAACCGTGGTGGCGATCGGTACCATGCTTATGGCCGCCGACACAGGGTATCAGTCGGTTATGATGGCCCCCACCGAGATTCTGGCTGAACAGCACTACAATACGATCTCGGAGTATGTGAAACCACTTGGCATCAATGTACGCCTGCTGGTGGGATCGCAAAAGGCGGCCCTCCGGCGCGACATCCTGAGTGATGTAGCCGGCGGAACCGCACAGATTGTAGTGGGCACCCATGCGGTTATCCAGGAAAAGGTGACCTTCGCCAACCTCGGTGTGGCCGTAGTCGACGAGCAGCACCGCTTCGGGGTGGTGCAACGATCGGTTTTGCAGGATAAGGGACGGTATCCGCACATCCTGGTGATGAGCGCCACTCCCATCCCCCGCTCGCTCGCGCTCACCCTGTACAGCGATCTCGACCTGAGCATCATCACCGGGCTGCCCGGCGGCCGCAAACCGCCCGTAACGGCTGTGCGCAGTGACCAGAAACGCGAAGATGTGTATACGTTTACTGAGAAAGAGCTGCAGGACGGCGGTCAGGCCTACATCGTGTATCCGCTGGTCGAGGAGTCGGAAGCGCTTGACCTGAAGGATGCCACCCTTGGCTTCCAACAGATCAAGGCCCGCTTCCCGGATTTTGAAGTGGGCCTGTTGCATGGACGCATGAAAAGTGACGAAAAAGAGCAGGTGATGCGGGCGTTCACAGACAACGAGTTGCAGATATTGGTCTCCACCACCGTGATCGAAGTCGGGGTGGATGTACCCAACGCATCGGTGATGCTGGTGGAGCACGCCGAACGGTTCGGACTGTCGCAGCTGCACCAGTTGCGCGGGCGCATCGGGCGCGGTGTACGGCAGAGTTACTGCATCCTGATGGCCGACTTCAAACAGAGTAAAGACGCCAGAACCCGTCTGGCCACTATGGCCGAAACCAACGATGGCTTCAAAATCGCCGATGTGGACCTGAAGCTGCGCGGCCCCGGCGACTTTCTCGGAACCAAGCAGAGCGGCCTGCCCGACTTCCGCGTGGCCGACATTATTGAAGACCAGCCCCTGCTCGAAACCGCCAAACAGATCGCCTGGGACCTGATCGACCGCGATTCCGAACTTGAACTTCCCGAGCACCTGAGTTTGAAACGGGTATTTCTGCCCTACCTGGAGAAAAAGAAGAAGTTTTATTCGATGGGATGAGGGTGGGGAATAAGAGAACAATAGAACAATAGAACAATAGAACAATAGAATTGGGAACAATCCTTTCCCATCCATTTAATACACAAACTGACTGCACGATGATTGTAACTACAGAGCAATTTGATGAATATCTGACGGAGCAGGAACTGCGCGGGATGCAGATCCTGATCGGTGCCCTGGTTATGGGAGCGCTTGTGTTCGCTCTTATTGT
Organism: Rhodothermaceae bacterium; assembly: GCA_020201275.1. Lineage (GTDB taxonomy): Bacteria > Bacteroidota > Rhodothermia > Balneolales > Cyclonatronaceae > RECM01. Next base: position 1,476 of record JAIVHB010000052.1, on the reverse strand, counting down.
AATCGCGATGCTTACGGGTATCCTGGATATGGCGGGTGCTGTACCCGTTCAGATACCCTTTACCACGCTGGCCGTGGTGGTTATCATTGCCACATTCGGCGGGTTGTATGCTTCGGTTATGCTGCCCGACCGGATCATTCAAAGCCGGTTCGTCCGGACTACGGGCGACGATGACGGCAGGTGGCAGCAGGCAGCCGGCCGGCAGCTGAATGCCATCAGGACGGGGTACATCCTTCAGTTTGCAGTAATTGAGGGCATTGCCTTTCTGGGACTGGTGTTCAACATACTGGCGGCCATGAACGGTTTCGGCCTTGATTCGTGGATAGTCTGGACAAACTTCCTGCCCACCATCCTACTTATTCTCCGGCTGAGATCAGCTTTCCCGACCCGGGACAGGATACTTGAACTCCACCGGACCTATTCACGACTAATCTGAATCGTTGTCAGATACAGCTCATTCTCTGGCCAGATCAATATGTTATTTGCATCGATATGCTATCTGCATGAATACTTTACAGTATCCCGAACTTTCCTTTCCAAGAAGCATCCCGCGTTTTCTGTTTGATTCATATTTTCTGTTTGAATCATAACTGATTCAGAATTGCACCCCGCTGCAGCACTCCGGCTATTCGCTTCGTATTATATTACATAAGTAACAAGCCAATGTGCACCACAACGGAGTTACCATGCGCCATTTAGCACTGATCATTACCTCTGCCCTGATTGCTGTACTCGCATTTGCCGCCTGCGATGTAACCGACACCGGCCAAACCGATATCCGTGAGCGGCAATTGCCAAGGGAGCTTTCGGCCCAGGAAAATATACTGGTTGAAGGCAGCAACGATTTCGCCTTCCGCCTGCTTCACAAGCTGCTGGAGAAGGAACCGGATGACAGCTTTTTCGCCTCTCCGCTCAGCATTTCGACCGCCTTTGCCATGGCCATGAACGGGGCCGACGGGGAGACATACGAGCAGATGCGCGATTTTTTCGGTCACCAGGGGCTGAACCGTGATGAGATCAACAAAGCCTTCCTGCAGCTTATCGTGCTGCTCACCACTCTCGACGAACAGGTGCGCTTTGATATCGCCAACTCGGTCTGGTACCGCGAAGGGTACCCGGTTCTGCAGGAGTTTCTGGATGTGAACAAAGAATATTTTGACGCCGAAGTGCGCCCCCTCGATTTCGGCCGTCCCGACGCGCCCGATATTATCAACGCGTGGATCAATGATAAAACGGAGGGGCTCATCGAGAAGATGATCGACCAGATCGGCCCGGATGTAATCATGTATTTGATCAACGCCATCTACTTCAACGGCGACTGGACGGTACAGTTCGATCCCGACGATACCCGCGATCAGTCCTTCACCCGCAGTGACGGATCTAAAACGGATGTGCCCATGATGACGGTGGCCGACAAGTTCCGCTATCATATCGACGACGATTGGACCGTGCTCGACATGTGGTACGGCGACGCGG
>JAIVHB010000186.1 GCA_020201275.1 Rhodothermaceae bacterium | reverse complement strand
CATCTACAGCATTCAGGCCGACAACGGTTCGGACGAGCCCCTGCGGCAGAAACTGATTGGCGACACCCATCCCGAAACGGGCCAGCCGGTGTATACCATCGCTACGGCGCTCTCGCTCATGGTTTTCTTCGCCCTCGCGATGCAGTGCATGGCCACGATTGCGGTGGTGAGGCGCGAGACGGGCACCTGGAAGTGGCCGCTGGCTATGCTGGTGGGGATGACCACGCTGGCTTGGGTGTGCTCGTTTGTGACGTACCAGGTGGCGGGGTTGTTTTAGGCGAAAATGGTAAGGAGGCTTCATAAAAGTTTGAGTATAGGATGTGAACCCTCTTGGAGTCCATACCACACACATTTCGAACCATTTTTAAATTATTTATTGGAAGGAAGAGCTCGATTCCAGGGGAAGAGTGCATTTAAGGTGGTACACCCGGTTATCCGGTCTCCATGAGTCTCGCAACGACCTGGCCATGCTCATCGGCAGTGTGTTCCTCTGGATCAAAGGCGGAGGGTACTGGTCGGTCGATTTCATCCGGTTTACATCCACAGTGAAACGGTCCAACCCGTCATAAAAACGGAGCTTCTGCGCGACATCCGAACCCCCGGGGCCGTCCTGATGGGTCTGGGTTCGATCATTGGCACGGGCATTTTTGTGAGCATCGCCATCGCCACACAGGTGGCCGGCAACGGTATCGTGATCGCGATTGTGGTAGCGGCCCTTCTTGGTTCCGGTGAATCCAGCATTTCAATTTATTGGATAACAAAATTGTATATTTCAAAGAAAAATAAATGATTGCCCTCTTTGCTTATCTATTTCTTGCCTTATTTGTCTCCTTCCTGTGCTCGATAATGGAATCTGTTCTGCTTTCTACTCCTCAATCATTTCTGATTGTGAAGCATGACAGGGGGCATAAGTGGGCCGAGTCGTTTATGGATTTGAAGATTAATATTGATAAACCCCTGTCGGCAATTTTATCATTAAACACAGTCGCTCATACAGTTGGTGCAGCCGGAGTTGGTGCACAGGCAGTTAAAGTTTTTGGAGAAGCCTATTTTGGAATTGCCTCAGCTATTCTGACACTTTTAATTTTAGTGGTTACGGAAATCATCCCAAAAACAATTGGTGCAAGATACTGGAGAAAGTTAACAAAGATTACCTATTACACAATTAAAGCAATGATTTTTTTGACCTACCCTCTGGTATTAATGTCTGCTGTAATCACAAGACTTTTTTCGGATAACTCGGAAGATATGACCACCAGCAGAGAAGAAATTGCTGCTTTGGCAAGTATCGGTGCAGACGAAGGATTATTTTCAGACAAGGAAAATATAATTATCCAAAACATACTGAAACTAAAAAATGTCAGGGTAAAAGAGATTATGACTCCCAGGGTTGTTGTTGCCATGGCTGATGAAAATTTACCCTTGATCAACTTCCTTGAAAATAAGGAGTACTTAAAATTTTCACGAATTCCTGTTTACTCGGAAAATGAAGAAAACATAACCGGATATGTATTCAGACAAGAAGTATTTGAAAATTTGGCAGAAGATAAACATGAGTTAAAACTTAAAGACGTTAAACGTGATATTTTAATCGTTCCTGACTCACTGATGCTATTCTCGTTGTGGGAGAAACTTTTGGAAAAAAAAGAGCATATTGCTCTTATTGTTGATGAATATGGAGGAATGGACGGGGTTGTAACAATGGAAGATATTATTGAAACACTTTTAGGACTGGAAATTGTGGACGAAAAAGATACTGTGGTCGATATGCAGAAATATGCTATTGAAAGATGGAAAAAACGACAAGCCAAATATAATTATATTGGCAAATTGTACAGAGATGAGGACTAAAGTCGCTGACCTCATCTTGATTCGTAATGGAATATCTCGGGGCGATGGTGATGCCCAGCTGCCAGTTTGCATCGAAATGGAGTTACCGTGGCTTCCGAAACTGATGATGCTGGTATAGTCGATAAACATGCCGCCAAGGGTTGCCATCTGGGGAATGCAGACGGTCGGACGCCTGCAGAACATAACCCAGTGACCCGTGAACGGCATAGGTCTTGTTATTGCGCGCTGCCTCTTGAAATTCCCGCATACACAGTATTCGTGGCATCAGCATTCACGTAAATCACATCCTCGCGCGAATCGCCGTTGATGTCGCCGGTCAGGATTTTGAACTGCGCCCATTGATCGCTTGCAGGATGATCCTGACTGACGCGGGAGAAGTCAAAATCACCATCGTCTTTTCCAAGCCCGATTACCATATGATTAACGGTTTCCAGGGAGTTGGCCAGTAAGTCTTTACGGCCATCTCCGTTTACATCCAGAAGCCGCGTTTGCCATTCATACGGACCTCCTTCACGGTTTAGCCACTGCAAAGAACCTGCTACAAGGGCAGGAGTGCCTCCGGTAGTCAGATCTCTATGAATAGGGCTTCTATCAGCTCCCAGTGGATTCATCCATACAAGATCTGCCCCGGCATTCCCATCAATATTTCCAATCACTACTTTGTAGTTCGCCCACCCGCTTGTCCCACGGTCAAAACGACCTCTAAAATTAAATATGGATCCCTGTTCATCATTCACCGATTCAGCAAAATAGACATGATGAACGTTCACACCCTGTGTGTACCAGATCAGGTCATCACGGCCGTTTCCGTCAAAATCAGCCACAGCAAAACCTTCATCCCCGGTCCAGTTGGTTAAAGGATGATCCTGTAATGTTCCGGTTATTGGTTCAAAATTGGCGGTTCCATATGTGCCGTCACCGTTAGAAAAGCTGACGTACGTACGGTTGGTTGTATTGAGCGTATTCCATATCAGATCATCACCATTTTTACCGTCTATATTTCCGACTTCAAAGCGGTATGAGGTTCCCCAGGCGGCAGATGCACGAGTAAACATAGGCATCTCCTCAAAGGTGCCATCGCCATTCGACAGTCCGATGTAAGTTGTGTTGGTGGTTAATACCCGGCCCCATGCCAGGTCATCCGATCCGTCGTTGTTAAAGTCGCCTACCTTCACCACGTACTGGCTCCAGCCGTCGGCCGGCGTGGCGCTGTGCGAGGTTGGTGTACTCATCGTAAATGTTCCGTCACCGTTAGAAAAAGCCACCACCGTTTCGTTGGCATTGGCGCTTACATGGTTGTATATCAGATCCTGGCTGCCGTCGCCGTTCATATCTCCCATCATCACTTTTACAGGAGCCGGTATGGGCAGGCCAAGGGTCTGGGCATTCAGAAAATTGAACGTACCCGGAGTGGCCTGAGTGGCCTGGCAACTGCGGATGTTGTACTCGGTGGTCTCCGTTACACTGGCAATGCTCCCGTCTCCCAGGTTGCGGAAGGTGTAGCTCATCGGCGCTGCACTCGACAGCGGTGCGTTGTTCGTAAAATACTGCGACCAGTCGCCCGATCGGATCATCGACAGGGTCGCCTCAGCATCGCCGCCGATGGAGGTAATCTTGATCTTGGATTCTGACAGGATGGATTTCTGTTTGGCACTCAGATTTGCTTCCACGCTTCCGCCGATTCCGTTGTACCCGGCCTGCATCGTTGCGCGGATGTCTGATTCACTGGCCGTGGAGGTGATCGAGAACATCATCATCCGGCCATATACGATATTGGATACATACACCGGCAGGTTATCCGGACCGATGCGTCCCTGGCTGATCTGCTGCTGCAGCCTGGCTTCGGTAAAATCCTCGCTAAAAAAATCGCCCGGGCTCTGCGGGGCTTCCACAACCACTTCGTACATCTTCTGGTAGAACTGTGCCGTTATCGTGGTTTCGGATTGCTTCCTGTCGATGCTCCCGCTGGCCGATCCCTCAAACCCGAGGTAATTGCCTGAAAGACCCATCTGAAGAGCCGACTGTTTCTCGCTGTGGTAGGTTTCCATCTTAAAGCTGATGGAGCTTGGCGTTGAAAGCCCGCTAGCCGTCGCCCCGCCGATCATCGAACCAATAGCCTGGTCCACCGAAGCCTGACCCGGACGTTCCACCCTCCGAAAATTATCATCATTGGCCAGCCCGGGGATCGATACGTTGATCGGGGCCCGTTCGGCGATGGGCAGGCCCAGAAGGCTTCCAAGACCGTCGCGGTGACTTTTACCCTGGATCAGACCGCCGGCGTAAAGAATCTCCCGGTCGGGGGAATACATGGCAATCTGCTGCGGGTTGTCGGTGAGCGTAAACGGCTGAACCTGGCAGGAGTAGGTCACGTTTTCGAGCAGATCAACATTTCCATCTTCGTTGATAACTTCCACATCAAGCACCACATCCTCCTCGGCCTCAGCCTCGCCGGCCGGTGTGGGGGGCTGGGTTTGTCCCGGCGGGGCGAACTGGCTCCAGGACGGAAGCCCCTGCAGGTAATTGCCCACGTCTTCGCTGTTTTCGAACGGATCGACCGACGTGCCGTTATCCTTACAGGATGTGATCAGGATCAGCATAAGGCTGACCGTTAGGAGCACGAACGCTCTGACTATAATTTGATTTAATGGGTTTCTCGATTGATTCCGCATGATTCTGACAGGTTTTGAAGGTTGAATAACTGTTACCTGTTAAAGTACGCGCAGAAAGGCGGGCAAAGTGGTGAAGGTTTTTATTATTGACTTCAATCCTGTAATTCATTTACATACAACAGGGTACCACGAAGCCTAAAATAAGTCCTGTATGAGTATCGTCCACCTGTTTAATCCGCATCCACTATTACAGCCACACATAAAGATGGTGATGGTTAAAGAGGTAGTACCTTGGGAGGGTGACTCCAAAAAGGTCTATACATACACGCCCACTCCGGTTCACTGCATCATTTTCTACCTTAACAGCCCGATTCGGGCCAGAAAACTGGGTGGTGCATCCTTTGAAAAACAGCCCGCCTGTGTGGTGGTTGGGCCGCAGCTCACACCCGTTGATATCGAACTTTCTTCCGACCACCGTGCGGTTATGATAGGATTTCAGCCCGGGGGCCTGTTCCGATTTCTGGGCATTCCCATGACCGAGATGTTTGATGACGGTTTCGATGGTTTTAGTATTCTTGATAAGGATGTTGGCCATTTGATTGATGAATTAAGAGAGACGAAACAACCGGAAAAAGTGAACGCCAGGGTGCAGATGTATCTTCTGAATAAAATGCAGAAAGCTCATGAACTGCTGCCCGTCGATCGTGCTCTGCGGATGCTGCAGAGTACCGGCAACACCTGCTCCATGGATGATGTGGCCCGGGACGCCTGCCTGAGCCTGAGGCAATTTCAGCGGAAATGTAACGAACGGCTGGGCATGAACCCGAAACTGTATTCTCGCATCGCCCGTTTTTCCAAAGCCTACATCATGTTCGAAGCGAATCAACAGCTTACCTGGTCTAATATCAGCCACCACTGCGGCTATTTCGACCAGATGCACTTCATCAGGGATTTCAAGGAATTCGCGGGAGTAACTCCCGGTCTGATGAGCAAAAAGCTGGACGACAGCCGCCTCACCTTCCAGGCCCCGATGATCACCGGTTAAGCAATGCAGCTGGCATTACAGCCAATTCCACGGTTCACGCAGGCACAACCCGTGGAATGATCATCCATGGAAAGTCATGATCCAGGGTTTTTGATGCTGCCACGGTTTTGGCAATAACTTGAAAATTGGTTCATCAACCGTATCGGCGATTGAAATTGTCGTTTTTGTACTATCTGATGATTGGCTGTACCGCTTAGTTTGACATAGTCTTCACCAACGTTCACCAAATTCTGTGACTATGAAAACATACGGCACTTTATTCAGTCGCGTAACCGGACCCATCACCGCAAGATATTACAAAACTTCTACAGCCCTGTTGTGCATCGTGCTGCTGGCGGCCATGTCATGCGGGGTAACCAACAACGATGATGATGAAAACATGTCGGATCTGGAAATGGCGAAACTGAGATTTGAACAGCTCATCCAGAAGTCCGGCAACATAACCATCCCCTTCCCCGACCAGGACCCGGGAATTCCCATATATGCCCGTGTGGGACCCATTTTGAACCAGTTTTTCGTCACGAACGGCCGGATTGTGATTCCGTTTTACAGGGATCCCGGCTGCATTCCCGACGACTTTAACTTCCTCACATACTATGATCCGCCGACGGCCTTTGGCTGTGATTTGACCGTTCAGGGCAGGTTTGTGATCGAAAATGATGCAGAACAAGGCGATTTCCCCATTATGGCCCATACCACCGGGACACAGGTTCCGGTCTGGATTGTCGACTGGCCCGGGTTTCAGGCCCTGCTTGAAAATGAGTCGGTTACCCTCTCCGAAATCGAAGCCCTGAATCCCGTAAAGGGAGTGGCCCAACAGTACGAGGAGTACCTGTCGCCCCGCTTCCAGGAGCATGAGGTGATCATCGAAGCCAGCGGAACCATACCGGGTACCAGTCAGAAATTCAACTTCGGCCTTACCCACCGGGGCGATCAGATCGAAGGGATATCGCTTGTTATCGATTAGAATTAAGTCAATTCGTATACGTATGCACGCTGTTGGCCGCCGAGGGCAGGTAGTTCACCCCGAACCAACAGATGAGCAGGATCACGAATGCACCCGCGAGTATCCACATGGCCGGCAGCAGCGCACCGGGCTTATGATACCGGAAGTGGATGTAGGCCAGGTAGCCGATCCAGGTTGAGGAAGGCCCACGAAAGTACAAATACCGGAATTCGCCAGTTTTCAGGCGGTGTGATGTATCGGATAAATCTTCTGATGCGTTTCATCAGATTTTGGTTTTAATAGTCCTTAACCAAATAATATCGACCCTAGGAGCGCTAAATAGTTGAAATTGCTGGTCAGGTACTCAGATACTGAATTGGTGGTTCAATCACACAAGGAGATAATCAATAATTATAATAACAAAGTTATAAAATTGAATACAACCTGAATTGACAAAAACGCGGCATAATTCCGGTTGCGGAATTTTCATCCCTGCCCTGGCATTACCGGCCTGCTCAAAAATCGCAGCGAAGATGCATTGCCGGTACTTCTCCGCTGCCTATCGGCGCGCCCGGTGGCGTATACGGCGCTGTTGGCACAGAGAATGTGAGCGGTTCTTTTTTGTACTGCTCTAGCAGTCCCGCCAGATAGCTGTAATG
>JAIVHB010000134.1 GCA_020201275.1 Rhodothermaceae bacterium | reverse complement strand
AAGGAGAATCATATAGCCGTGGCCGGCGGTATTAAGGAGGCCGTAAGGCGGTGTGCGGTCTATAGAGATTCGCATAAACCTGACTGTAAAATCGAGGTTGAAGTACGCAATTTGGACGAATTGAGTGAAGCTCTTGAAACATCTCTTTGCGATTTCATCCTGCTTGATAACATGACCGATGATATGCTGAGGCAGGCCGTCATCAGAACTGCCGGCACGACTAGCCTCGAGGCATCCGGTAATATGTCTGTAGACCGGGTACTGGCTGTAGCCAAAACCGGAGTAGATTTTATTTCAGTAGGTGCTCTTACGCACTCCGTAAAAGCTCTTGATCTGAGCATGATATTCCGGCAGTAAAACTGTTAGCAAATTGGATTCAACGAACTTATATCTCAAATTCGCAGTTTTTTTTGCTGCAGTTGCCTCTGTGACTATCGCTACCGGACCCGGCTTATTTGGTGCCACCGATATGTTGGATTGGTTTGCAAGTTGGCAGCGTATCCTCTTCATGGGAACCTGCCATCAACTACCAGATCGCAGCTACCTGATATCCGGCATACCCATGGCGGTATGCAGCCGTTGTTATGGTTTTTATTGGGGTCTGCTTGCAGGACTGCCACTTGTACTTATGATTCCGTCCCGATTTCATTTAAGAAAACCGGCCCTGCTGTTTCTGGCTGCAGTTGTAATATTAATAACAGCCGATGTTGTAATCACTATGGCGGGGTTATGGCAAAATACCTTAACTTCCCGCTTCATTACGGGAATGCTGCTCGGCAGCAGCATCTATATAGCCATTTTTTTTAACAGGTAAGTAATCTGAATTTTTATGGAACCGATAAAACACGAAAGTTATTGGAATGCAGTTCTGAAATGGGGACTCATATTTGCGGCAGCGGATACCTTTCTTACGCTCGTTGTGAATTTTCTGCTCATTAAATCGCCCAGCCTGATGGCTCTTTTCTTCTCAGGTATCATCGTATGCCTGTTCATTGCGTTTGGTGGATTATTCGCTGTGCGCCAGCATGTGTCGGACTACAAATTGAATATCACCATCGGCAGGGGTGCACTTATCGGATTTCTTACGGCTTGTGTAATCGTGGTCGGGAGCCAGATTTTATCCGAGATATACTTCCTGATCGACAGCACATTCTTACAGCGGCTTACGGAAGCACAGATAGCGGCCTATGATAACTCTGAATTCATCCCGGCCGATACAAGGCAGGCCATGATCGATGCTACCTACACCCAGTTGCAGGAAGGGCGGTCTTTTTTAGGTATTATATGGGGGATGCTGGGAGGACTTGTTTTTACAGGTGCTCTTAACGCTCTTACTGGTATGCTTGCTGCAAACATTTACAAAAAGTAGGCATACGATATTGGAATTAAGACCCGGGTTTTCAAACGACAATTATTATATCTCATGGTCGGACCGAAACGGTTTTGCTCCCTGGGTTATGGCCCTTGCATGGGTTATTACAGCATTTATTCTGTTCCAGCTCGGTGGATTGATTTTGTTACTGGGTTCGCTTGTTGCCAGCGGTGAGATTAACACATTCCTTGAAAATCCCGCCAATATTGAACCCTATCTCACTCACCTGATAACCGGTAACAGCATAATGCAAATACTTGTGTTTGCTTTTGGGACAATCCTGTTTGCAAGGCTTTCAACTCAATCGGCTGAAATAAAAAGTTTTCTGCGTCTGCAGACCGACAACCGCACGCTTGTGTATTCATTTCTCGCAGTTCTGCTGATCGTTTCAATGCAGCCTGTCATTTATCTGCTGAGTTATCTTAACGCCCAGATACCCCTGCCCGATTTCATACAGGGATTTGAGGATTCACAAAATGAACTGATTTCAGGGCTGCTCACAGGCGATCAGTTACTGCTTGTTACCCTCATTCATATAGCTGTTGTTCCCTCGGTATGCGAAGAAATTATGTACAGGGGTTATGTAATGCGTATGTTTGAACGTTCAACATCACCCATGTGGGCCATACTTATCACGGGTTTTATTTTCGGAGCCTATCATATGAGGATTTCTCAATTGATCCCGCTCATACTTCTGGGTGTAGTCATTACATGGCTGGCATGGAAATCAAACAGCCTGGTCCCGGCCATGGCAGCTCACCTTGCAAATAACGGAGGCAGTGTATTCCTCGCAAACAGATATCCGGAAATGGCCGAAGTTGATTTTTCAGAAACCTTTACACTCGACCCCCTATTAATTGGTGGATCGGTGATTTTTTCAGCTATATTAGTGTATGTGATTTCAGAAAAAGTTAAAAATCGAGACGGAGGTGCACCATGATGAAAGACAGATCATCACCAGACAATGTAGAAAATTGGGAATGTGTTTACGAAACAGGGACACCATACGAGGCTGAAATGGTCAAGAACAGCCTGCAGAATAGGGAGATACCGTGTCAGATTCTGAGCAAGAGAGATTCCTCGTTCAATGTGAATTCTGGCGACCTGGCCCTGATCTATGTTTATGTACCCAATGAATTTGCCGATCAGGCCAAAAAAATGATTGAAAATTTTGAGCCGCCTTCGTTCGATAACGGAGATGAGGAAGAATAAGGGGGCGCTTTGTCGGAACTGAAAAAGCGTATTTTTTTTGCCCTGATTGCAGCTCCGGTATTTGTTGCTTTTTTGTGGTTTGGTGGCTTAGCCTTCAAGATTCTTATACTCCTGCTCACCATTGCCACGCAGACTGAAATTGCACGGATGCTCAAACCCGATGGTTTTGGTCCGAATGCACTGGTAATGTATTTGAGTGCTGTCTGGATAATCTGGCTGCCTGAAATTCAATATGCTCACCTCTATGGCTTTGGCCTGTTGCTGTTGCTATACCTTATCGAGGTAACCGGTGGTCAGAAAAATGACTTCCGAAGGCTGTTCAGCACTGTATACTGCGCAGTTTGTGTGCCTGCCATCTATTTAACTCTTGTACTGTTGAGGTCTGTACTGTTCGGCGATAACATGGCTGGTTTTGCCGTTACACTGGCTGTGATGCTTATGGTTTGGGGCAATGATGTTTTTGCCTTTTTTGGTGGTACAACATTTGGCAAAAATCTGCTTGCACCGGCAATCAGTCCCAAAAAAACCTGGGAGGGTTTTTATTCCGGCTTTATTGGTTCTGCAGCTGGCTTGGCCATTGTTTACTTTTCGATGGAAGCGTTTCCTCTTAATCTTACACTGGCAGCCCCTCTTATTCTGGTTGTGGGAATTTTCGGTCCGGTCGGAGACCTTACAGCCAGTAAACTGAAAAGGTCTTTTGGGGTTAAAGACTCCTCATCCATATTTCCTGGTCATGGCGGTGTGTACGACCGTTTTGATGCAGTAATGGTGGCGGCTCCTGCTGTCTATGTTTATCTATACATCGATTGATGTGGTTTATGTGGCCCTCGAATCTGAGGGGATTACCGGCTACGGAGAAGCAGCACCAAATCACCGCTACAATGAAACCGCCGAATCGGTTATTGCCGTTTTTAAGTCTTTTGATACCGATGGTATTGATAATCCGTACGACAGTGTACATGTTAATGAGTATATCGGATCGCTTCACAAAGGTGAATATTCTGCCAAGGCGGCTCTTGAAATGGCATTTCTTGACTGGGTTGGTAAGAAGCTGAAAACACCTGTACACAGGCTCTGGAATGCTCCATCAACTACAGGTCCTAAAACATCTTTTACAATCGGTATCGACGAGCCCTCTCTTATAGCGGAAAAGGTAAAAGAAGCTGAAGCGTTTCCTATTCTTAAAGTTAAACTGGGTTCTCCGTACGACCGTGAAATAATTGAAGAAATCCGCAAGGCAACAAGTAAGCCGGTACTGGTAGATGCCAACGAAGGCTGGAAGACGGTTGAGGTTGCGATGGAGAATATCCGGTTTCTGGTTGATATGAACATAGAACTGATTGAGCAACCCATGCCATCGTCGATGCATGCCGAAATGACCCGCCTCAAACAATTGTCGGAAATACCCCTGATTGCAGATGAGAGTTTTACGGGCAGGGAAGATCTCGGTGAATTATCGCACGCATTTCATGGTATTAATATCAAGCTTATGAAAACCGGCTCGATGCGCTTCGCCATGCAGAAGATTGCAGAGGCCAGAAAACACGGACTGAAAGTAATGATAGGCTGCATGGTAGAAACATCACTGGCCGACACAGCGTCGGCTATCCTGAGCCTTTGGGCCGATTATGCCGACATCGACGGGCATCTGCTTGTTGGCAGAAATCCGTTTTCAGGTGTTGTAATCGACAAAAATGGTTATGTTACCCTGAACGACAAGTATGGGCTCGGTGTTGAATTAGCTGAGAGTATTTTTGACTGATCCACAAAGGTAAAAGCTATGGTTATTCTGATTACGGGTGGTACAGGATTTGTCGGTACATATCTGACAGATTACTTGCTTTCGAAAGGCCACAAAGTGCGAATTCTCACGCGTAACCCTGCCCGGTATGAAGCGCTGCAGAGCGAAGACAGGTTGTACATCAGGATCCGGGAAGACCTTAAACCCGAGATTGAAAGATGTGATGTTGTCATCAACCTTGCCGGAGAGAACCTGTTTGATCAGCGCTGGACAAGCTCAGTAAAGAAAAAAATTATGCAGAGCAGGATTGGCATAACTGGTTCACTTGTTAAGGGAATTCATAAAGCAAAGAAAAAGCCTGTACTCATGATTTCAGCTTCGGGAGCCGATTATTACGGTGACCAGGGCGATGAGGTGATAGCGGAAGATAGTGCGCCTGGTAAAGGTTTTCTTACGGAGGTTTGCCTGGCCTGGGAGAGTGCTGCCAAACCGGTCGTAGAGGATGGCGTAAGGCTTGCTATACCAAGATTGGGAGTTGTGCTCGAAAAAGATGGCGGTGCCCTTGAAAAAATGCTTACACCCTTCAAATTCTTTACAGGCGGACCGCTTGGCGATGGCCGACAATATCTGCCATGGGTACACATGAGAGATGTAGTCAGGGCAGCAGGCTTTGTAATTGATAACCAGCATGCTGAGGGTGTTTTTAATTTGTGCGCACCTGAACCGGTAACAATGAGCCGGTTCGCTTCCGCAGTTGGTTCCGCCCTTGGCCGCCCATCCTGGATACCCGTTCCAGCCTTTGCACTGAACCTGGTATTGGGAGAGGCTTCAAAGGCCATTTTGGCCAGCCACAAAATGATACCCGGCAGGCTTCAGGAATGGGGTTTTGAATTTGAGTTTCCCGTTATAGAACCAGCCTTCAAAGACATCCTGCAGTAAATACTGCCCCAATCCGGATAATTTAAAAGAATCTTATCTCAGGTTAATTCTCCAGCAGCGGAGGCCGTCGCGTGTCTGTGCTATGAGGTTTTTTGATCCGTCGCCGGTAAGGTCATGAATTACCGGAAACTTCATGCCGGCCGAGGGCAGGTTTTCGAGACGCTCATCGTTGTTCAGATCCCAGCCGTATAATCGACCAACACCTGCTACTGCAATCAGTTCATGCCATCCATCGGAGTTGATATCGGTCAGGAACGGCAGATCCTCAGAAAATCCTGCCTGACCAGTGATTTTTACCAGGCGCAGATTTCCGCTGTGGTTGTAAAGGAAAACGGAGCCATTGCTACTCAGAACTGTGAAAATCGTCTCTGAATTAACGTTATTGAATTCATCTCTTAACCGGATATTTTGATTTACACCGGCTACAGTAACAGGGCTGTTAGCTACCTGTATATATTGCACAGAAAAGTCGGGTGTGGTGTTCAGATTCGGTTGCAATTCGAGTGTAGCTTCTGAATCGGCGGCTTGCCCGTTTAAATATTGCCGAACCGTTTCAAGCGTGTCACTAAAAAGTGCCTGTTCACCAAGGGCGAGTACTTTGCCATCTGCTGTGCCTGTAAGCAGTGTGTTGTTTATGAATACCGGGGAGCCGGTAAGCGAAGATGCTGCAAAGAATGGAAAGTTGGTTCTTGGATTACCATTCACCTCCCAGGCGTGAATGGTGTTTTCTGATATAACCCAGATACCCCATCGGCCGCCGATGTTGGCCACAGCAGGTTTGGTTTGAACTCTTGCATTTACATTCTGAGGCCAGCCGGTAATGTTTTGTCCGCGACCATTAATTATGTGAACTTTTCGGTCGGCTGTTGTTACAATTACTTCAGGTAAACCGTTTCGGGTAACATCGGCAATCTCTATTGGGGCGGTAATTTCTTCGGGTAAAATGAAGGGGAAATTTGGCAGCAATACGCCGCGATTGTTCCAGGCGTAAATTTTGTTACCGGCAGCCATTATCACAGCTTTTTGATTGTTGGCATACCAGTCGTACACTATCGGTGATCCAACAGGTATGTCGGCCCCCGTTCTGGCCTCAAAAAGAATTGAACCGTCTGTGGCAAGAACCAGAACATCGCTGTTGCCGGTGGCAAACAGCACCTCTTCACGGTTGTTACCCGTCAGGTCTGCCTGAACTGGTTTGCCGGTAAGTTCCGTTTGAACCAGCGGGTAAACCCACAAATCCTGATAGGGTTCATCCGAACGCTCCAAGTGATGGGTGCGGAAATCAAAATCAATACCATCACGTGAGCTGTTAAGTTGAAGCGATACGGTCGCAAGATCGAATCTGGATGTTAAAGAGCCGAGAACGTTGTTTTGAGCGAGCATGGGTGCAATGTAACTTATGAAATTACTGCTGTTCATGTAGACGAATCCACTCATTTCTTCGGGCATACCACGCCTGATACCAGAGTAAGTTTCATCAAAATGCATAACTCTGCGCTGGTTAAAATCCCCCCGCATACGTTGTGCCAGGCCAAGTCTTGGCGATAGTATCGCTGCCTGACCAGCATCCAGCAGGTAAAACTCTATGTAATGGCAAAAGGGTGAACCGAGCAGAACGGCTAGTATTTCGCTGCGCACATAAAAGGCATTGCTGTTTCTGATGATGTAACCATCATCGGCAAGACGGTTAATCAGCCTGAAAAATTCCGGGGAATTGGTCATCCTCCGCAGATATGCATTTTCAGTTTCTGAGATAAAACCGGCAGTGTAAATGGCGGCAAATGCGAACTCATTAGCAATAGTGGTTGCCAAAGATGCCAACAGGCCGGGATCACGAGCCAACAACGAGTCAAGCCTGGTCACCGGCTCAAAACCGGGTTGCAGCACTACTGATGCAGGTGCGTTAAAAATGGCAAATGCAGCCGCGTCGGTGGGGATGTATCTGTCGAGGGTAAATGCGCTGTTTTCACTGCTGAATGCAGTAACCAGATTGGACCGTTTGCTGTCTGAGAGCGGAATGTAACCGCTTATGCGGATATTCTCACGATCGCCCTGTGCGGTTGCAGAGGTTCCGGACTGCAAACGGCTGATACCGGTACCCTTAAAGAGATCTTCAAGGGCCGGTATATATCGAACTGCTGAAATCTGACTGATCAGGCGATCCATGTATGGAGTGTTCATTATAATCTCACCCGGCCGATCTATGGAAGCCGAAAAATTTAACGGCTCTTTTAAACCCGTATAGCTACGGATGACTTCCTCCACTCCAAAGCTGCTTTCTGAAATAACGATCCAGTCACGCAACTCTGCCCCGAAAAAAATGCGGTTATCTACAAACATCCGGAAAATGGTGACACCCTCAAATATGTACTGATTTTCGGTGAACGGGCGTTGGTACAACGCCGCGGTTTTTCTGAGTAGATCACCAGGTGTAGTACCGATAAAAACAGGCTGCCAGTCACTGTTCTTGTTCGGATACAGTAAAACGGCTTTCACTTCCGTACGGTTAAGGAAGTTTTGATCCAGGCCGCTGAACAACATAATAGAGGCTGAACTTAATTCATCGAACAAGTTCATATATTCCTTTTGCAACTGTACGGCCAGGCTTGTACCTGGCTCTGCAAGTATTAATGCCGGCGTGTCGGCTGGTACGGCCTCATGCCAGTCTTTCCGGGCAACTTTTGAACAGGCAACAGTCAGAATAAAAAGGGCAATGATTATTGGGGTATATCTGTTATGCATAGAAGTTAACTTGTGCCGTTATTCAGGCAGCTTTTATATATAATCCCGCATTGAATTCCATTAATCACAGAAAAACGTTAAACTGCTCGCCGGAGTATTTACGTGATCGGGCTCCTAAGATATCCAAAACCAGATGAGTTTTTTAAATCCATTTTTATTTATTTCTCTTATTGCAGTAACGATCCCGATTGTAATACATCTTATCAATCTCAGAAGGCCTCAGAAACTGGCATATTCGACTGTGTTTTTTTTCAAGGAGTTGCAAAAAAGCACAATAAGGAATTTGAAACTGAAAAGGTTGCTTTTGCTTCTTCTGCGGGTAGCAGCTGTGACTTTTCTTGCCCTGGCGCTTGCAAGGCCCTTTATAACACCAAAATTTACCGGTTTTTCAGCTGCGGGAACACCAGTACTTTTCGGCATTGTAATTGATAACGGCCCGTCTATGGGTCAGATCGATGGCAAGGGCCCATATATTGAGCAGGCGAGGGATGTTGCCAACATTCTTGTTAATCAGGCGCGGAATACCGACAGGTTTCTGATCTATACCACCCATGGCGAGAACAGGTTCAATGAACGGTTGTCGCCTGCTCAGGCACTAATGGCACTGGATGAAATTGCCGTAAACAATAAGGGTGCACACACCAGAAACAGATTCCGCGAACTGATTACCAGGATGGTGGATGACGCTGAATACAGAACGGCACTGTACTGGATAACAGATGCAAGACGAACCCAGGTTGAAGCACTGGAAGGATTAGAAACGGCATCCCAAAGCCTGAAAGAACGGATACCGGTCTTACCTGTAATCATCGGAGAAGAACCTTCACCTAATGTTGCAATTACCGGCGTAGATATCCCGGCACAAATTATCAGTTACGATAAACCTGTTGGCGTGAATGTGGAAGTGACCAATTTTGGTTCGGTTCAGGCCATCAATCAGTACGTGGCACTTGAATCAGAAGGCCGGCAGTCTGGTCAGTATGAGATCAGCCTTGGCCCCGGTCAGTCGCAATCCTATTATTTCGAAAGTGTGGCCGGTAAAACGGGTGATTTTCGAGGCAGGGCTATACTGGAGGGAGATCCGGTAAGTTTTGATAATATCCGATATTTTTCTGTGCGGGTTCCGGAGCGAAGGAAGGTACTTCTTGTTACGGAGGAACTAACCGGCAGTTCATCGTCCTACATTAAACCCGTACTGGATGCGGCTGAACAAACGGGTGCTCATATCATCTCTTCAAACATAAATTTGGAAGCATTCGCTTCCACTGAAATTGATAATTACGATGCGGTAATTCTGGAAGGGCTTGCCGAAATTCCTGAGTTCATGCATGGCACATTGCAAAGGTTTGTTCAGGATGGGAAAGGTCTGATCGTTTTACCCGGTACGCGCACGTCAGTCAACTCCTACAACAGGTTTTTGAATTCGTTCAATGCAGGCAGGATATCCGGTCTTCGTGGAGATTACGGCCGTTTCGAAGAAGTGGCAAGGCTTGATCGTCTGGTTGAAGGACATCCGGTTCTGGATGAAATATTTGATAAAAAGGATGATGAAACCATCTCGATCGAACTGCCATCGCTCTATTATTATCAAAAGGTCGAAGCGGCAGGTGGTGGTGGAAGCCAGGTACTGCTCAGATCTACGCTTAATGATCCGTTGCTGATTGAATCGCGCTATGGCGGAGGCAGATTTTTGCTGTTTGCAATGGGAGCTGATCCTGGATGGTCCAATTTCAGTATCAACCCGCTCTATGCCCCGTTGTTTTACAGATCTGTTCTCTATGCTGCCGGTTCAGAACAGGCTGGAATGCTTAAGCACACACTGGGAAGAAGTTTCGATGCCATAGTTCCACTGGGCAATATCGACGTTCAGATAGCTTCCGAAGAACAGGTATTCAGGCCAGAAGCCGTAAGGACTCCGCAGGGCATACGTCTGCAATATGCGGCTGTTGAATGGGAACCGGGCCTTTACAGTATAAGCGACGGGGAGACAGAAAGGCTGATGGCAGTTAATCAGGATATATCAGAATCTAATTTCTCTACGTTTTCTGCTGTAGATTTTGTGAACGCTATCAAAGAATATGTAGATGTTCAGAACGTTATCATGTCAGGCAGAATGACGGCCGACGAGTTACTGTCCACCATACAGGCGGCCGGTTTCGGATCAGAAGTCTGGATGTGGTTTATAATAGCCGCCCTTATTTGTTTGATTGCCGAAACTTTGATTACCAAAATGTATAAAACCGAGAAATAATAGCATTTAATTTACGGATGGCCTACTTAAGTTCAATATTTAACATACTGCTTGCATTTTTTGCGATTGCATCGTGTATTCTTATGTTCGTAACCCTGACCAACGCCTATCGGCTCAGGAATATTCTGTTAAGCTGGGATTCCGGCAAGCTTTTGGGTTTCCCGCTGTTTGCATCTGTTTTTATGCTTTTTACCCTCAGTATGTTTGCGGGGGTCACCATAATGGGATTATCCGGCTATACTGCAATTCTGAGCTGTTATGTGCTTATGAGTTTTAATTGGCTCGTATCGAGTTATTTTATGTCAAGGAGATACATAACCGATCACGGAATTGTTAAAAATATAAATGACCCCTCACAGACAATACCCTGGTCAAACGTACACGACCTTGTTGAAATCGAAAACGAATCGGGGATCAGTTTTGCCTTCTTTTATCTCCCATACAGTGGACCGGGCGATTCACGGCAATGTATCAGAGTTGAATTAAGAGTGCCAAATGTGCATCTTGATCCCTTCAGAAGAATAATGGATCATAAGCTCGGCCGGCGGTTCAGCAACAGCCAGGTAACTGTACCAGGCTACAAACAGATCAACTAAAAGGGTTAATATTCAAATTAACGTTACTCATACCTCATAAGAAATATAGTTGCATAACAGTACATTCAAAGAGAAAGAACGTGTAGTTCTTGTCGGCTTATATGGTTCGGAGCTTGCCAGGCAACAGGCAGACGAACACATTAACGAGCTTGAAATGCTGGCTGATACGGCTGGTGGCATAACTATCCATAAAATTCTTCAGAATCGGGACAAACCAGACACACGTACTTACGTGGGCAAAGGAAAACTGTCGGAATTGAGTGGAATTGTTAAATCAATGAATGCTGATGCAGTCATATTTGATGATGACCTGAGCCCCACCCAAATCAGAAACATTGAACGAACTGCCGACACCAAGATCATAGACAGGAGTGGTCTGATACTCGATATTTTTGCATCGAGGGCACAATCTGCAGCCTCCAAAACACAGGTTGAACTAGCTCAGCTTCAGTATCTTCTGCCTCGGCTTACCAGGTACTGGACTCACCTTTCCAGGCAAAAGGGTGGTATTGGAACCAAAGGTCCCGGTGAAACCCAGATTGAAACAGATCGCAGGCTTATCGGCAAACGCATATCCACCCTCAAGGAAAAACTTGAGAAGCTCGATCAGCAGAGAACTACGCAACGGAAACGCAGGGAGGATACCACACGCATAGCACTGGTTGGTTATACCAACGTCGGGAAATCATCGCTCATGAATGCCCTCACGTCTACAAACGTATTGGCTGAGAACCGGCTTTTTGCAACGCTTGATTCTACTGTACGCAAACACCGCTTCGGTAACCATCCCGTTCTGATATCCGATACCGTTGGTTTTATCAGAAAACTGCCCCACCATTTATTTGAAAGTTTCAAATCCACGCTAGATGAAATTCGTGAAGCCGACATACTTATCCATGTAATAGATGCCTCTTCTCCATTTTCAAAAGACTATATTGCCATCGTGAACGATACTCTGAAAGGTATTGACGCCGACCAGAAACCTGTTTTGATGGCTTTTAACAAGGTCGACATGGTGGATGCTGAAATACTTGCAGATCTTAAAAGGACTCATGAAAATGCTGTATACATATCAGCTACCCGGGGTATCGGATTTGAAAAACTTGAGAACAGATTGAAAGAGATGATTGGTGAGCGTTATGTGGAAACCACGCTCAGAATTCATCCGAAAAACTATCACTGTGTTTCATTCATTCATGAATTTGCAGAGATCCGGGAAAAAAAGTACCATAATGAGTGGCTTGAAATAACATTCGTAATGAACAGGATACAATATGAACGTCTTAATAATTTGTTGAAGACGACCGATTTTGAAACGATTGATGTTAAGAGTAGTATACATTCAATAGAAAATAACTAACGTTGACCTTATGCGGATTTCAGAGCTCATAAACGATAAGCTGATACCACTTCGTACGATGGATACGGTTACATCGTCTATGCAATCTATGCTCGATAATAAGGTCAATAATCTGCCCCTCATCGATTTTACCACTAAAAAGCTGATCGGTGAAGTTCTTATGCAGGATCTTGAGCTGGTGAGGCGAAAAGATAGCAGTGTGATGATGCACCGCAGCGAGCTGGTAGCCAAAGTATCTGCCGATCAGCACATTTTTGAGGCGGCCCGCATTCTTTCAAAGTACAATCGGCAGGTTGTTTCGGTACTTGATCAGGATGGAAATTACCTGGGTATAGTAAGCCGCCGAGATGTACTTGAAGCACTTTCGGGAATGCTGAACCTGGCCGAGAGGGGTTCTGTGATAACCATTGAGCTCGAAGAGAAAGACTTTGTACTCAGTGATATTGTTAGAATTATTGAACTTGAAAGTGCTAAAATACTGGGTCTCACCGTTGAGCATCCCGATGAACAAAACGACCGGTTCAGAATCTCGATCAAACTGAATCTCGATGACCTTACCAAGGTCAATGCCGCACTTCGACGTTACGGTTATATTATTACGCTTGAAACCAAATCGGAAACCAGCGACGTTGAATTTCTTGACCGGGCCGATGAATTTATCAGGTTTCTCAATATCTGATTTGTCCGAACAATAAAATTCTCCCGGTCGCATTAAGAATCAGAACGGATTTAGAACACTTTTTACAGCGTTGATTGCTATATTTACAACCTGATGAATTGAAGTCTGTTTTACGAACAACCTAATTCCCGCCCTGCCTTGAATAAGAAACTGATTCCCGTTTTTCTTTTGATAGCACTGCTTGCGAATCCACTGAATGCGCGGCAACATGATGATCCTTCCTCCCACCTTTTTTTAGAGGGTGTAAGGTTGTATGAAGAAGGTCTTTTTACCGAAGCGGAGAGAACACTCGGCCTATATCTCAGATCGGAACATACCCCCCCACAGAGAGAGAATGCGCTGTTTTACATGGTGCAGGCACAGGCTGGTCAGAATCCTGAACATGCGGCATTTTATTATGAGCAGTTTCTTCAGGAATATTCACATTCACAAAATGCGCGCGCGTTACTAACCGAAATAGGTAACCTGAAGAAACGAGACGGCTCATTTTCAGAAGCGGCAATGTATTATGAAAGGGCAGTGAAATTAAATCCGCCTTATGAAGAGGCGGCCCGAATTCATTATCACCTGGGTGAAAGCTACGGGGAATTTCATGACTATGACAACGCTGCCGCCAACTACAATACAATTGCAGATCGTTATAGCCGGTCGAAGCTTGCACCCGAAGCTCTTTTTGCTCTTGGCCGTCTTTATCTGAACAACAAAAAATTTGATGAATCGGCCAACGCGTTTGCCCGTCTCAGGCAATTATACCCTCTGAGTCCTGAAGCGGGCCGTGTAGGAACGGCTCTCGGTGAGTCCTATTTCCAACAGGGGATGTATGCCGAAGCTGTTGAAGCACTGCGCGGTGTGTTGGCATCACTTGATGAAGAAGGGGAGGCCAGGGCTGTTTTTTTGCTGGCTGAAAGCAGTAACTACCTTGGCAATTATGATCAGGCCACAACATGGTATCGGCGCTACATAAATCTGAAAGACGACACTGAGGATGTAAGATTTGCCCACTACGGAATGGGCTGGGTCTATCATCGCCAGGAAGTTTACCACTGGGCAGCCGAATCGTTCGGGCGGGCAGCTGTAGGAGATGATGAACTGGCAAGAAAAGCACTCTACTACCAGGCCGTGAATGAGAAACTGGCAGGCCGGTTGGAAAATGCCTACCGTTCGTTTGAAAGTTTTGGTAACCGATTCAGTACAGGTGAATGGATTGAGGAGGCCTATTTTGAGTGGGCGGTTATCGCATTTGAGGTTGGTTTCTACGGCGAAGCCATTGAAATACTGCTTAGCATGATCAGGAATGTACCGGAATTAAATAATCCCGGTGATGTTTACACTTTGCTGGGTGAAGCCTACTTTGCAAATAATGAGTATACAAGTGCCATCGCGGCGTTTGATGCTGCAGAATCTGCCGTAGAAATCGACGATGATATAAAAAGACAAGCCAGATTTCAACGTGCATGGGTCATGTATCAAAACAACGCGTTCGCTCAGGCTCAACCAGGTTTCGAACAACTCTACAGTGAAGATCCTTCAGCGATACTGAGTGGTGAAGCACTGTTCTGGAGTGCCGACAGTTACTACAGTATGGAAGACTATGGTACGGCCCTTGCCCAGTTTGACAGGTTTGTACGTGAATACCCCAACCATGAATTCGCCGGTGCTGCACACTATTCCATAGGCTGGAGTTATTTCAAACTCGGGCAGTATGACCGGGCAATTGCCCCTCTCCGTCGTTTCCTGAGTGAATATGAGGCACCTCCCATTCAGCTCTTTCCCTACGATACAGACACACGGTTACGGCTTGGAGATGCCCAGTTTGCCATGCGAAATTACAGTGAAGCCTTAACCTATTACAATCAGGCAGTTGGGGCGGAACCTGGGGGTGACTATGCCATGTATCAGATAGCAAACAGCTACTACAGGATGGAGCAGTCTTATGAGGCTGTAAGCACATTTCGACGTCTCATACGAATATACCCCTACAGTACATTAAGGGAGCAGGCCGAGTATAATATCGGTTATATCTATTTCCTTACAGGAAATTACGATCAGGCGGTTGAGGAGTTTAATCAGCTCATCAGCAGATCCCCGAACTCTGCCTGGGCTGCGCGGGCACAATATAATATCGGTGATGCCTACTATAATGCCAACCGGAATGAAGAGGCCATTGAAGCCTACCGTAAAGTACTCCGGAATTATCCCCGCAGCGACCTTATTATCGAAGCTGTTAACGGAATCCAGTTTGCACAGTCGGCCATGGGCGATGATGACACCAGCAATCAGATCCTGGAAGAATTTCTGGCCGGTAACCCGCAATCCAGAACAGCCGACAGACTGCGTTTCCGGCAGGCAGACAATCAGTTGCAGGCCGGCGACTATAATGGTGCTATTGCCTCATTCCGCCAATACCTGAGGGTTACAAATGATGAGGCAATGATACCGGAGGCCCTTTTCAATCTTGCTGATGCCTATGAACAAACCAACAATATGGATGAGGCTATTGAATCCTACCGGAATATTGTTGAAAACCACCGCCGTTCGGAACGATATGAGCCGGCCCTTACCAGTTTGGGTCGCATTTATAATGATCAGGGCATGTATGATGAGGCCATAGCAAGTTATCAGCGCCTGATCGATACATCAACATTGATGCGGTTTGAAGCCAATATCGGATTGGGTGAAGGTCATCTTGCCAAGCGTGATTATAACAGTGCCCAACAGTTTTTTGAACGGGCCAATGAATTAACCCCGAACAGTGAAACCGCTAAAATTGGACTTGGTAAAGTTGCATTTCACAGAAATAATTATGATGAAGCAAGAAGGATTTTCTCAGAGCTGGCTGAGCAAAGCACCATGGAACCAGGCGCTGAAGCTCAGTATATGATCGGCAGAATCTATCAGAGTCAGCGTTTCTACGACGATGCAATTCAGGCCTATGCGAACGTAAGAGTACTGTTCAATATCTATGAAAAATGGGTAGCCAGGTCCCTTCTGCGAAGTGCTGAATGCTACCGGGCCATCGGTAACAGTTCTGAGGCAGAGAATATCCTGCGCAATATCCAGGAGTCGTATCCCGGTACAGATGAAGCCCGCGAGGCATCCCAAATGCTCAGGGGACGATAGTGAACAGGGTCATATCGCCGGTTCACAGCCTGAACGGATCGGTACAGGCCCCACCCGATAAATCGATTGCTCAGCGAGCAGCCCTGTTCTCTCTGCTCACCGACAAGGAATCGGTCATTTGCAATTATCCGCAAGCGGCCGATCCACAGACGGCTCTGTTGTGTATAAAAAGTCTGGGGGCAAAAATTGCGAGGCGGAACGGGAATCTTATTATTACCGGTACGGGCCGGGCAGGTTTACCTAAAAATGCCGGTACAATAGATTGTGGTAACTCGGGCACTACCATGCGGTTGCTGGCCGGCATTCTGGCCGGGAGTGGTACCGGTGCAATTCTTACCGGAGACACATCGCTGAGTAAAAGAACCATGAAACGGATTATTGATCCGCTTCGGAAGATGGGTGCAGAGATAAGAGCAGCAGAAGGTGATGTAGCGCCGCTGCAGTTTTTGCCGGGAAACCCATTAACAGGTATAGATTTTGAGCTGCCTGTGGCCAGTGCCCAGCTAAAATCGTGCATATTGCTCGCCGGACTGTTTACCGACGCAACCACCGTAATAGAAACGGTTCCAAGTCGCAATCACACTGAAAAAATGCTGAATCTGAGAACCGAACAGAAAGCTGGCGGCTTATGGATTCACACTTCACGAGACCACCCCGTTCCTGTTCTTGATATTACCATACCCGGGGATTTTTCATCAGCGGCCTTCTGGCTCGTTGCCGGTGCAATTTATCCCGGTTCCAAAATTGTTGTAAAGGGGACAGGTCTGAACAATACCAGATCGGGAGCCCTCGAAATCCTAAAAAGGATGGGTGCAGACATTACTATTGAAAACGAGTTTACTACCGGATCCGAGCCTATCGGTGATCTGAGAGTGGTATCATCAGCATTGAAACCGACCATCATACAGCCTGAGGAAATCCCAAACTGTATAGATGAACTTCCGGTGCTTGCTGTAGCAATGGCTTTTGCCGACGGGGTTTCAGTTTTCAGGGGTGCTGCAGAACTCAGGCACAAGGAGTGCGATCGCATTGATGCCGTGGCACGGCTGCTCAGGTCGGCGGGAGTCGCGGTAACTGAATTCGATGATGGTCTGGAAATTCATGGCAATCCGGGGCTGATCCCCAAACCCGCACTTTTCAACAGCTATCACGACCACAGAATAGCCATGGCTTCAGCTATTATAGCCGGCAGAGGCAGCAAGGAATCAGCTATTGAGCATGCCGAAGCCGTTAATGTCTCCTATGCTGAATTCTGGAATCACTTTGATAAACTGGCAGGCAGGGGTTAGACGAAAAAAAAATGAGGGGATTTTCCTGACATATTGGTCAGGAGCAACTGAGCCCAGTGTCAATACGTCATGATTGAAAGAAAATGAATTGCTTTGGCATTGTTATTGGTCTGATAAAACTAAAAAGGAAATACTATGTCAGAAACACCATTCAATAAACTCGAAGACCGCCTCAACCAGCTGGGTGAGGATCTCAATTCATTTATCGGAAAGATTGTACCCGAGGCAAAATCAGCAGGTGGTTACCGCCCCCATGCCGATCTTGTGGAAGGTAAAGATGATTATAAACTGCACATCGATCTGCCGGGATTGAGCAAAAGTGATATCGGGCTGAAAGTGCAGGACCGTATTCTTACAGTTAATGGAGAACGGGCAATTAAAATCGGTAATGATGAAATGTTTATCAGGAAAGAACGGTCATCCGGCGCTTTTACACGGTCATTTCCGCTGCCTGAAGACGCTTCCTCCGAAGATGTAAAGGCAAAGTTTTCGAATGGTGTGCTTACGGTTACGATGAAACGGACCGATACAGATATAGATTCAGCTTCAATTAATATCGATTAAACAGAAAGTAGAGAGCAGATATATTATGGGAAAAATAATTGGAATTGACCTGGGAACAACCAACTCATGTGTTTCGGTAATGGAAGGCAACGAGCCTGTTGTAATCCCGAATTCTGAAGGCGGTCGCACAACCCCATCCGTTGTGGCATTCAGCAAAGACGGTGAACGGCTTGTAGGTGCTCCTGCAAAACGTCAGGCAATCACTAATCCGAAAAACACAATCTCATCAATCAAGCGGTTTATGGGCCGGCGTTATGATGAGGTAACAACCGAGCTTGAGAACATCACATTCGACATTGTGAAAGCAGACGACGGTACAGCACGTGCGAAAGTCGAAGACCGCAGCTATGCACCTCAGGAGATATCGGCCATGATACTTCAAAAAATGAAGCAAACCGCCGAAGAATATCTGGGCGAGAAAGTAACTGCTGCCGTAATTACAGTTCCGGCCTACTTTAACGATGCACAGCGCAAGGCTACACAGGAAGCCGGTGCCATCGCCGGGCTGGAAGTCAAAAGGATCATCAATGAGCCGACAGCGGCTGCCCTTGCTTACGGTCTTGATAAAAAAGATAAGAATGAAGTTGTAGCAGTTTATGACCTTGGTGGCGGAACTTTCGATATCTCCATTCTGGAACTGGGCGATGGTGTGTTTGAAGTGAAATCCACACATGGCGATACCCATCTCGGTGGCGATGATTTCGACTCAAGACTTATCGATTTCCTTGCTGATGAGTTCAAAAAACAGGAGAGCATTGATCTCAGAAAAGATCCAATGGCCATGCAGCGGCTTAAAGATGCTGCTGAAAAGGCAAAAATCGAACTTTCCAGCTCTCAAAAGACCAACGTGAACCTGCCGTTCATTACCGCCGATCAAGCCGGACCCAAGCACCTGAGCATCGATATTACCAGGCCCAAATTTGAGCAACTTGTCGCTGATCTGGTGAAACGCACACTCGGACCATGCGAGAAAGCCATTAAGGACGCCAAGGTGAGCAAAGACGAAATTGATCAGGTAATTCTGGTTGGTGGGTCGACGCGTATACCTCGGATTCAGGAAGCCGTTAAAGAGTTCTTTGGAAAAGAGCCGAGCAAAGGTGTTAACCCCGATGAGGTAGTAGCAGTTGGTGCCGCTATACAGGGTGGGGTTCTTTCCGGTGATGTCAAGGATGTAATTCTTCTCGATGTTACCCCGCTGTCACTGGGTATTGAAACACTTGGCGGTGTAATGACAAAACTGATAGACGCAAATACTACCATCCCTACAAGTAAGACCGAAGTCTTTTCAACAGCGGCCGACAGTCAGACCAGTGTTGAAATACATGTATTGCAGGGTGAGCGTGTAAAAGCAGTAGACAACCGTACACTTGGCCGATTCCACCTCGACGGGATACCACCCGCACCAAGAGGAATACCGCAGGTTGAAGTTACCTTCGATATCGATGCCAATGGTGTGCTTAATGTGAGCGCCAAAGATAAGGCGACGAACAAAGAGCAGAAAATCCGTATTGAATCAAGTTCAGGATTGAGTGATCAGGAGATCGAACGCATGAAAAATGCAGCTAAAGAACATGCCGACGAAGACAAGAAACTCCGCGAGCACATTGAATTGATGAACCGGGCCGATAACCTCATCTTCTCAACCAAGAAGCAACTCGATGAATTTGGTGACAAGATTTCTGAAGGCAACCGGAAAACCATCGATGAAGCTCTGACTAAACTGGAGACCCTCCACAAAGAAGAGAAGATGGATGAACTCGAAGCGGCTATGGATGAACTCAACAAAGCGTTCTCTGCAGCATCAGCCGAAATGTACCAGGCTGCACAGGATCAGGCTACCACTGATACCGGAGCAGGAACAGGTGAAGGCGATACAACATCGGAAGCCGGTTCCGGCGACGATGCCGTCGACGCTGATTTTGAAGTTGTTGACGACGACAAAAAGAAAGACTAACAACTCAGCAATAACAAACTGAGTAAGCAATTACAGCCCTGTTGCATTTTTGCAACAGGGCTTTTTTTATAGCGTTCAGTTCAGTGGTATCATGAAATTAATAAATCGAATTTTCCGTACTTTTATGGTGTTATTTATGCATTACCAAATTCATTTATTTAGCAAATCATCAAACCTACATCTTCCATTTTATGAGTATTGATCTGTCGAGGCGTGAACATTTTTTAAATCGCCATATTGGTCCCTCTGAAAAAGAGGTACCACAAATGCTAAAAACGATAGGGGCTTCTTCTCTCGACTCCCTCATGGACGAAACCATACCCCGGGGGATCAGACTTGAAATGCCCCTGCAATTACCTGAAGGTATATCCGAACACAAATTTATAAAGCAATTCCGCCGGCTTGCATCCCATAACAGACTTTTTACATCTTTCATTGGCCAGGGGTATCATGACACCATTACCCCGGCAGTGATACAGCGAAACGTACTTGAAAATCCCGGCTGGTATACCGCATACACCCCTTATCAGGCTGAAATTGCTCAGGGAAGGCTTGAGGCACTGATCAATTTTCAGACAGCTGTTATGGATCTGACTGGCATGGAACTTGCGAATGCATCACTGCTGGATGAAGCCACAGCTGCCGCGGAGGCGCTGAGCCTTATATATGCCGTTAAATCCAGAACAAAAAAGGATGCCAATACCTTTTTTGTATCAAATGCCTGCCACCCTCAGACGATCGATGTATTGCGCTCACGGGCAGAACCGCTTAACATCAAACTGCTGGTTGCAGATCACCACACAACAGATATAACCGACCCAACCGTTTTCGGTGTATTGCTTCAATATCCCGATACGCATGGCAAAGTGGAAGACCACAGCAGTTTTATCGCTTCATGCCATGAAAATGACGTTCTTGTTACCATTGCTGCAGACTTGCTCAGCCTCACGCTGCTTAAGGCACCGGGAGAGATGGGAGCTGATGTGGTGGTTGGCTCGGCCCAGCGGCTTGGCGTGCCAATGGGATATGGCGGGCCGCATGCTGCATTTTTTGCTACCAGGGAAGAGTACAAAAGGCAAATACCCGGACGCATTATTGGCGTATCGATCGATGCCAAAGGCAAAAAAGCCTATCGCATGGCACTTCAGACAAGGGAACAGCATATCCGCCGTGAAAAAGCAACAAGTAATATCTGCACGGCTCAGGTCCTGCTGGCAGTGATGGCCGGTTTTTATGCAGTATATCATGGCCCTAAAGGTCTTTTGAGAATTGGTAAAAGAGTTCATGGTATGGCCAGATTGCTTGAAAAAGGGCTGGCTTCGCTGGGCTATCGGGCTGAAAACAGTTCCTATTTTGATACACTTAAAATCCCGATCCCATCACAGGAAGAACGGGATCGGATTCAGAATCTCGCTATACAAAATCAGCTCAATTTCCGCTATTTCGATGATAATTCCATCGGACTGGCTCTTGATCAGGGCAAGGAGCTTGAAGATGTTGCGCGGGTACTTGAGGTTTTCGCCGAGGCCCGCGATGCTATTGTGGATTTTGATACAGATGGTGAAGGTATGGCAGTTGAAGCCACTATCCCTAAAGCACTGAACAGAAAAACCCCATACCTTGAGCATAGTGTATTCAATTCATTCCAGTCTGAGCATGAAATGCTGCGCTATATCAAGCGCCTTGAGAATAAGGATCTGTCTCTGGTTCACTCCATGATATCGCTCGGCTCGTGTACTATGAAACTGAACGCGACCACCGAAATGATACCGCTGAGCTGGCCTGAATTCGGTCAGATGCATCCATATGTGCCAGCCTGGCAGGCAGAAGGCTACAACGAGATGAATAGGGAGATTTCAAGGTGGTTGTGTGAGATTACAGGATTCCAGGCAGTATCTCTACAGCCCAATTCGGGAGCTCAGGGTGAACTTACCGGTCTGCTCACCATTCGCGGTTACCATCACAGCAGGGGAGACCAACACAGAAATGTTGCCATCATACCATCTTCAGCTCATGGTACAAATCCCGCCAGCGCGGTTATGGCAGGGATGAATGTCGTGATTACCAGGTGCGATGAACAGGGCAATATCGATCTGCAGGATCTAAGGGCAAAGGTGGAGAAGCATCGTGATAATCTGGCCGCACTCATGGTTACCTATCCGTCCACCCATGGTGTGTTTGAAGAAGATATCCGTGAAATATGCGCCGTTATACATGAAAACGGGGGACTTGTTTATATGGACGGGGCCAATATGAACGCGCAGGTCGGACTGACATCTCCGGCGCTGATTGGTGCAGATGTTTGCCATTTGAACTTGCACAAAACCTTTTGCATTCCGCACGGCGGTGGGGGACCTGGTATGGGTCCTATAGCCGTAAACGAGCGGCTTGCCCCGTTTCTGCCTTCACACCCGGTTGTGAAAACAGGTGGTGAAAATGGAATACCGGCTGTTGCGGCAGCACCATTCGGAAGTGCCAGTATCCTTACCATTTCCTATGCTTACATGTTAATGATGGGTGGCAACGGGCTCACTGAAGCTACAAAATATTCCATACTCAACGCCAATTACATCAAGACACGGCTTCAGGACCACTATAAAATTCTGTATACAGGTAAATCGGGCAGATCAGCACATGAGTTCATAGTTGATCTCCGCGAGTTTAAGGTACACGGAATCGAAGTTGAGGATGTGGCCAAAAGGCTGATGGATTATGGCTACCATGCACCCACCGTTTCGTTTCCGGTACCCGGAACTATGATGATAGAACCAACTGAGAGCGAAACCATGTCTGAATTGGACAGGTTCTGTGATGCCATGATTGCAATACGGCATGAAATTCAAGAGGTTATTGACGGGCGGGCCGATGCCATCGATAATGTTTTGAAAAACGCACCACATACTGCAGCAACCATTACCGATGACAACTGGTCTCATCCATATTCCAGGGAAAAAGCCGCATGGCCCCTTGACTGGGTAAGAGACGCGAAATTCTGGGTCCCGGTTAGCAGGGTAGACAGTGCCTATGGCGACAGAAACCTGATTTGCAGTTGTCCGCCTGTTGAGGAGTTTGAAACGGCAGAATAGTGCTATAAGGGTTTTATTTTCGTGTACTCCATTTAACTGGTCTGGAGAAATCGTACAACAATTTTTGAATGCACCTCTAATTATTCAGGTATTCGGTATAGTCCATAAATTTATTGTTAAATAATGCAACTTGGTTGCATTATTGATGTAATGCAACTATCTTGCAACAATACCGCAATAACTAACCAATAACTTAGCTAAATAAACATGTATAAAAATGTCAGGTTTCTTATCGTATTAATTGTCTCAGTTACACTTTTTTCGGCATGTGAAGATACCCATGATGATGACCACATGGATATTGTTGGTCTCGAGATTCGGCTTGACGGACAGGCCATAGTAACCCAGGCACGGAATGCACAGTCGGGTCAGATTGAAGTTACAGGAACTATTGATGTAGTGTCTGGAGAAACGACACCGATGCTTACCGTCGCTTTCATAGATCCTGATGGAGATGCTCTTCAAATAACAGACAGTGATTTTTCTATTGGCATAATTCCAACAAATACTGCCTTAATGACCATCAACCACGATGCATCACTGGCACGATGGGGATTTACAGTTCAGGGGAAACAGGCAGGAACCGAAGTCATTCAGATTTCCTTATTTCATGGTACACATGCTGATTTTGAATCCAGATCTATAACAGTACAGGTTCATAGTTCCGGAGATTGATTATCTTTTTGAACACATACAGTATCCGGAACAGAAACTGTTGATACTGTAATAACCTCTTAGCAACTGATTACGTTGACAAATACATTGAAACAGGCGATCGTATTTACAATCGCCTGTTTTAGTTTCATCACAGCCGCACAACCACTCTGCGCCGCAGAAACGGAACAGGACAGCAGAGGTGCGGTTTATGGTGTAATAACCGATGCTGAAACTGATGAGCCTGTAGGGTGGACAAGTGTTCTTATAGAAGAAGTAAACCGA
>JAIVHB010000185.1 GCA_020201275.1 Rhodothermaceae bacterium | reverse complement strand
GGTTAACGTAGCCACCCCCCTAAAATATTTTAAAAAATGTTAGATAAGCCTATGCTTTACCTTTCAGCATGAGGTTCCAGTACATCCAGGGGAGGCCGAATTTTTTCAGCACGTACATATCATACCGCTCCTCGCTCTGGTCGAACGGAAATGTGGGATCGGGCTGGTTCTGATAGTCGAACTCCGCAAGTACCATCTTGCCGTAGCCGGTAACCAGCGGACAGGAGCTGTAACCGTTGTAACTGCTGTTCAGCGGTTCTGCTTCGGCTTGCTGCAGGGCAGCTTCACGCAGTTTAAGGATGTTATCGACTATAACAGGTGCCTGTTTACGCACGGCTGAGCCCGTTTTGGCAGTCGGCAGCCCTGCTACATCTCCCAGTGAAAAGATGTTCGCGTAGCGTTTGTGTTGCAGTGTGTGCAGATCCACATCGAGCCAGCCTTTCAGGGGTCCGTCCGGAATGGCCAGTTTACTTTCGCGGATGAAGTCGGGTGCACTCATGGGCGGAACAACGTGGAACATGCTGAAGGGGACCTCCTTTTTGGTGACGATACCGTCCTCGCCGGTCACGTCAAACACAGCGATCCCCTCTTCGCCTCTGATCTCAACCAGATTGTGGCCCAGATGGAAATTGATTCCCTTCTCTTTGATCACTTTGCGCAGGGTTTTGGCAAACTCCTCCACCCCGAAAACCACCGTGCCGGGCGAGAAGAAGTGGATATCCACATCCTGGCGGACACCATTTCGCCGGAAGGCCTCGTCGGCCAGGTACATGATCTTCTGCGGGGCCCCGCCGCACTTGATGGGGGTATTGGGCTGCGAGAAGAGCACATTGCCCTTGCGTGTGGACTTGATTGTTTTCCAGGTATAGGGGGCAAGGTGGTATTCATAATTACTGCAAACCCCGTTTTTGCTCAGGGTTTCAGGCAGCCCCTTCACCGCGTCCCAGTTGATCTTGATGCCCGGCGATACGACCAGATATTTATATGTGATGGTGAGCCCTCCTGCAGTTGTCAGGCGGTTGTTCTCCGGTTCGAATCCGTTCACGCGGTCTTTGATCCATTTTGCCCGGGGCGGCATGCAGTCGGCCATCGGGCGAACGGTCTCCTTGTTTTCAAAGGTACCGGCTCCCACCAGGCTCCACGCCGCCTGATAATAGTGCACGTCGGATGGCTCAATGATGGCCACATCAAGCGATTTGTCTTTCCGGAGCAACTGTGCGGCTGTCATGATCCCGCCCGTTCCACCGCCTATAATTACGATTTCGTGTTCTCTGAAGGTGCTCATTGTTCATTTCCTGTTTGGTGTTTTACTTCAAATTCCCTGGCTTTTTTAGTGTCGAGCATATCGAGCTGCCCGCCTATTTCGTGGCCCAGCAACGACATCAGGCCGAGTGTTTTTTGGGTGTTTTTGTCGCCCAGCAACCTGAGCATACCGATCGGGCCGATATGCGGTACATCCTCCTTGTCGTATTCCATGGCGGATGTGAGCCCTTTCACAATCACCTCCATCTTCGGTGAGAGGAGGATCCGGTTCACCTCGGCCAGAATGCTTATGCCGCCACGCGCCGTTTCGAGGATGGTGGCCTCCTCATCTTTCATCGATTTGGTGAGCAGGGTAAACAGCTCGTTGATGTTCTTGATGGTGGTGCTGTCGGGCTGTTTCAGCTCCGGATTGTTGCGCACAACCTCATCCAGAATGTTCAGGACCGCATCGAGATTTTCGATTTTATCGATCAGATGATTCAAATTGTTGATCACGCGCCCGTCGCTCAGTTTCTGCACCAGTTCGAGATACTGATGCAATGTTTCACCCATTAAACTCTCCTCATGCATCGATTTGACCAGCTCGGGCAATCTGCGTTCCATCTCGCCCAGGGCACTGGTCAATGTGGCCATTGTGTCGAGATTACTGATGATTTCCGAAACATGCCGCAACACATCGGGCTGGCTGATGGTGTCGAGCAGCCTCATCAGTTCACTCAGCCGGTTCACCTGTCCCGACTCCCTCGCCATGGAATCCAGAAGTTCCGGCGCTTTCTCTGTGAGCATCTCCAGCGCCGAGACGGCGGTTTCGAGGGTTTCGGCTTTATCGAGCAGGCCGCCCAGGGCACGCATAGTCTCGGGTCGGGTGATTTTGTCGAGCAGTACTGCCGCCTCCTGCATCCGCCCGGCATCGCGGTACTCCTGCTGCATGGAGAGCATCATCTCAGGCATTTTGTTGATGAGTTCTTCGAGTCCGCTCAGGGCCGTTTCAACCGTGTCGATCCGGTCGAGCAGCCCGACGAGGGATTTTGCCGTGTCGGGATCGGCGAGGCGTTCGGCGAGAATTTTCTGATAGTCGGGCGTTTCTGTTATGGCAGGACCATTGGTATTCATATCACATCCCCGGTTTTAACAATTAAATTACTACATAGTTATATAATAATAAAAATTGGGGTATAAATGCAAACCGGGGCAAACGGTACTGCGGATATTATTGTTATGGCCGGTCAATGATCAACCCTGATACAAGTTTGGATTCAGATTCGGGCAAAAATATTCCGGTAAAGAGACCAGTAAAAAATTCAGGAAATAATTATATCAGTATTTTATGAAAATGTACGACGACAAAAATGTATTTGGAGAGGCGCTTATTCCCTGCAGCACCTCACCCATGACCGGCTACTTCCGCGACGGATGCTGCAATACGGGTGCAGACGATGCGGGCCGCCATACGGTCTGTGCCGTAATGACGGCCGAATTTCTGGAGTTCAGCCGCAGCCGCGGCAACGACCTCATCACACCGGTGCCGGAGTACCGTTTTCCCGGGCTGAAGCCAGGCGACAGCTGGTGCCTCTGTGCCCTGCGCTGGAAAGAGGCATGGGATGCAGGCTGCGCACCCGAGGTGATTCTCGAAGCCACCCACGAAAAAACGCTCGACTATGTGTCGCTCGACGAACTGGTTAAATATGCCTGGATTGAGCAGCGGTAATATCAATGGCTGCGTGGCATCAAAGGTTCCGGGCAGAAAGACCCTGATCGGGGTCATCAACGGTCAATTACAATCAGAGCGGTTAGCTGAATCGTGGTAAAAAAGCTATCTTAGCCGATATTGATGCATCATCTGCCATGCATTTACCTGCCTGGTGATTCATCAGCCTTAATGTTCGGATTATTCCACAATCATTGACCGGGATCTGTTACGTGAAAAAATGCACGCGTTTTTTTATCGCCGGCTCCATAGCCGTTGCCCTGCTGCTGTCCGGATGCGGCAACGGGCAGGATTCCAGGATGGTGACCGATCCGGAGATCACCATTGACGACCTGCGCAGCCATGTGTACTACCTGGCCTCGGAAGAGCTTAA
Organism: Rhodothermaceae bacterium; assembly: GCA_020201275.1. GTDB lineage: Bacteria > Bacteroidota > Rhodothermia > Balneolales > Cyclonatronaceae > RECM01. The sequence goes on along the minus strand of JAIVHB010000185.1, from coordinate 7,296 downwards.
GGGCCGTGAAGCCGGTTCACCGGAAGAGGCGGTTGCAGCCAACTATATCGCCGACCATTTCGAGGCATTCGGTCTGATTCCTGCCGGTGATAACGTATATCTGCAGGAGTTCAGCTTCACCCGCGGTGTGCGTCAACAGCCCGGCCGCGTCTTTCTCGAATCGACCGGGGTACGCATAAACGCCGAAGAGGGGCTTGTGATGGCCTGGGGGATTTCAGGTTCGGGAATGGCCACGGGGCGGCTCGTTTTTGCCGGCTATGGGATAAAGGATACCGAGGGCGGTTATGATGAGTACCGGCCGGTGGATGTAAGCGGGAAAATTGTGATGATTATGAGAGGTGATCCCGAATCGGATGAGGGCGCCGACAACAGGGACATCATCCGCGAAAGGGTACGACTGGCCGAAGATCACGGGGCGGCGGCCGTACTGCTCACCGTGCCGTCGCATTATGAAGGAACCCAACCACTGCTGCCGTTGCGCTACGACCGTCTTGCCGCGGCAGCCAGCATACCGGTGCTGCAGCTCACCCGCGAAACCGCCCGCATCCTGATGCAGTATGCGGCATTCGACCTCGACTTTATGGAGTCGGAGATCATCCGTTCGGGCGAGCCGGTATCGGTGGAGACCGATATGCCGGTGCGGGTGGTTGTTGACCTCGCCACTGAACGCCGTGTTGCACGAAATGTGATCGGACTGGTGGAGGGTACAGACGACCCGGAACGATATATCGTGGTGGGGGCCCATTACGATCACCTGGGTTTAGGGGAACACGCCTCGCTGTACGACGGGCCGGAACCGCGCATCCATACCGGTGCCGACGACAACGCCTCCGGCACCGCGGGACTTCTGGAGCTGGCCCACTTCTACGCAGAAAATCCTCCGCGCTACAGCCTTCTCTTTCTCGCTTTTTCGGCCGAGGAGATGGGCCTGCTGGGGTCGGAGTATTTCATGGTCAACCCCGTGGTACCGGTCGAAAACATACTTGCCATGATCAACATGGATATGATTGGCCGGCTCACCGACGGTCAGCTCGCCATCTTCGGAACAGGCTCATCCGATATCTGGGATGAGCTGATCGGCGGCATCAGCATTGAAGGAATCAAGGTGAGAATGAGTGACTCAGGAACCGGCAACAGTGATCATACCAGTTTCTACCTCCGCGAAATACCGGTTCTGCACTATTTTACGGGCACCCATGCCGAATACCACCGTCCCGGCGACCTTCCCGACCTGATCAACTACGGGGGTCTGGTGAGCGTGCTGAGCCACGTGGCGCAGGTAATCGGAGGTATTAACGGCTACGAACCCGACGACATCACCTTTGCCGGTACAGCGCGGGCCCCGGCCATGAACGCTCCCGGTACGGTTACGCTCGGCGTTATACCCGACTACAGCTACGAGGGCGACGGATTCAGGATAAGCGGCGTAACACCCGGAAGAGCGGGCGACCTGGCAGGTTTCCGGTCCGGCGACATCCTGATCGCCTTCAACAACGCACGCATTGCCGATATCTACGACTATATGCGCCTTATGCGCGAATTTCATCCCGGCGACAAGGCAGTCGTAACTGTGTTGAGAGATGAGGAGGAGATTGGGTTAACAGTGGTTTTTGAATAGGGGGAGGGTGTAAGCTCTTAAGCTGAAAAGCTCTTGAGCACTTGTGTTATTTTGTGGTGCAGGGTGCTAATGCCTGAATATGGCCTTTCTGATACTGCAGAGTTGATTTTACCGTTAAGCTATTTTTTAATTATTGGCTTTCTGTTTATAAGAGTTTGACCCCACATTAAATTAGACATTCTATCTCGATATGATTATAATGTAATTATTTAGCTGTAATTGCTAATATAAATGATGGGGTATGCTAATGGTAACATCAGCTCTGGCTACCCGTTACAACCGGACTGCCTCTCACGGGTATCAAAATTATACGGCCTTATTTCGGTTAAAGTGTATAAGAAATTCAGGCTTCTGTAAACGGATTTACAGATGTGCAAAACAGGATTCAAGACTTTACATCCTTGTTTTTTTTGTATTACTGGTTGCGACAGTTCGTACAATTGCCCAGGTACCCGAAAAGGGAAACGGGGATACAACACCGGTAGCACGTTTTCTTTCGGATTATATCGCAATAGAGTCATTATCCGGCAATGAAGGCGAGGCAGGCCGGTTTTTTGCTGAGGAGTGCAGATACCGCGGGTTGCACGTCAGGGTACTGACCGATCTTAATAATAGTTATAATTTTATTGCCAGCCTGTATCCGCTGGACGATCGCAAGCCAAATATAGTGATGCTGAATCACATCGATGTAGTTGAGCCGGGAAATTCTGACAACTGGACCTACCCGCCATTCTCCGGTGCCATTGCCGAAGGTGCCGTATGGGGCCGCGGCGCTATTGACAACAAGGGGATGGCAGCCATGCAGCTTGAGGCCATATCCCACTTCATTGAGCTGGCCCGTAACTACGAGCTCCCGTTTAATGTAAGCATACTGGCCGTTTCGGGCGAAGAGATTGGCGGCAGTACCGGTGCGGGCATTGTTGCCGATCAGTTCCTTGATGATATCAATCCGATCGTTGTTCTGGGTGAGGGCGGGACAGGGATGGACGGAATTTTCCGCTCCAGGCCGGAAAAAGTGCTCTACGGCATCGAAATCAATCAAAAGCGGGTATTGTGGCTGCGCCTTTCCCTTCACATTTCAAGCCCCGGTCATGGCTCGGTGCCCACCGATCAGAATGCCAACGTAATTATGGTCGAGGCACTTCAGCGGCTTAATCGCAGACCCAGGCGATTGCAACTTACTTCATCAACCCGCATCATGTTTTCGGAAATGGGACAGCATGAAAGCGGCCTCACCGGTCTGGCACTACGGCGCATGGGGCTTTTCAAGGCATTTGCGAGTCCCGCGCTGCGAGGGGAACCCGTTATGAATGCCCTGCTTTCAAATACCGTTAATCTGACCCGCATCAGCAATCCGCCAGGCTCGCTCAACCAGGTGCCGCAGGAGGTAGAGGCCATCCTCGACTGCCGCCTATTACCCGAGACCAATACGGATCATTTTATCCGTGGTCTCAGAAGAATTCTGGCCAACGACGATATCAAAATCGAGGTGATTGAGGAGTCCGCCCGTGCGATGGATACCCGGCCGGACGTTTTTTACAAAATTCTGGAAAACGCAATCCGGAAACATCATCCCGGGGCGGAGGTCGCTCCCATACTTTTCCCTGCGACTAACGACAATAATTTTTTTCGCTCACGAGGTATCGCGGCGTATGGTTTGTTGCCAACTCACCTGAGCCGGGAACTCATCAGCAGTATTCACAATTATGATGAACGACTGACACTGCATGAGCTGAACCGGGGCGTTGCCATTTATACCGACTTTCTGGATCAGATATTTTCATCGGAACTCAGTCCTGCCGATCTGACACAGACTGTACGGGGACGGCTGGTTGACCAGTACCTCAACATTCCACTGGCCGACGGGCTTGTCGTTATTTCAAACGAGGAGGGGGTAGTGAAGGCTACAAAGAGCAACCTCACAGGTTCATTCCGTATGGAGTCAGTGCCTATTGGACGGTACACAGTGAAGGTATTTGCAGAAGGCTTCGAGGAGGTGACGCTGCCGGATGTACTGGTTCAGACCGGCTGGGAACAGGTGCTGCGGGTCGGCCTGGAGGAATCCACCCAGCGGGCTCAGCTTCGCCCGCTCATACGCCGCATGGGCCCTCAAAATGAAATGGCCTCGGTGAGCGCCCGTCCGTTTGATGCCGAAGAATCGGGCCGTTATCCGGGAAGCCGCAACGATCCCGCCCGCATGGTCGCGGCATTCGCCGGTGTTCGGGGCACCTATGATTCCCGCAACGATATGATTGTTCGGGGAAATGCCCCGTTCGGTCTGGTATGGCGGGTGGAAAATGTCGACATCCCAAATCCCAATGAATAATAAATTGCTTGACCGCTCCGATTTTTACACTGGGGCTTTTCCCGCCGAGTACGGCAATGCAATGGCAGGTATATTTGATCTTCAGATGCGCAGAGGCAATGATCAGAGGCATGAGTTTGGTTTCGAAACAGGGTCTATGGTTACGGGGGCTACGGCACAGGGGCCCATAGGTGTCCGCGACAAGTCTTCTTACCTGGTTTCATATCGTCATTCGAGTCTCGGTCTGTTCAGTCTGCTTGGTGATGGTGTCGACTACTCACGTCTGTTTGGAGTGAGTGCCATCCCGTATTTTCAGGATGTCGCTCTTAAACTTCATTTCCCTCTTCACAATGGAAACAGTATTTCGATATTCGGGATCGGAGGCGACAGCCGCATTTTCTTCCGCCATGAACATCGGCATCCTTGCTCATTCTCGTATCGCGACTATGGCAAGGACGTACACTTTGTCTCGCAGATGGGGGTTGGTGGCATCCGCTATCAGCACAATTTCAATCCAATCACTACATTTAATGTGTCCCTGTACAGTACCTATCAGGGCAGGAACAGCGACCATACCTGGGTAGATAGCGCAATGCTTGAATTTAAAGGGCATGAACAGGCATACTGGAACCGTTCCCGCCAGCACAATTTAGGCGCATCCTTCCGGCTGTACCGGCGCATCAATGCTCAAAACGATCTTCGCCTTGGGCTGGTCATGGAACAATTCAGGTACAACTTCGGGAGTATACTGGAAATGCAATCCATTTCAGATTCGCGGGATGTCACCGGCCAGATGCGTGCATTCGGGCAATGGCGGCATCGCTTCAGCAACAATCTTTCCTTATCGACCGGAGTGCACGGGATGGTATTTCATCTCAACAACAGCTGGTCGGTTGATCCGCGACTCGGACTCAGCTGGCAAATTACACCACGCAGATCCATGCATGTGGGAGCAGGATTCCACAGCCAGCTGCAACCGCTATACCTCTATTTCATGCAGGACCAGGAAGGTAACCTCACTAATAAGAATCTTGGAATGAGCATGAGCCAGCACTATGTAGTTGGCTATACTATTGCCGTTGCACCACACATACGCTTTGGGATCGAGACTTTTTACCAGATTCTTAACGGCATACCGGTTGAGCGGCAGCCCTCATCCTGGTCGATGCTCAACCAGGGACTTGACTTCAAATTATCCTTTCCGGGCCCGCTGACTAACGATGGCACCGGGCAGAACTACGGTGTGGAGCTCAGCCTGGAGCGGATTTTCAACAAAGGGTACTACTACCTGCTGACCGCCACCCTCTTAGATTCCCGGTATACCGGCAGCGACGGGGTGCGGCGTCACACAGACTTCAATGGCCACTATATATTCAATGGAGTGATCGGCAAGGAATGGACTTTTGGACGGGGCCGCACATTTGGCCTGAGCCTTCGCAGCACACTCGCCGGCGGACGCCGTTACAGCCCGATCGACCTGGAAGCCTCCCGTGAAGCCCGGGAAACCATTATCGTAGACTCCGAAGCTTACACTCTCCAGTTCAAGGACTATTTCAGAACGGATCTCGGGATCACCTATCGGATACAGCTCTCGAGGCCGAATTTGTTGTTGATGCGGTCGACGGCGCGGTACATGCCGAGCATCTTTTCATCTTCCTGAAAGAACAGCTCGAGCTGGCGTTCGGCCGTCATCTGAACGGTGTGCAGCCCGATGCCGCGGATGCGGTGGCCCTCCTTCAGGAAGCGCGACAGCAGGGGCATGGCCGTGTTGAGGCAGCAGTGGAGCACGTACTCGTCGAGGTTGGTGAGGCCCGGGGTGTTGAACAGAAAGCTGATCCCTTTCCAGGATGCATCCTGAAACCGGATGTACCCGCTGAACGTCGATGCCCGGCAACCGTAACCGCGCATCCGGTAGCAGAGCTGCCGCACCGCCCGCGTGATCTCGCCCCGCACCCGGTCGGGTTTGTCGGTCCAGTCGGAGAAGGTGTGCATGTAAGTGATCTCCTTCGGCACGTGGCTGGCATGGTCCAGCACCATGGCGCGGTCTTTGCCGGTCACCGTTTCGAACAGCATTTTACCGAAATAGGCCCCGAACAGCCGCTGGAATACCATCGGGCCGCGGCCGAGGGCATCCTGAATGGTAATCAGCCCCTCGGCACCCAGCTTCGCATTGCGCCTCGACCCGATGCCCCACACCTCCTTGAGCGGCAGCGGATAGATGATCTCCTTCGCATCGTCTTCGGTGAGCACGGCCGTCATGCCGTTGGGTTTGTGCAGGTCGGAGGCCAGCTTGGCATAGGTCTTGGAATAGGCGATGCCCACCGAGCAGACCAGCCCCGTTTTATGGTAAATTTCGTTCTTAAGGCGGTTGCCGAAGTAGGTGATCTCCTGCCGGCTGCGTTTGAGCAGAAAGCTGATGTCGAGAAAGTATTCATCCATCGAATAACTTTCAGTATCGGGAGCATAGGTGGTCAGGATGGCGTTGATCTCGCGTGAAATGGCCTGGTATTTCTCGTAGTGTACCTGCAGCATCACGATGTAGGGGCAGATCTGCTGGGCCTCGAAGGCACTCATTGCCGTCTTGATGCCCAGCTTGCGGGCCTCATAGCTGCTCGTGGCCACAATACCGCGCGCGATCCCGTTGGCCTTGCGCCACCCTCCCACAATGATGGGAATACCGTACAGGTTATAACAGAGCTGCTCAACCTGCGCGTAAAAACAGTTCATATCCAGGTGCAGGTACAGCCTCGGCCGGCGGCTGGTATGCTGCTGGTCGGCCGCAATCGTATTGTACAGCGTGATGCGGTGTACATTGCGGTTCAGGTCATATGCAGAGTCGGTGATCATATCTGCATCTATTATACACATATTTCACACATATATAAAAAAGAGCCCAACCTGCGAGAGTCCGGAGATGCGCGAACGCAGTGAAGCGCATCGGAGGACCTGGCAGAGTTGGGCTCTTTGGGTACGTTAGTACCCATAATGCCCCGCCATGGAGAGAGGCACTCTTCAAGGTCCTGCGCCATGCTCCGGACTCTTGAAGGTGCCTCTCTAAAGCGCTACATTCGGGGAAAACGTTATGCGTTATCTCATCCTTTTGGCTGTTCTGGCATTTTCCTGTGCAGCACCCGAAACGACGGAGCCTGATTTGAGGCAGCTGGAACATTCTATAGAGGGGCTGCTCGCCCAATTTAACGGCGATGCGGGGGTGTACATCAAACATCTGCCCACGGGGCATGAGATCGCTATCAATGCCGATACGGTGTTTCCAACGGCCAGCATGGTGAAGGTACCCATCCTTGCCGCCCTGTTCGATCGCATCGAGAATGGCGATCTGGAGTACCGTGAAAAGTTCTATTTCGACGGGCAG
>JAIVHB010000125.1 GCA_020201275.1 Rhodothermaceae bacterium | reverse complement strand
TGATCCCGCCTGTTCAGAAAAGCCGTGAGCGGGCCTGTATCAAGGATTACGCGGTGCTCCATAGCCGGCGAGATGTTCTTTATTTACAGAAAGGTCTTTTTCGCCATCCATAACGCCGGAATACCTGATCATCTTTTCGAGCATGGTTCCATGGGCCGGCTCAACTTCGTAACTGATGAGGCGGTCTTCGACGGCATTCAGTACCGCTTCTTTCTGGCTCAGCCCTTCAAGCCTGGCCAGGCGTTCAATGCGCACTTTTTCTTCGGAAGTTAACTTCATACCAAACCACACGATGGGTTCTTTTTTTGCCATAGTTACTCCCTCGCAGCCAATCAGTTTATTTGTGTTTCAGTTGCAACCAATTTATCACTTTGTTGCAACATTTTAAAGATTTTTTTGCGGCCCGGGTTTATCCCCGTCATCCCGAGCCCCTGATTTCGATCCTTCGGGGCTACACAATTTGTGCTGTTAGCATGCTTCGAATTAGGGAACAAGTGAACAATAGAACATTTGAACGGCGAAGTGATTTGGGAGGATGTCACCGGTAGCCCCTGATTTTGCCCAATGCTGGCAACACTATTTGGGACGTGACATAGCTGCACCCTGAAGAATTGATATAAATCGGTAAATCGGTACGTCGTTGAATCTTATGAATCGATAAATCAAAAACGTGCTTATCAAACCGCGAATATTCCACCTGAAAGAGGTTGTATAAAAAAGATGTCACCGGTAGCGCAGCCGCGGGACAGCCGCGCCGAAGTCGAGGGATCCGTCAGCCCCGGTGCCCGGCCGTGACCGGAATTTCACCCGCTGCTGTTCATACGATCATTTTTAAAGCAGGTGTGCGTGTTTGGCTTAAAGCGTCCCGTATTATCACTGCAGGGTGCAAACCCCTGGTCCCGGTACCGTCCGAAACCTGGTGCCGGCACGAAAACCCGTGCATGCACAGCAGGCTGTCGCCGTTCATTTCGCGCACTGCCGGGAAAAGCTGCAGTTCGCCGATATCCATAGAGGTTTTATACTTGTCGGTCTCGTACCCGAAGCTTCCGGCCATACCGCAGCATCCGGTTTTGAGGGCCTGCGGATCAAATCCCGCTTTGCGCAGCAACGACATCAGTCCGTCTAGGCCGGTCAGGGCTTTGGCATGGCAGTGGCCGTGCACATACACCCTGCGGTTACGTCCGTCGAAGAGGCCGTTGTTTTCTCCGCTGAGCCTTGAATCGAGAAAATCCTCGAAGGAGACAGCCATATCGGCAACTGCCCGGGCCTTGTCGAGCAGACTGTCTTCGCACAGGTCTAGGTATTCGTCGCTGAGTGTAAGAATTTCGGAGGGTTCGAGCCCGATAATGGGAATATTTTTGCCGGCATACGGGTATAACCGGTCGATATTGGTCTCCGCCACTTTTTTGGCGCGTTTAAGCAGGCCTTTTGAGATCTGGGTGCGGCCCGATTCCAGATGGTTGCCCACAAGAACACGGAATCCGAGCCGTTCGAGCACTTCCGTAGCGGCTATACCGATTTCCGGCTCATGGTGATTGATGAAGGGGTCGACAAAAAGGAGAACCTTTTCACCAGTTTCGTTGATCACGCCTCTTTTCTGGTACCATGAACGGTACGTCTTCGCCGCAAATACGGGGAGATTCCGGCGTGGATCGATATTGAACAGGCGTCTGAATACATCTTTACCGGTATCGGAGGCCAGTACCCGGTTGGCTATGGCCGGGGTGAGCGATGCAAGCGGGTACAGGCGGGCGGCTTCCCCGAAAAACCAGGCCGACAGCGGGGTTCCGTTCTCTTCGTACCATCCCTGCATGAATTCGGCCTTCATCCGGGCCATGTCAACGTTGGCCGGACATTCGGTTTTACAC
>JAIVHB010000184.1 GCA_020201275.1 Rhodothermaceae bacterium | reverse complement strand
CAGTCTGTACATCCCGTTACGGGCATTGATCAGGCGCTGTTCCACCTCAAAGCTGCTGATCACGCTGTTGATGCTTGTTGCAGGTATGCCTCTTGCCGTAAGCTGATCGACCTGGTCCTGCATAAGTGCTATAAGTGGGGATATTACAACCGTGAGTCCCTCAAGCACTGTTGATGGGACCTGATAACAGAGCGATTTACCGCCCCCTGTAGGAAAAAGCACCAGTGTTTCCCTGCCTTCAAGTACCGATTTAACCACATCTTCCTGCCCCGGCCGGAACTCATCATAGCCCCAGAACTTTTTCAGATTCTGTTTGGCCTTTACGATCTGTTCATCCAAATTCATTGGCACTACCGGGCCTCTGATTCCCCGGCTTCGGGACTTCCAAATACTCGCCGGAGCAGATCTGTGACCCTTTTGGCCGGATCCCTGCGAATCTCAGCCTCTTCCCTCTCCACAAGCAGGAACAGGCCATCCATTGCATTTTCGGTGGCATATGCAACCAGGTCGGGATTCACCTGGCGTACAAGCGGTATCCGGTTATAGGTGCCGATCAGATCGCTCCAGTACCGTGTAGCCGCCGTCTCATTTAATTTTGATGTTATAACCGGAGTAAATGCCTGAATGAGTTCTGTTTCTGTATTTCGTCGGAGATACAGGGTTGCGGCATTGGATTCTCCCTGCAGAATTTCAAGGCCATCGCCGATGGTCATATTTGCACAGGATACGGCAAAAAATAAAAGGGTAATCGCAAAAAGTGATCGGCGCATAGGTTTAGTATTATATTAAAAATTCAGGTTACCAAAAGATACCCCGCTGTTTTCAATTCCGCACTATGGTGCATTTTGCACCTGATTGAACAGATTCATCACACCCTTCTCACGACCGTGTATACCAATAGCCCTGAATACGGTTGCTTAAACCGGAAAAGCCTGCGGGTTTAACTTTTTTTCCCTGTATGGGGAACCCGCCCGTAATAATCGGGTAATACTGAATAATTAAAAAACTCTCATAAAAAACGCTGATTGATCTGTGAATTGTGTACGTTTCGACATAAAAATTAAATGTTTTTAATTTTTATCCGGTTATTGCAGCCTTCATGCGTAACAAATTGGGAGTTAGTTACTCATTAAATAAATATAATCAGACAGGGAAAACGGAAAATTAAGAATCTCTTGGCATTTCCGGCTGATTATCTGAACAAACGAAAAACAAACCTGGTTTGAGGGAAATATGAGCTTATCGGAATCTTTTGTGATGAAAACTGTTGAAATTGAGTCGAAACTCGATACCCTGTATGAGTCGACTCCTGCGGCTCGCATCAACAGCAAATTTCTGAGCGATATCGGCTTTGAAAAGCCCAATGACGTGCTTTACGAAGCCCTGCTCAAAGATCTTGGCCTGATCGACAAAGATTCTATACCTACAGACCGTTACAAGCGGTTTAAGCACAAAAACATGAACCGCATCATTATAGCTGAAGCCATAAAAGATGCCTATTCCGATCTTTTTGAGCTGAACCCCAGTGCTCAGAACCTGAATACCAACGATCTCAAGCATGAACTCAGGAGAATCGTGAGCGAGAAAAAGTCTGACACCCTGGTCAGTTTCATTTCCAATACATTCTCGGCACTTGCTTCCTATGCCGACTGGGACGGATATGAAGTTTACCTCAAAGGTGAACTGGAAAAAGCCGATGAAAATGACGCTTCCGATGAATTTATTGATGATCTCATTACCGGTTACTCCCGGGAATCGACCAAAGCCAAAGCCGTGGATGTAGTATCCGAAGAAAAACTGGTCGAGACTAAAGAAAAAGTACTTGCAACAGCCGGCGACGCCGACGTGATGGAAGCCGATATCGATGCTGAGTATGGTGATATCAGCGTGGATGAGGACTCCGGCGATGATCTGATTGAGGGTGATTACGATCAACCCGAACCGGAAGCCAAAAGAGAGGAACACGATGAAGCCGGCGACGCAGCCGGTGATGATGGCAGTGAAACAGAAGCATTGGACTCCAAAAAGGACAAATCCAAAAAAGAGGAAGCCGGGGAAACAGAATCCGAAGAGGCAACAAAAGCCGAAGCCGAGGCCAGTGACAAAAAGGATAAATCGGACAAGGATAAAAAAGCCAGGTCCGGGAAATCCGAACCAGCAACTCAATCAACGGGCGATATGAAAGTTATGGTATCCCGTTCGATGGTCAGTAAAGCCGACATCCTGCTCAAGCTACAGCGCTATGACGATGCCCTTAACGCCTATTCGACTCTGATAAGCAAGTTTGGTGAATCCGACACCGACGACGACAAAAACAATGTTAAGAAAGCGGTGATTAACCGGGCCGATATTCTTGGTAAGCTTGATCGTGATGAAGAAGCTGTAGCCGCCTACGAAGATATGGTCAAGTTCCTGAACGGTACTTCAGACGACAATGAACGGCAACTGGTGTCGAATGCCATTGTTAATCGTGCGGGTCTTTACGATAAACTTGAAAAACTGGAAGAAGCCGCTGGCGCCTACGAAGATGTGATCCGTCATCTCGAAAAATCGAAAGACAATGAGGACAAAAATCACGTAAAAAAAGCCGTAATCCGTAAAGCCGATATCTACTTCAAACTTGAAAAATTCGAGGATGCGGCCATCGCCTACTCCAGCGTTGCCGATTTGCTCAAAGGCAGCAAAGACAAAGAAGAGATCCATCTGATTGCCACCTCACTTCACAGGCAGGGTGACCTTTTCGGCAAGACCGGCAACAGCGAAAAATCGATTGCCGCCTATGAAAAGCTGCTGTCGGATTTTGAAAAGAACGATGATGACCGGATCAGAACGATGTGCCGGGAAGCCGTTATAAAAGTTGCAGGAGTCTTTGAAAATTCAGACAATCCGGAGGATGCCCTCAAGGCACATGACAGGATTATTAGTTTCCTGGATGGATCCGATTTGCAGGAAGAGATAGAACTGGTATCCAAAGCAATGTACAATAAGGCCAGTTTACTCGAGAAGCTTGAACGCTTCGAAGAAGCACTTGATGCTCACGAACAGTTCATTACAAGATTTGGATGATCTAATAGGGAATACCCTTTTTAGGGTAACAGGGAGTATTCTGAGACCAGGGTACTCCTTTTTTTTTGCGGGAAGGGCATGCGAAATCTCCCTGACGCCCCGGGGTGCGCATCAGCCATTTCATCTGTCGATTAACCAGCCGAGATTGTAGCCCTCATCCCGCAGCCGCCTGTCTTCCCTTCTTATGAAATTCCGGATCGCTTTCATAGAAACCGGAATCGTAATACCGTACTCAATCTGCGTGATCACATCCAGGTATACATCACCGGTGTATGACTGATGAAAAGCATAGTCTTCCACGTTCTTTTCAACCGGTACGAGTACCACTTTAGAGCTCGCCGAAGCAGCCCTTGCCATTCCTACCCATTCCATCTCGCCGGTCTCTGCCCTGATTGCCAGAATCAGCCCACCACTAACGCCCTCATTAAATTGCCCGTCGATAATAAAACCGGCTTGCCTGTCGCGATCGGGATCACTCACAATAGCCCCGCTCACCATTTTATAGCCTTTGGGATATCCGAACACAAAAACAAAGGAGCCCCAGTTAAGCTTTTCGGGGTCACCCACACCAACATTGAGAATATTGATGCGCTGCTTGCTCTCTTCATCCGGAATTTTAACGGCTATGAGTGCAATATCGTTAGTTTTGTCTTGGGCAATCACTTCGAATGGGCCAAATCCCGGCATGTTAAAGATCATATTGATCTGGCTTGCACGAATCGAAATGCGTTCAACAATTCGTTCACCCTCCTGCCTTCTGTTACCGGTTTGTTGCTCACCCTGATCGTAATAAAAAACCAGTGTGTCGGGGAAACTCACCACATGATCGTTGGTAATAAGTACAAGACTATCACCTGTTTTTGAGATAACTATGGCTGTACCGGCCTTTGACTGCGTGTAGGAGAACCGGGCATCAGCCTTACTATACGTTTCGGGAAGGTCTACATCATTATCCATTATTCTGCTTTCTTCACCGAAGATGAATGTATTGTAATAACCTACAATACTAACTCTTTTTACGGACTGAAAAATAGTTGCGATGTCTCTGGAGGTATCATGCAGCGGATAACCGGTCTGATAGTAGGCCTGTTCGCCCAGCCCGGTAATCACATATTTTGTTTTACAGGCCGTGGTTATACCGGCCACCAGGACAAGGAACAGAACTACCAGTCTGTTCAAACCGGGCAGTAAATAATACCGGGCATGCATAAAATCGGTTTTTATTTTACGTTATACTTACAATGCTCCTGTCAAAGTGCATTATCCAAGCTTTTTGTCAGAAATCCAACATTATTCCCACCGATTTAACGGAATTTGTGATCCGATTGTTCAGTTCTGCAGATATTTTCCTAAGTTTGGCAGCTATTTATAAAAAACATGAAAGAATTAGTATTAATCAATATTTCGGGCAAAGACAAGCCCGGCCTTACCAGTTCATTAACCGGGATTCTGGCTAAATACAATGTCAACATTCTGGATATTGGCCAGGCTGTAATTCACGATGAGCTGTCGCTCGGAATACTGGCAGAAGTGCCAGCCGAAAGCGAATCGTCTCCTGTACTACGGGATGTATTGTTCAGGGCTTACGAACTGGGTGTTAATATGCGGTTCTCACCCATAAGCGAAGGCGATTACGAACACTGGGTGGGTCTTCAGGGAAGGGAGCGCTATATCATAACCCTTCTGGGACCAAAAATTACTGCACATCAACTCAGCAGCGTAAGCAGGATCATAACCGGGAACCGGCTCAACATCGACAGTATAAAGCGTTTGTCGGGCAGGGTGCCGCTTGAAAGAGCCGGCAATCAGACCCGTTCTTGCATTGAACTTTCGGTAAGGGGAACACCCGGAGATGCCGGAAAAATGCGGGCCGATTTCGTGAATGTAACGCGTGATCTGGGCATCGACATCGCCTTCCAGCACGATAACATGTACAGGCGCAACCGGCGGATGGTTGCCTTCGACATGGATTCGACCCTCATTCAGGCCGAGGTTATTGATGAACTGGCCAAAGCAGCCGGAGTTGGAGAGAAGGTTGCCCGGATAACAAAGCAGGCAATGGCCGGGGAACTCGATTTCCGTGAGAGCTTTACAAAAAGGCTTGGGTTGCTAAAAGGTCTGGATGAGCATCATCTGGAAGAAATTGCTGAAAATCTGCCGATCACCGACGGAACGGAACACCTCATTAAGACATTGCGCCACATAGGCTACAAAACGGCCATCATTTCGGGCGGATTCAGATATTTCGGTGAATTCCTGCAGAAAAAACTCTCCATCGACTACGTTTATGCCAATGAACTGCAGATTTTGGACGGGAAGGTGACCGGCGAGGTTGTCGGTGATGTAATTGACGGAAAACGCAAAGCTGATATCCTGCGTGAACTTGCCATAAAGGAGGGCATCAGCCTTGAACAGGTCATTGCCGTGGGCGACGGCGCCAACGATCTGCCAATGCTTGGAATAGCCGGGCTTGGTATCGCCTTTCATGCCAAGCCGGTTGTTAAGGAGAAGGCCGGGCAGTCGATCTCAAGTCTTGGCCTCGACAGTATACTCTATCTGCTCGGTATGCGTGACCGCGATACCTTAAATATTAAATCGGGATAGTGATACCGGCCCTAAACTGCGATGAATTACCGGGCCGGTGCTGTTTGAAAACGCAACAAATTCCCAAAAACTGAGCCTGTGCCAGTTGGGAATCGATTGAACCAAACGCTATATTTAAGATGTTCTGAAACATCCGGTTTGAACAGGTCGGGTTAAACACCGCCCTGTATAAAACATACCACCTGCCCGGGTGGCGGAATTGGTAGACGCGGTGGTCTCAAACACCACTGGTGGCAACACCTTGCCGGTTCGAGTCCGGCCCCGGGTACAGTATGCGGTTTGTGATTCTTCGTCATTAAACCTATTATGATTAAGCAATAATGGGGTTTTCGTTCGGTTAGAACGGCTGAGACAGCACTTTAGGGATCAGCCTCTGAAATAATTTTCAACAGCATTCACTTGATAATGTATGCCAACCTTATCATCAGGATTGATCAATAAGTCTTTAGACCGGATATCACGCAAAGCGGTTCAATGGGGCATCTCCCCATCCCGGGTGGGTTACAGGTGGGTGGAAAAGGAGACTGTACCTGCATACCTGCACAGGAAGGGATTGCTTCATAAAAAAGGATACCACGAGACTATCCACGAATCGGCCAGTGCCCAGAATCCACTCCCGTGCAATGTGAAAAATCGAAATGACCTTCCCGACGAGCGCGGGTGGTGGGGATATTCGTTCCGGGATGTGCCAACGAGGGTCAGTGGTGAAACCTTCATTGCCACTTTGCCCGATTGCAAGGTTGTTACAAGTATTAATCCCGCTGATAATGATTTCTGGGTAGCGATTCTTAACAGTGATGAACGCTCGCTCGAGTTGAATCAAATCACTTTCCGGCCATGGCATGCCAGGGTTCTTCGTTCGTCGCCTGTGGTGGAAAAAACAGACCGGGCAACATGGTTTCTTGAGCGGGTTTATGATAATCACTCGCACTGGCTTACAGCACATTTGCCAAAACTTATTCTTTTGAAGAAGCGTGGTATGCTCAACGATATCATACTTCCTCCGGAATCAGGCCGGACTGAAGCCATCAACAGCTCACTGCAGATGCTTGGGATCAATCCTGCCGATTATCGCACGTTTGATCCTGCTAGACCGCTGCTTGTTAAAGAACTCACTGTAATGGGAACAGACAGGTTCAGGCCAGAACTGTTGCAATCTGTACGTGATGAATTCAGTGTACACCATTCGGAAAAACCTCACCGCCGGATATATATAAGCCGGGCGAAAGCAGCCAGGCGAAAGCTTATTAATGAAGACCAGGTATGGCCTGTGCTCGAAAAACTGGAATTTGAAAAGGTTTTTATGGAAGACCTTAGCTTTATGGATCAGGTTGTAATGATGCAACAGGCGGCTGTCGTAGTTGCACCGCATGGTGCAGCGATTACCAATATCCTTTTTTGCCGGCCGGGAACTCATGTTCTGGAAATTGCCGATCTCAATTTCCCCAATCCCAATTTCTATGCACTCGCATCTGCCATGGGTCATCATTACTGGATACTGAATGCAGAGAGCGTTGGCAATATGCATCCGCTTGAGAAGGATCTGCAAATCGACCCCGAAGCTGTAAAAGTAACTTTAGCTGAAATATTCAATTATCGGAGCTGATTTGAAAGTATCGGTAATAATACCTTGTTACAACGGAGAGGAATACATTGGCCAGACCATAGGCTCGGTCTTTGAACAAACACATGATGTAGACGAAATAATTGTCGTTGATGACGGATCTACGGACCGCAGTGCTGAAATTGCCCGTAGTTTCGGCAGAAAAGTGACGGTAATCGCGAAGGGTGGCGGAGGGGCTGCGAATGCACGGAATTTTGGTGCCGGGCATGCTACCGGTGATGCACTTATGTTCCTGGATGCCGACGATGTTCTGGGTCCGGATGTTATTGAACACCTGGTAGCGCAGCTGGAGCGATATCCTGACGACATCGCTGCCTGCCCCTGGTACCGCCTTGAAAAGAGCGGAGAACGTTGGGTACAGCGGCCGCCTTCCTGCGCAAAACTGGGTCCTGATCAGGATTATCTGAGTGGATGGATCACTGGCTGGTATCATCTGCCATGCTCCATTCTATGGTCGCGCTCAGCCTATGAACGTACAGGGGGGTGGGATCCGCAGGCTTACGTTAACGACGATGGGGACCTTATGATGAGGGCTTTGGCCGACAGGATAAATCTGCGAATTACAGATAAGGGGGCATCCTATTACCGGAGAATGCCCGAAGGGAAGGAATCTGAGTCTCTGAGTGGAGCGCGTTTCACGCGGGAAGGCAGGGAAGCACAGATCTATGTGATTCACAAAATCGCAAGCATGCTCGAAGAACGAGGCATGCTGAATGACTACAGAAAACCAATAACGCAGGCCCTTTCACAACTTGCCAGGTTTTGCCTGGATAAGAATCCTGATCTGAGTGCGAACTGCCATAGGCTG
>JAIVHB010000006.1:9097-36057 GCA_020201275.1 Rhodothermaceae bacterium | reverse complement strand
GAAGATACCGGTATTCAGGAAGAGACTTCCATCGCGCAGTACGATATTGGATCGACGCGTACCTTCAAAGTGAGGAATCTCTCCAATTCGGCCAATCAAAACAACTGGGATAACATAGATTTCACACTTCGGGGCAGGGGTGAACTCACCTATATATGGGTTGCCAACGACCAATTCGGCTTGAACAAGGTAACGCAGGATGTGGTTGACCAGATGATGAATACTCTTGAATCGAGCACCAAACCCCAGTCATACTTTCCCGATAAGGGTGTGGTTGAGATCAACCGGGAGATATTCGGTAACCCGCCCAATATCGATAATACCGGTTATCTGCATGTGCTTGTTGCGGATGTAAAAGACGGCTGGACAGAAGGTGAGGGCGGCTCGTTCACTGCCGGTTTTTTTGATCCGGTGGATCTGAATGTTAACAATTCAAACAGCAATGCGGCCGACATCATCTATATCGATGCCTTACCCGGCATTTACACGCAGAGCAGACCTGCAAATCCGGAACGGGCACTTGGCGTACTGGCGCACGAATACCAGCACCTGATTCATGCCAATTACGGTTCATTGAATACCTTTATGAATGAGGGGCAATCCGAGTGGGCGGAACTGCTGAACGGGTTTCCCGGGCGCGGGCCGGCCTACCTATCCGAACCGGCCGAGCTCAACCGTCTAATATATACGTGGCGTTCAGGTTCAGCCGATGTTCTGAAAGATTACCAGCGGGCATCGCTGCTGCACAGCTATATTGCTGAAAGGGTGGGTCCGCAGGCAACCGGAAGCATAACAAGGGCCACGCAATCAGGCAGGCCTGGCTATGAATCAGCGCTTTCCGCATCAGGCCTCGGTTTCGAGGATGTGATCGCTGAATTTCACACCGCCAACTGGGTAAATGACACCTCGATCGACGGTAACCGTTTTGGTTACGACGACATCCGCCGAAGTATTGTGAGGGTTCCATTTGGTACCGTGCCATTCCTTCCTGGTCAGACCAGCGGCGAGGGCAACCGTAATGTTAACTATGGTGGTGTGGAATATGTGGAATGGATAGCAGCCGAAAACCTGAGTTTATCACTGGACGGCGAAGACGGCATGGTCTTCCATCTTGTTACAAGGCCCTTCAACGGCGGTCCTGCCTCTGTTACACGCATCCAGGCTGGCAATCACCAGCTGAACGGAGAATACAGTTCGGTGGCCCTGGTTGCCGCCAACACCCGGGCCCAGGGATCGGAAGCCACCACCAGCCCGCGCAGCTACTCTTTTTCCAGCAACTGGACTACCCTCCCCTACGCCATCGAAACACTCAATTACAGTGCAGAAGCAGCTTTTTTTGCTGAACTCCCCGGTGATCCCACCAATCCCGACCGGGAAGGTATTCAGGCTTACAGCCTGCGAATCAGTCCCAATATCTCATCCGACATCAGCAGTGTTCAGTTTGTGATCAACAACCGGGATTCCGGGCTGATTGCCGATGGTAACCTTCGCATCTGGTTCGGCGGCTCGCTGCTGACAAACGGGGAGTATATACCTGCCCCATTCACAGACTATTTAGACATCCCAATGGGTAATCTCGCAAGGGGAAGCAATGTTATCGATGTATCCGGGCAGAACTGGCGGGTTACGTCGGGTAATCAGTATCACGTAACTTTTGAGGTGGTCGATAACGGAGGAACCGCCCGGATCGAGTTTTTACTTGATGCAGGGTCGCAGAACGAAAACGACCCGAACTATTTTCCGGCAAGAACACGCCTTCTTATTAATCCTCCGTCGGCTGCACAGGCAGGTTGGTTCAGGTACAGCAGCAATAACAACATCCTCGCGTCGGTTAACCTGGCGGGTCGTTATGATGGACCCTCACAGGCCCCCGTCATCACGGCGCACCCACAGACGGTGTTCTCGTCCACAGGGCGCGATGTAACGTTCAGCGTCGATTTTACCGGCGTGCCAGCTCCGTTCATACAGTGGAAAAAAGACGGGGAAAGCATACCCGGAGCAAACGGCAAGACACTCAGTCTGAACAACATCACACAGGCCGATCAGGGCCTCTACTCTGTGATCATCAGCAATTTTGCGGGTTCAGTGGAAAGCAATGTGGCCGAGTTGAGCCTCTCGCGTCCGGAATTTCAGCTTTTTCAGAATTATCCCAACCCGTTCAACGCGTCTACCACTATCAGCTTTGTGCTGCCGGCCGAAAGCAACGTTTCCCTCGAGATTTACGACGTTACCGGCCGCCTGGTTGCGAACACATTCACAAACCGGCGTTACCAGACCGGACGCAATAATGTGCCTGTTAATTTCAATAACGGCTTTGCCAGCGGTGTCTATTTTTACCGGCTCATAATAAATCCGGTAACGGGTAGTGGAAATGAACTTATCAAAACGCAAAAGCTAATGCTTCTCAAATAGTTATATTAATACATGGATAATTGGCGCAACACAATAAATAGCATAACTGCCCTTGTCGCTTTTGTACTGGCGACCACAACCCTCTCTTTCGGTCAGGAAGGTGCCTCAAAACTTTTACCGGATGTTGCCGGAGCTTCATGGACAGTAGACGCCATTCAAACCGACAGCGCCGGGAATGAGCAGTTTTACAGTTATCAGGAAGTGATTGACGCTATCGAACGGGAGAATGGTGACCAACTCTATACAATCCGGAGGATACCGGGGAACACCTATCAGATTAGAACACACGGAGATACCCTGTTCACCGACATACGCAGCGCCATCAGCGGCCTTCTTCCCGAAAGTATCGATGCCGATTCACTGGATTTCGGTCAGCCCTGGGTCGGCTTCGTTCGTACAGACCTTGCAGAAGGCGGAGAATGGCAGATTGCACAGCTGGAACTCAAAATCCCGGTGCCAGACGACATAAAAGCCCTGTTCCCGACTCTGGCCACACCAAAAGATACCATGGATGTATTTGTTACGATCAACGGTATTCGTGAAAATAACGAATCGCGGTCCCTCGCTTTCGGTAACGTTGATGTGGAGGTTTATACAACGGTGATAGAGCTGACGGCAGTTGTCTACTATTTGATTTTCGGATCCGAGCAAAACATCAATCTGCCGTTAATCCGAGATTATGAGATCCGAAACGAATATGCCGCCGGACTGGGGCTTGTTCACAGAAAAACCGACGTTTATGAGGTGAGGGCCACAGCAACGGTTCTCACAAACCAGCTCGATGAATATCTGTTCACTATACCCGGCAATGAATCGACCATGACCAGCTTTTCTACGGGTACATCGATTGCTGATGCCGAAGATGAAACAGCCGGCCGGTTTGAACTGCTTCAGAACTATCCCAATCCGTTTAACCCGTCGACAAGTATCAGTTTCCGCCTCGACAGGCCCGGCAGCGTATATCTTGATGTGTACTCTGTTAACGGCCAGCATATTACCACCCTTTCAAATGGCGGCCGTTTCGGCAGCGGGCTGCATACGGTGCCGTTCAATGGAAGTAATGTGGCCAGCGGCATCTACCTGTACCGGATGCTGGTGGTGACCGACAACGGTTCGGGCGCGAATTCGGCTGTCAGGCGCATGATGCTGATCAAGTAAGCTAATCGGACCATAAACCAACCTAAAGTGAGGGATACCACACAAGGGGTGTTAGAGACCAGGCAAACGCTCATGGTCATCGTACTCAGGCGTCTTCCAACATCTGCTCAAGCAATACAGTAAATTCATTCTGAAGGCTTACTGTTTTGTTCTTCGCGTACCAACCGTGAACAACTACTGCCGCTTCTGCGTAGGCCATCCCTTCCGACTTCAGCGTCATTGTTAGATCCTGAACCTCCTGCGGTCTCGGGCCCCACGTAAACAGGATTTCAAGGGTATCGGCGTCGAGTGCTATCAGTTTCGGAATAGCCCTCCCGCCGTTGGTGAGAAAAGCATCAATAATTTCGAGGTGCTCATCCCTGAGCAGGTGCAGAAGCTGGATTTGTTCCGTCGCCCCGACCATCCTTGCGATCACAGGGAGATTTTGGGCTACATCACCACACCAGGCCTCAACAAGAACCAGCCAGTACATCTTCCTGTCGATCTGATTCAACAGTTCCAGAAGTTCCGGCAGCAGGTTGAGCATTGCTTCAATGTGGTTGGAGCCGGTTGTTTTGTTATTAAGCAACAGCCGGTCGGTAAGTAACCTGAATTCTTCATAACTCACGGCCTTACCAATCAAATCCCTGGTAACAGGGTGGTCTGCAGATTTCTCTTTCATCAGTTTTTTTGTCCTTAAATAATATATAAAAATCAGAACAGCAGGTGTTCTACTTTCATTCATTTATCAATAATAGCTGTCTGTAATTCGATCCGATTCACCGGATAATCATCATACTGTCATCAAAATATCACAAAACAGAGCAGGATAAAAATAACGAATAATAGTGAAGTAAAATACTTGATTCGCATAACTGTGAAATATTCCTCCCTGCTCCCGGTAAGACGGCTCAGGAACACGGCAATCAACACACCGGCAGGCATACCAGCAGCGGGAAGAAGCAGCGCAATTGTGCGCTGACCTTCATATCCGAGCGCCAAAGCCAGGATCAGCAGCCCCGGGAAAAAAGTTCCGGCAAAAAAACGCCTGACCCCTGCCAGCCCGTAGCGTAAAGAGAAGGTCTGATCACCCCTTTTCAGGTCATCTTGCATCTGGTAGATCTGGGAAAGCGGATAGTGGCTCAGAATAACCAGTGCCACACCCAGCGATGCGGCGATTACGTGAAGCGGAATGAATTCATGCCCGGAAGCCGTAAAACCCATCAGAAAAGAACCGGTACCGGTACTGATTCCGATTGCTGCGAGACTTCGTAGTGGATGGCCCTTCCACCGCGGTCCCGGTGCGCTGTACAGCCAGAAAAAGAGCATTGACAGCAGATAGAGCAGAAAAAACGTCCAACCGGCCAGCAGGGCGATTCCGGCACCGGCAACCTGCAGCACCCATGATGCCGGCAGCATCCACGGCTGCATTTTCGGGGGATTTCTGAGTCCGCCGACCGGACCGGTGTCCCTGTCGTACCAGGAATTGAAGGCCGTAGCACCCGCAAAAAGCAGCAGGTGCACATTGGCGAACTGGATCAGGAACATTACAGTGTCGGTAACACCACTGAACAGCCCCCCCATCAAATACCCGCCCGACAGGATGAACAGCTGATAGTGCCATCGCAAATGCATCAGAAAATCGGTAATTTGCCGGGAAGTAACCATTTGCAAATGTAGTATAAAAGCAGAAACAGTGCCCGAAAAATCTGCAGATTCAACCATACTGACCCGGGTCCGACTTTCCCGTTCCGAATGGGAGCGGAGGGTGTCGGACCATGAAGCCCGTATCGACGGGCTGACAGGCGACTACATGACGAACCGGCGAAATAACGAAAGACACCCGGTTATCGACTTTTTATTCGAATATTACAGTTTCCGGGCTTCGAAACTCAGGCAGTGGTCGCCGGGTGCAGGCATTGTACTTGAGAATGCCGGCCCTGATGAGCCGTTCAAACATGCCGCATTTTCACGTACAGACGGGAATGCGTATATCGACCCGGAAGCGTTACCCGAAAACCGGCGCAATGCCCTCTCCTATATAGCGGGGCTGCTTGATGCCACCGATAACCGGCCGCCGCGTTTCGGCTGCTATGGCCTGCACGAGTGGGCCATGGTTTACCGTGCCGGTGAACGCCGGCATCAGAAGTGGCCGTTGCGAATGGCGCAGAACGATCTGGACAGGTTTGTGGAATCGAGTAACATCACCTGTTCCCATTTCGATGCATTCCGTTTTTTTACTGACGCCGCCCGCCCTTTAAACCGTTTTCACCCCACCCGCGAAACAATGACCGAAAACGAACAGCCCGGTTGCCTGCATACCAACATGGACTTGTATAAATGGGCATACAAGCTGTTTCCCTGGACCAGCAGCAACCTGATCGCGGATGCCTTTCAGCTGGCCCTGTTCACGAGGGATGTGGACATGCGGGCAAGTCCCTATGATCTGAGCGACCTCGGTTATGCCCCCATCCCCATAGAGACCGACGCCGGCCGGCAGCAGTACGCCGAACTGCAGATAGAAATCTGCCGCCGGGCAGCGCCCATAAGGAAAACCCTAATCGAAAGCCTCGGTAACCTGGTGCATCACTCTCAGGCCGGGTAGGCGGATGATTCGGGTACCTGAACGCCGGCTGCCCGGGTCATGAGACCGAACAAATCGGTGTTGCGTGTAAAATAGCCGATGGCCTCACTACCGGGGCCATAAGCGGCCAGCTCCACATAATCGGAGGTGTGCCCCGTACCAACCCAGTTCACCGAGGTGTGTTCAGCGAGAATTTGACCAAGGGCAGCCGAGGGAGTGCTCATCATAGAGTACACCGGTTCATATTCTTCGCGATACGCCTGGCGCAGAATTCCGGCATGGCGTGTGCTCACCTGCAGCATTGTCGCCTCTTCAATTCTCTCCTGTATTTGTGATACACTGCTGTCACGGTTCAACCCGGACAATATCCAGTTATTGGTATATTTGAAGTTTACTATCTTGTCGAAATTCGGATTGGAATCGTTGTAGAACGATCCGGCCGCATTCAGGCTGGGACTCGCATTACCATGATCAGTAGTAATAAACACCAGTGTGTCGTCACGGTTGGCTGTAAATTCCAGTACCGCTCCAATGGCATCATCAAAGGCGATCTGATCGTAGATCAATCCTCCTATATCATTTGAATGTGCGGCATGGTCTACCCGTCCGCCTTCTATCTGCAAAATAAAGCCGTTCGGATTCCTGGATAATCTGTTAATGGCAGCCCTGGTCATTTCAGCAAGTGCAGGTACATTTTCAACATATTCCGGGGTATTGATGTGATCCAGTGTATAAGGCACATGGCTGTCTGAAAAAATTCCCAGCACTTTTCCGGAACCATCATAAGCAGCCATCTCACCCTTTGTTCGGAAGATTGAATAACCGGCATCCCGGGCCCGGGCATATAAATCCAACCCGTCTGATCTCAATGCCGGATCAAAATGCGAATTGCCTCCACCCATAAGTACATCAAAATTGCCTGTCAGTTGCTTCACGGCGATCTCATCCTCGAGGCCCCTTTCGGGTGAGTTCACAGAAAAGCCCGCCGGAGTAGCATGAGTGATGCGGGCGGTTGTAACAAGTCCGGTGGCTTTTCCGGCATCCCTGAAAATGGGAAGAACCGGGGTAAACTCTTCACCGTCGGGCGACATATTGACTGCGCCGTTGTTGATCCTGACACCACAGCCCCACGATGATGACGCTGCTGCACTTCCGGTAACCAAGCTGTTTGCCGAAGCCATATCCATAAGGCCGCGGCTTACTTTGCCTTCCTCATACAGCCTGATCCAGTTCGACGGCCGGCCGTCGCGGCGCCGGAGCATGGAATCGGCCATGGTCAGAGCTCCGATACTCATCCCGTCGCTGACCAGGAAAATGACATTTTTTGCCCTGCCCGCGTAGTCACGTGAAGTGCCCGGGGCGGTACATCCCATTAATCCTGCGCTGCCCAGAAAAAGCCCGGAGAGGGCGCCGGTTTTCAAAAAATCCCTGCGCGAAAAACCGTTCTTTGGGAGATTGCTTTGGCCAGATCCGTTCTTACTCATATTGTATCCTATTAATAGTTGTATCCTTTAAAAATAACTTCGGATGATCAGGAACAGAATCTGAACCTGTTCTGCTGCCCGGTGTTCTTAAGGTACCAAAATGGGAAATACCGCCTCAAAAAACCAATAAATGTTGTTAAGAAATTGTGAAAATATACTGCTTCAGCACTTCCTGAATATCCGGAAAATCGGATATGGGTACCAGTAGAGGTATCCTGGTTTAATCCCGGCTGCTGCGTTGAGCGCATCCGTATCACACACAGATGATTATTAACGGCCGCATCACCAGGGTGTACATAATTTACCCAGGCTCAGTTTTTCCATGGCGTTATCATCAGCCTGGAAGGGCACTCCATCCCCTGCAAGTGTTTCATTGGCCAGTACAGCGAAGATAAGGGCCTCCTTGCTGTCCGGATCCAGGCCGATATCCGCAGAGGAGGTCACCTTGTATCCCGGCAGCAGACCTGCCAAAAGCGACATCAGAAACTGATTGTGTACCCCCCCGCCACTCACCAGCAGTTCGTTGACTTCCCCGGATGATGTATAGGCTTTTACCGAAGCAGCAATTGTTTCGGCCGTTAGCGCTGTAAGGGTAGCAACAAGGTCGGCCGGCGTAACACCATCGGATTCCTGAACAGACCGTTTGATGAAACCGGGGTCAAAATCCTCCGGACCACAGGTTTTGGGAGGATCTTTCCTGAAGTACTGATGCTGTTTCAGAATGCTGAGCAGTTCATGGTGGATGTTTCCGGATGCACCAATCCTGCCCCCATCATCAAAACTCAGGTGAGGGTAATACTCCCGGATAGCCGCATCGATGAGCGTGTTTCCCGGCCCCGTATCCATACTGAAGGGAGCGTTGCCGCTCTCCCTGCCCGGCAGCCATGTAAAGTTGGCAATACCGCCGATATTGAGCATGACCCGGTTTACACCCGGTTTGCTGAAGAGCAGCCAGTCGCCATAGGCGGCGAGCGGTGCGCCCTCCCCGCCGGCCGCCACATGTTTCTGCCTGAAATCACAAACGGTGAGAATACCGGTATGCCAGGCGATGTGGTCGCCATCCACGATCTGCAGTGTTGCATTCGGGTAGCCCGGACGGCCGTGAAGCCGCGAGGGAGCGTGAAAAACGGTCTGCCCGTGGCTGGCAATGGCATCAATGGATGAAACCTGAAGGCCCCAGTTTGATATGGCTTCCAAAATAAACCTGGCATAGAGCCGGCCGAGATAATCGTTGGCAATGGCCAGATCAATCTGCGATATCGCATCGCGGAAAGCGACAGCCCGCAGCAGCCTCAGGGTTTCGGAATCGTAATTTGCCGAGGTGAACGCCTCTACCCTTGCTTCTGTAGAGGTTCCGGAGCCGCTAATTTTACACAGTGCCATGTCGAGACCATCGAGGGAGGTACCCGACATCAACCCTATGATGGTCCGCTCTTTCTTTGATGACAGTGCCTGAAGGGTAGAGATCAGTTTGTTCATGATGTACTTTGGTTTTTCCTTATGATGTCCATAAGGTATCGCATCCCTGCGTTATCCAAAAATAAGGTGCCAAAAATGATCACTGCCTTTTTTGGTGAATTCAGTACCTTGCCGGTAAAACAGTTATGCACAATTCAACCGACGCAGAACTCAACCGCATTGCCGGCCTGCTTGCCAAAGCATTTGATGCAAAAACATGGCAGATTACCCACGACCCGCAGAGTGAAACCGTATTCATAAGCATTGCCGGACTCGACCGATTCAGCGAAGACCAGATCGAACGTATTGCCGGCCCACTGCTCGACGATATCGACCTTGAGTATGAAGAGATCGTTCTGATCTCCCGGGAGGCAGGGAATCTGTAACATTCCATTTCGGTATCCCGTAACTGTCCCAATCCAGGCCAATACGTCAGCTATTTTCGCGTGATTTGCTCGTGATTTGCAGCGGCATTCTGATGCGTAAAATAAGCACCACCAAAGTACGTTTTCTCTCAGAACCCGAGAATAACCGTAATCGGCGTAACCTGATCCGGAGTATGTATGGCTGGGGTTTGATGAGCACGCCGGGGAACTTCTGACCGGCTGCCAAATGTTGTACAACCACTTGTAATTGAATGTTTAATCGAATTCATAACCGGAATTAAGCAGTAATGGACTCACTTACTCAGATCACCCTTGGCGCGGCTATGGGCGAACTTGTGCTCGGCCGAAAGGTCGGTAACAAAGCGATGCTCTGGGGGGCGGTAGCGGGTACCATACCCGATCTGGATGTTGTTATAGGCCTGCTCATGGATCCGGTTTCGTACCTGTCGGTGCACCGCGGTTTTTCACATTCTGTTTTTTTCCCGTTTATAGCTGCACCGATTCTGGCCTGGGTCATCACACGGATCCACGGAACCGGTGAGGCCTCTTTTCGGGGATGGACCTATCTTGCATTCTGGAGCCTGTTAACCCATCCGCTGCTCGATCTGTTAACCGGGTACGGAACCCAGCTGTTCAATCCGATAAGTAACTACGGTTTCGAACTCAATACTATCTTTATCATTGATCCGCTCTACACTCTGCCATTTCTGGGGTGCATTATAACCGCGATGTTTTACAGCAGAACTTCCGGAAGGCGGCGGATCTGGGCCTACATGGGAATTGGTTTGAGCACCGGATATCTCATCCTCACGATGTTCATCAAACTCTATGTACACGACGTATTCAAGGCCCAACTCGACAGACAGGATTTCGCGTATGAAGAGCTTATGACATTTCCGGCGCCATTACAGACCATATTCTGGCGCGGACTTGCCAAAACAGACGAGGGATTTTATGAGGGATATTTTTCCCTTTTCGACCGGAATCCCATTGAATTCACATTCATCCCTTCAAATGCACACCAGCTGGACCCCTATCTGGATGATGAGCCGGTAAAACAACTTCTCTGGTTTTCGAAAGGGTATTTCCGGGTTCATGAAGATGAAGATAATATTCTGTTCCACGATCTGCGTTTCGGCAGCCTGTTCGGCTGGAGGGGTGATTTTGACAGCCACGTATTCACATTCCATCTTAAAAAAGAAAACGGGCAGATGGTCACTTTTTACCGGGATGTAAACGGAGCCGAGATTGATGGCAGTGATCTGAACCAGTACTTCCGCAGGGTTTTCGGCGTACAGCCCGATGAGGATTTCGCAGACAACAGAACCGGACTTTGATTCAGAACGGATTGACGCCAGCCCGCATCGGATACTAACGTAAATACGGGGTTATCATCATCTTGTGGAAACCGGCTAAAAAAGCGGTTTTCCGGTAAATATTTAACGATTCAGCGGAACTTTTACTTTTCTAATCCGTACATATGAATTATATTACGCATGTAATAAAATCACAACACCCTGCTGCCTGTATCACATGAGCAACAGGCTGCAGACAACATTTAACTACGGAGTGGCTATGAACGCTTCATCAAGTAATATGAACAAACGACTACACAATTTTGACAGGTATCACGGCGATTTTATCTGCAGACTTCAAAATTTTATCAGAAATTTCTTCAATAGAATGAGAGGCACACCTACCTACAGCTAAGAACTTTCAAAACTGAATAATCCGGTCGTTATACGTCCTTTTCAAAGCCACCCCCAGCCATGAGGGTGGCTTTTCTTTTTTTGTATCTGTGTGTGATACATCCTGCTTTCATTGGGATTTTCGTACAATTTGAGCTTTTCATAATTTAGTGGTGACAGTACTGAAGTGGATACACGAGCCATCCTGTTTGCACACAAATATCCGGCTAAAATCTATAACAGATTAGCACTCATGCTGTTAGTAATCTGGTCATCTTTTCCTACAGTATAAAATGGCCCGATTTACATCCTGAAATAAACGAAATCATAAAAGCTTTGGTTTAGTCATCTGTCATGTTTAGAAGCATTACATGCTTTAAAATTTCTAATTATTACATTTAACCAAACCTTTACTATATGAACAACCTAGGCAATGCCACTTTTGAGAACTATGTCGGATCCCTGACCGGGTATACCGAAATGGCTTATCAGATGTCGGCCCACGTTTTAACCCTCGGCTATGCCATCATGCTGGCCTCTCTGTTCTATTTTATCCTCACCATCAAAACGGTAGCCCCCAAATACCGCACATCATCTGTACTGTCTGTTGTGGTTATGGTATCCGCATTCCTTCTGCTGTTGGTACAGTCGCAGAACTGGACGGGATCACTTTCGTTTGATGCAGCCTCGGCAACCTACAAGCTGGCCGAAGGAAGCGATCTGTTCAACAACGGTTATCGCTACCTCAACTGGCTGATCGACGTTCCGATGCTTCTTTTCCAGATCCTTTTTGTAGTTACCCTCACAAAAAGCAATTTCAGTTCTGTTAGAAATCAGTTCTGGTTTTCAGGTACCGCGATGATCCTGACCGGCTATGTGGGTCAATTCTACGAGGTGACAAGCCCGGTCACTTTCATAATCTGGGGTACTATTTCCACCCTGTTTTTCGTACACATCCTCATTCTTATGAAACGTGTAATCGAAGAGGGCAAGGAAGGGGCGCCTGCGAAAGCACAGAAATACCTCGGCTACATCTGGACCCTTTTCCTGGTGTCGTGGATGCTCTATCCCGGTGCTTACCTGATGCCATACCTGTTCAGCCTTTCGTTGGAACCGGCACTTACTGAAACAGCTGTAGTCGGCCGTCACATTACTTATACCATTGCTGATGTTTCATCAAAAGTAATCTATGGAATCCTGCTTACGCTCGCCGCTCAGGAAATGAGCAAAGCCGAGGGATATGACTACGAGAAAATTGAGACAGCTCTGTAGTGTAAATCAAATTGATAATATGTTCAGCGATTAAACATATTATGGTGATAAAGCCCGTTATTTAACAAGTAACGGGCTTTTATTTTATCCAGAATACAGAAAAAATGTGTGCTGATTTTATACCATCATTTATTGTCAACGCACCTGGTATTGATGGTACTGATAGTATTGATGGGACGTATTGGTAATATCGAGTTAATGGATCGGTGCCATTATTCGTCAGCCCATCAAAGTACGTTACTGCCAACACCCTTCGCCTATATTGCCTTTCTGGCAAACATACGATCTACAATGATCATATGAGGCAGTGTGAGTACACTTATCAGGATGAACAACAGCGAGATCATTTCATTACCAACGGAATATGTTCTCTGAACGAAAAACAGAACAGAAAGTCCGAAAAGGGATACCAGTGTAAAAGGAAGGGCCAGACGGTAGAACGACCAGATTGTGACATGCCGGCCGTTATCCCTGAAAAAGGAGATCATCTCCTGCACATGGCCCATTGAGTGCCAAAGGGCAAAATAGAATGCAAATCCTATGAGCGGGTGCGTCAAAACAAGAAGAGCTGTTAATAAAAGACTATCTCCCAGAAAGCGCAGGCGTGATACGTTCAGGGCACCCAATGACAGCACAATAAGTACTATCGCGTAATACTGCACAACTGCTGCAACCAATATAATTGATGAATATTGGTAAAGGGAAGAAAGCCATTCCGGACTCATCCGGATCGCGGCTTCTATGATGGGCAGACAGACGTACGGATCTGTAAAGATGATCGCGGTGATTACCATCAATCCTCTCGACCATGAAAATAGTGCTGAAAACGGGGAAGCCGGTTGCACAAGGGCAACCATATCAGCCTGCCCGAAGTGATAAACCGAGATTAATAAAAATAATACCATGCCGACAAGCGGATAGAACAACCAAAGTAGCCCCACCAGCAGCATCACCAGCAGGTATGAGCTGTAAAACAGCAGATGGTCGGTAACCCGCTGCCTCATCCCGTACAGATCGGCGGCCACAACATGATCGACCGCGCCATGCGGAATGCCAATCACGAAAACGGCGAAAAACAATAACCATGGTGCAATCCAATCCATAGCTTCCGGGACCAGAAACGACAGTCCGACGGCCAGAATCACACTTCCGGTCAAAAAAATATTCAGTAATGGAACAGGATGCCGCATTGTTGGCGTCTGATTATGATGATTATGTGATTATGTGATTATGAATGAATGAGAAAACGTACAGAAATGACCGTCGAAATAAACCGGAATGGTTTACACCTGATTATTTAACCTGAAAGCCCGTTAACCCGACTTTCTGGTACGTTGTCTTCGAGTACTTGAAATTAACATCAATCCTGCCGCGATCGTTTGATTTTCCGCAGCGTGATCAACATCCCGTAACCCATCCAAAATTCTGATCCGGTCGGGAATTCTGACCGAAAATCGGTATCGTATACGTCATACACCAGGCTTGATTCTGTTCGTTCAGTTCGGGATACTCTGTCAATATTGAAATAAAAGGTGATAATAAATGCCACGATTTATAAAAAAGTATAAAGAAAAGGTCGGGCTTCCCCCCGGAACACTGATCCACCTCGGCAGGGATCGTTCAACAGAATCGAGAATTACCCTGTTCGACTATAATGAGAAAGAAGTACATGAGGCAGAAATTACCAAGGTGGAAGACTGTTTTCCGTTCAGGGATACGGCAACAGTAACCTGGATCAATGTGGACGGGGTGCATCAGACGGGCGTCATTGAAACATTGGGCAGCCATTTTGGCATCCATCCCCTGGTGCTCTCCGATATCGTGAACACACGCCAAAGGCCCAAGATCGAAGACTACGACGACTACCTGTTCGTAGTTTTAAAGATGATTTATCACGGTAATCAAACCGATAAGCCAGTCAATAACACTGTCGGGAAACCGGCTGACAGTATCAGTCACATCAATCCCGGCACCCGGCACAACGGTGAAATTACCGCAGAGCAGGTGAGCCTGATCATAGGTCCCAATTACGTGATTTCATTCCAGGAAACCCCCGAAGACCTGTTCGATCCGATCCGCAAAAGGCTCACCAGCAGTACGGGACGCGTACGCAAAATGGGTGCAGATTACCTTGCCTACGCCCTTATCGATACCATTGTCGACAACTATTTTGTTATTCTCGAAACCCTTGGCGAAAAAGTGGAAGACCTTGAAGATGAACTTCTGAAAAATTCGACTGAAAGCACCATGCTGGCCATTCACAGCCTGAAAAGAGATATGATTTACCTGCGCCGGTCGGTCTGGCCGCTCCGGGAGGTCACCGCATTCCTTGAGCGGGGTGAATCGAAACTGATCCACAAAACCACACGCATATATCTGCGCGATGTGTACGACCATACCATTCAGGTAATCGACAACATCGAAACATCAAGGGATATCCTGTCGGGTATGCTCGATATCTACCTGTCGACCCTCAGCAACCGCACGAACAGCGTTATGAAGGTGCTTACCATCATCGCAACCATCTTTATGCCGCTCACCTTCATCGCCGGCGTGTACGGCATGAACTTCGAAAATATGCCCGAACTGCAGTGGCACTGGGGTTACCCGTTGGTGATGCTGTTTATGACAGGGATAGCCGTATCGATGCTTCTCTTCTTCAGAAAGAAAAAGTGGATATAAACCCATGACGGACGAGGCAGAGAGAAAACCAGACACAAAATGGCATTCCATGGATGCCGCCGAAGCGGTCAAAAAACTGGAATCTGATCACGAGAAAGGCCTTTCGGCTGATGAGGTCCAGCGAAGACTTGAACTATTTGGTCGAAGTACATCATCAGTAAATTATCCCGCGAAAAACGGTAACATGGTTCATGCATACAGCGTATGCGTTTGATCAAACGGATTATTTGTGTTAATCCGGGTGCCGGAATCCGGTATCATTCGCCAAATGCCTGGCGTAGGGTATCCGGGATTAATTGTCAGGTATCGGGTATAGATGCCATACCGGATCCGGGAATTGCCACTGAGTTATAATCTGAAATACGTATCCTGCTTCACAACATTTGCTTCATGAACATCATCCTGAAAACGGAAAACCTCAGCAAACGTTACGGCGCCATACAGGCCCTCGACGGGCTGTCTCTGACCATACCCCGGGGATCCGTATACGGCATCCTGGGGCCAAACGGGAGCGGCAAGACCACCGCTCTGGGCATCATCCTGGGGGCCATACGGGCCAACAGCGGAAGCTGGAGCTGGTTCGGTGAGGAACCCGGCCCGAAGCACCTTCGCAACGTCGGATCTCTGCTTGAGAAACCCAATTTTTTGCCATACCTGTCGGGTGAGCGAAACCTTAAAATCGTGGCCGATATTCGTGGTGCCGGGTATGAAACCATAGAACCCGCCATGATAAAGACCGGCATCTACGACCGGCGGATGAGCAACTTTCAGACCTATTCGCTTGGCATGAAACAGCGACTGGGGCTGGCTGCTGCGTTATTGGGCGACCCGGAAGTGCTTGTGCTCGACGAACCAACCAACGGGCTGGATCCGCAGGGCATTTTCGACGTGCGCCAGCTCATTATGGATGAGGCCCGAAGCGGACGAACGGTGATACTGGCCAGCCATATTCTGGACGAGGTCGAAAAAGTGTGCACCCATGTGGCCGTACTTAGCAAGGGCAAGCTGCTCGCGCAGGGTACGACATCCGAATTGCTGAAATCTGCTGACGTGATTGAAATCGCCGCGGAGAACACCGAGATACTGCACGCAGTTCTTGAAAAAATCATCCAGGTGCGGAAAATAACCCGCAACGGAAACGTGCTGGAGCTATCGGTCGATCCCTCGACCCCAATGGAACTAATTACCGGTCCGGTTACCCGGGCGGGGCTGAGTCCAACCCACCTGGTTCGCCGGGCAACAAAACTGGAATCCCGGTTCCTCGATCTAATAAAGGGGGACAACTGATGCGCCGTATACTCTCCATTGAATACAACAAGCTGATCGGCTACAAAGCCTTCTGGGTACTGCCGGGTCTGTACGCGATACTGATGCTGCTCTTTTTCCGGTTTTTCACCAAACTCGACATGATTCAGGTTAACAGTGAGAGGGTGCCCATAGAAAGCATCCTGCAAATGGACAAGGTATGGCACTATCTGACATGGTTCGCCGGTTTCTTCCACTATCTGTTCATCGCGCTCATCATTTTGCTGATCGGTAATGAAATGCGCAACGGATTCTGGCGGATGGCGGTAACCTCGGGCCTGCGCAGGATCGATCTGCTCACCGGTAAATGGCTGGTAATGGCGGTTTTAAGCCTGTTCAGCACAAGCATTGTACTTCTGGTGGGTTACCTTGCAGCCGGTTTCGCTCCGGTCGACATACCAGCCACCGATTTCCCCCTGCAGCTCGCCCTTCTGTTCTTTCTGCAGGCTTTCTGCTACATACAATTCGGGCTGGCTGCTGGCATCTGGCTGGAGCGCACCGGTCTGGGCATCCTGCTCGTTCTGCTTTATGCCATGGCCGGAGAGCCGCTTATCGGTTACTACCTGCCCGGCGACCTCAAGGAGTGGCTGCCCCTGAACGTGTTCGCCAGCCTGATACCGAATCCGGTAATTGAGGATCTGGGTTTCGGAATTCCGGCCACTGATGTAATGGCCAGTGTGCTCAAATCGCTGGTCTACTGCACCGGACTTGGCGCACTTGCTTTTCTGAAGGTGAAGAGAATGGATGTTTGATTAAAAAGTTTATTCGCCGTGAAAGAATGATTCAACGATAATTGTTGTTTAAACATCTTTTACATCATCCCGTGCAAACAAAAGCTAACTTGTGTCGTTAACAATCCTGACACAGGGGCTTTTGTTACACGCCCAATCCGCTTTGTTCACTGTTTATTTCATCATAAATGGTGAAATGAATTATAAACATGATGAATTATTTGCCTGAATTCCATAGTCCGGGGGACTGCACGATTTTTAATTTTATATAACCTGCTACATTGACAAGCCGAAAATCATACGAACGCATCATTCTTTTCTCTCTTTGGCTGCTGATTTTTTCCGCCAGCAGCCAGATCATGATTATCTCTCCCCTGCTCCCGGTTATCGGGAAACAGCTGAGCATGCCGGAGGTGTGGCAGGGTTGGCTGGTATCGGCCTATGCGTTCATGGTGGGTTTTTTCGCTCTTGTGGCGGGACCGATCAGCGACCGGATCGGCCGGCGCCGGATCTTGCTGCTTGGAACGGCCGCGATGACCATCGCGCTTGCCCTGCACAGTCTGGCCTTCTCCTGGCAGGCACTCATGTTGATGCGATTGCTGGCCGGTATAGCAGGAGGTATTCTGAGCGGGTCGGCTGTATCGTACATCGGTGATTATTTCCCATATGAACGCCGGGGCTGGGCCAATGGATGGATCATGAGCGGGGCCGCATCCGGGCAAATAGTCGGCATACCACTGGGAACCATTCTTGGTGAATACTTCGGCTTCCGCATCCCGTTTCTGATGTTTGCCGTAACCATGGGCCTTACATGGCTGCTCATCCAAAAGTATGTACCACAGCCGCCGGTGCAACGGTCGCTGCATCCCGTTACCGTGAAATCGGCGCTTACAGGATACTGGGCCATGCTGCGAAAAATGAAGGTGTTTGCTGCCGTGATGGCCTTTTTTGCCATGTTTGTGAGCGTGGGCCTTTATGTGATCTATCTGCCCACCTGGCTGATGGAAACATTTTCCATCTCCGGTAACCAGATAGCTTTGATGTTCATGATCGGCGGCATCGCCAACGTGATAACCGGTCCGCGGATGGGCAAGCTCTCCGACCAGATTGGCCGGCGCGGACTCATCCTGTTCTCCTGTGTCGGCATTGCCATCATCATGTTCGGTACCACCTTCATTATCCGGGATTTCTGGATCGCCTACCCCCTTTTCTTCCTCACCATGATGCTGGTGGCAATGCGGGTAACACCCTTTCAGGCCCTTCTAACCGCACTCGAGAGCGACGAAAAACGGGGTATGCTCATGAGCCTGAGTGCATCTATCGGCCAGGCAGGTTTCGGCCTCGGTGGTGCGCTGGCCGGACTCACCTTCGCCAGCTACGGCTATACAAGTAATACACTATTTGCCTCTTTTTTTGCCATCTCAGCCGCGTTTATCATCTGGAAGTTCATCCCGGAGCCGCCCATGAACAAACTGGCAACCCGAAGTAATGACAAAAATAAAAGGGTAAAAACTTTTACCGGAATGGCAACATCAGCCGCAGCAGTCAATAGTCGGGAACATTAATCGGGTTATCTTCCGGCTGAATAAACCCTTCACGCCATTCTGCCAGTCTTGCCGTCAAGTCATTCACGTTAATTATTAAAATTAACTAATTTAAAAACTGGCACTATTTACACCTGTTTTCCGAATTAAACTATTAGAGGGTAAAATATGCTCAGGCTTTCGCAATACAGGCGTTGAGTCAGTCATTAAATTCAATTCGGCAGGTACCAATGAAAACTCGATATACATTCATTACTACTCTTTTTTCGTTGATTCTACTAATCAGCATAAGGGGCAACGCACAAACGGCCTACACATGGTCAGGTGCCACTAACACTTCCTACACCACTGCCTCTAACTGGGTACCGGAGGGTATTCCGGGGACAGAAGACAGTGCACTCATTCCGGCAGGTGTCACGAATTTCCCGGTTTTGACTGTCAATCATACCACCGGTAGTATCACTATTGAAAATGAGGCATCACTGCGCCTGCAGGGAAATGGATCAGTCGGATCCGTTACTCTGACTGTGGTCAACGATCTACAGAACAACGGAGAGCTGCAGCTGGGTGCTACCAGCAGTTGGGTAGGTACCATTATTGTTACCAATGGTACGCTCAGTAACAACGGGAAAATCATCTCCACACAGACAAATGAACATTCCGCACCCAATATCATAACTGCCAATACGGATAACTCCGGTGAGATCATTACGGAGCGGAACCTGACATTCAATAAAAGCGGTGGCAGTCTTGCCAATTCGGGTTCCATTGAAATCGCTGAAAACCTATCCATTAACTTTACAAACAACAGCCGGCTGGAATTTACCTCTGGCAGCATTACCGGAACCGGGAATCTTAATATGACCAACGCTACCCTGGCTTTGGCTACGGATTTTGAAACCAGTCTTGTCATAAATCTGGTTACATCTGTTGTAGACGGACCCGGCAAGTTCATTATCAGTGAGACGGGAAAATTATTGTTGAATCAGGTTACGATCAACGCATCATTTGAAAATAACGGGCTGACCGAAGTTATCCGAAACAGTTCAGTTGCCGGAGAAACGGTGATTAATCAACCAGGCGGATTAATCTCGGTTCAGGGGAACGGATCATACGGCACTACTATATTCACATTGCAAAATTCCCTGCAAAACAACGGTGAATTACAATTTCGCGCTACCAGCAGCTGGGTAGGTACACTTAATATTATCGATGGCACACTACGTAATAACGGTACCATAACTTCGGCAGCAACCAATCAGCATTCTGCTTCAAACGTTATCACAGCCGATACAGAAAATCCGGGAGAGATTGTTCTCGAACGAAGCCTGATCTTCAACAAAAGCGGTGGAAGTTTGACAAATACCGGCTCAATCACTATCGGAGAAGCAGGCGTGCTGTCCTTTACAAATACTGCACTCAATAATGAATCAGGCAGTATAGCCGGAACAGGATCCCTGGCTACAACCAATTCGACCGTACAAATTGCGGGTGGCATTGATACCAGGCTTACTGTGAATATGACCAATTCGACGCTCTCATTTCCCGGTGATTTACAAGGTACAATACAGATGAACCTGACGGGCACAAGTGTCGATGGTGCCGGCACGTTCATGGTGAGTGAAGACAGCAAGGTTGTTCTGAACGAGGGAACCATCAACTCTTCCCTTGACAATAGTGGTTTTATCGAAGTAATCCGCAACAGTACTATAGCCGGAGAAACTGTGTTAAATCAACCCGGTGGATTGATCTCGGTTCAGGGTAATGGATCATACGGCACTACAATCCTTACTTTTCAGCATAATCTGCAGAATAACGGCGAAATCCGGCTGAGCGCAACCAGCAGCTGGACCGGCAATCTCGTTATTGCCGATGCTAAAATCGTAAATAATGGTACAATCATTTCCACCGGAACCAACCAGCATGCGGCACCCAATCTTATAACAGCTGCGGTTGATAATGCCGGTGAAATTATTATGGAAAGAAACCTGAATTTCAATAAAAACGGTGGGCTTATTTCGACTTCCGGAACTATTAATACCGGCGACGGATACTCACTCAACTTTCTCAATAATGGCACACTCGAGTACCTATCCGGCACTATTGAGGGCTCCGGAACAATGACTCTGACCAATATGACGATGGTTCTGGTAACTGATTACACCTCTACTATTCCAATAAATCTGTTTTCAACTTCAGTAGACGGGCCCGGCAAGATGATCGTTGGTGAGGAAGTTAAGCTGGAAATGAACCTGGCCACCATCAATGCCCCCTTCGAGAACCGGGGTCTCACAACGGTCACCCGCAACAGTACCATTGCAGGGCAAACGACAACCAACAATGCAGGTGCAAAAATATCAGTTCAGGGAAACGGATCTGGTGGTCAAACGACACTTACACTGCGTTTTGATCTTGTAAATCACGGGGATTTAGAACTTAGCGCAACCAGTAGCTGGACCGGTGTACTGACCATTGCCGAAGGCAAACTTATCAATCACGGCAGGATCACATCCGGTCAAACCAATGCACATGCCAGCTCAAATGTTATCACCTCTGAAGTTGACAACCGGGGCAGCATTCTGGTTGAAAGGCCCCTGACACTTAACGAGGCTGGTGCCACACACAGTAACGTGGGTGAAATCCGCCTCGAAGGGGGAAATCTTACCGTAACACAAAGTGGTTCAGATCCCGTATTCGTCAATTCCGGAACGCTCTTTATGGATCAGGACCGAACCGCAACCATAACCGGCGGTAAGTTTATCAATACGGTTCAAGGGGTCGTAACCGGAATCGGAACGCTGGCCATCGGCGCTACCACCTTTGAAAACCATGGTACCTTTATGCCCGGATTGCGTCCGGCCTTTGGCATCAACCTGATTGTTAACGGGGATGCCGAGAGCAATACAGCCGGCAATACGGCTTCGAATATTGTAATTGCCGGGTGGTCTGACTCGGGCCCCTTGTCGGTATTGCCCTATGATCTGCAGGGCACAACAGATGCCTATCCGGCTTCCGCAGACCCCGGACCGGCCGATCGGGGTCAAAACTATTTCTACGGCGGGGCGAATGCCTTCTCCAGTACCATCACGCAAACCATCAATGTGGCTCCCATCCGAACATTAATCGATCTGGAAACGGTCAATTACGATATGTCAGGATATCTTGGCGGACTTGGCAGTCAGGGCGACAATATGAAACTGACCGCACGATTCCTCAACGCGGAATCGGCCGAACTGGGTACGGCAGAAATCGGACCGGTTTCCAACACGGACAGGGAAAATCAGACAGGACTCTTTTTCCGTGAAACAGGAGGTTTGCTGCCATCCGGCACCCGGTCCATTGAGCTTACACTGGCATCCAGCCGGGTCAGCGGAACCGAAATAAACGGTTTCGCAGACAATCTGTCCCTGGTTCTCTCCCTTATTGACGGTGAGCCTGAAGGCCGGACCACCGGCGTACTGACGGTAAACGGAGATTTTCCAATGACGTCGGAATCGGCCAGGATCATTGTCGGGCTGGGCGGCAGAATACAGGGCGAAACCTACGACCGGCTGCATATTACCGGCACGGCAACCCTGGCAGGGGTACTCATGGCCGACACCATCAACGGCCTGAAACCGGTTACAGGCGACGAGTTTAACGTGATCACCTATGGATCACATACCGGTGAGTTCTCATTCATTGCCGGTACCGACGTGGGGAGCGGCCTGTTTCTTGTGCCGGAATACAACGGCGACAATATGGCACTTACCGTTCCCGGCGACCCCATCGTGCTTACAGCTCCTGATCTGCTTAGCCCGGCCGATGAATCCATTGGTGTGAGTACCATCCCCGATCTGAGATGGAGCCTTGTTCCCGGAACAGCGGCTTACCACCTACAGGTTTCCGAAAATGAGGATTTTTCCGAACCGCTTCTGGATAAAGATAATGTTCTTGCGGTCACTTACCGGACCGGGCAGCTGGAACCATTTGTCACCTATCACTGGAGGGCCAGGGCCACCAACTCCGCCGGAGCTGGTGACTGGTCACCGGTTTTCTCGTTCACAACCGGGGCAACGGTCGTAAATATTGAAGAACAAGTCGCGGAAATTCCAGGAGAGTATTTTCTGGGATCCAACTATCCGAACCCGTTCAATCCACAAACCACAATCCGGTTCGGACTGCCGGAAGCCGGTTTTGTAACGCTGGATGTGTACGATATGCTTGGCCGGCGGGTGGCAACACTTGTGAACTCACCTATGGCAGCCGGTTACCACACCGTGATGTTCGGATCCACCTCGCTTTCCAGTGGAATCTACTTCTACCGAATCTCGGCCGGCGAATTCCACCAGGTAAGAAAAATGATGATGCTGAAATAGGTTCAATAGACCACGGAATTAAGAAAACTCAGGGTAGCGGCAGGTGCATTCAGATGTGCACTGCTGCCACCCTGTTTTTTTTAATTACTATTTTTTTTACCCTGACCGGATGTTCAATGCCGAACCCCTTTACTATCTGAACAAGCTGCACAGGATACTGAACTGGAGCGACTCAAGAATCGAATTTTTCTATGGCATACCCTGGCTTTACCAGCTTGCTGTTGCGCTGATGCTCTGGATAACCGTGATCCTGACACCCTACGTTATCTATCTGCTTGTGAGGCTTAAAAAATGGGGGTGGCTGGTGTATTTCGGTGTTATAACGGGTATCGGGCTGCTGGCAGGTGCTGCCGGATCGGGATTTGGCCTGCAGATCTATCTTTCTTCAATCACAATAACACTGCTGCTTGTGGTCTTCATGTGGTCGCTCCGGCTTCGTGTTAACGAGTGGCGCGGTCTTGCGCAGTTTGAACAGGAAATGCGCCGGGAACGGCTGATGAAACAGAGGGCAGCTCAATCGCGCAATTTCCGTGAGCATCTGCAGTAATATCTTTACAGCGTGCTATTTACGGATAGACGGGTAAATTTGGTAAAAAATCGCTATGCCGGATTAAATTTAATGATTTCACCATCCGGGAAGCGGTCCGAATAAACGAATCCGGCAATATGCGCCGCCACATCGGCCGGTGGATTCAGATTGCCCTTTTCTTTTGCCCGGATAAAACTCTCAACGGCAGGAAAATCCTCATATTTCTGCTTCCTGATCTCTGCCTGCATATCCGTTTCGGTGCGGCCGGGATTGTAGGCCATCGCCCGAACGGGGCTCTCCAGATCATCCTGTTCAACAGCGATGCATTTCATAAGCATATCGGTGCCGGCTTTGGTGCTGCAGTAATGGCTCCAGCCCGGATAGGGGTGGTTAGCCGCGCCTGATGAGATATAGATAAGACGCTTGTCGCATTCGAATGGGTTCAGATGCTGAACAAAGGAGTGGCTCAGCAGGGCAGGTGCCACAAAGTTGAGTTCCAGGTTGGCACGGTAATCGGCAATATCATGCTTTCCCAGTGGCCCCATCGGACTCAGGGTACCGGCATTGCTGATCAGTACTACTTTCCGTGTGCTTACCGGCTTTATCCGCCCGAAGATCCGGTCCATAAGCATGCCGATGTTTTCCGTTTGTGTCAGATCGGCGCGATAGGCGAAGACCTCACCTCCCTCTCTCAGAAGTTCCGCTTTTAGGTCGTCCATATCGCTTCTGGCCACAAGGTGAAGTGTGGTGTCATTGCCAGCCAGTTTTTTGGCAAGGTGATATCCGATTCCCCTGGTCGGGCCGGTAATAATGATGTGGTTCATATTTATAGCTATCGTGGTTATTTGCTCCGCTGCACTCTTTCCGGCACACCGGCATCCTCTATATTGCCAAGTACCGAGGTGAAGAAACGGTCATAGCCCTCGGAATAGGCGTTGCCCGTAAGAAAAAATCCGTCGTTATGGCCACCACGCATCTCCAGGAACTGTTTTGGCCCGGTGGCAGCATCGTAGAGTTCCCGGCCGAAACGGTAACTGATCAGTTCATCGTCCGGGCTGTGGGCGATCAGAACGGGCCCATCGAATTTTTGCAGATACGCAATGGTTGGCAGTTTATAGCGGGTAAGCAGGCCGACCGGGTAAACGGGATAATAACCACTGGCCACATCAGGCACCGATGTAAACGTTGACTCAAGTGCCAGCCCGGCAGCCGGTCTTTCACTTGCCAGATAAGCGGCAACCGATCCACCCAGCGACCGGCCGAAGATAATGAGACTGTCGGCCGGTATGCCTAGCTCCTGCGTGAGGTAATCGTAAGCGGCCAGCGCGTCGGTATAGAGCCCTTTTTCATTCGGACGTCCGGTACTTTTCCCATAACCGCGGTAGTCGACAATGAACACATCCAGACCCAGCTGATGAAACTGCCTGATACTTTCAATCCTGCCCGAAATATTACCCGCATTGCCATGAAAAAACGCATCGGGATGGTAGACCAGGATTCGTGTCGGGTAGAATATCAGTTTTCCCTGAAAAATATACAGAAGCATCCCCATGGCCAGGTAAATGCCACCAATAAGCAGGATGAGCCACAAGGCGGTTTTCATCATGTTCAGAACTGTTTCAATCAGGGATGCATATCGCCGGAATGATGGATGTCGCCCTCAGTTCTATGGATACCCTGCCGGCTCACTGTAACACCCACAAAGATGTTCACAATGCCGCTGAACAGAAGGATGATACCAAGCACCTGCGATGCGATCCCGCTTATCGTAGTATCGCCATAGTTGTCAAAAAAAATGAACGAACCGGTAACAATTACAATAATCCCTGTTGCCAGGAGAACATAATAGATGATCTGTTTTGACATAATTTTTTTTTCAGGGTGAATGTTCACAGTTTAATTTAATCCAAAACCGGCATTCAAAAAAAAGGATCTTGTCGCCGGACCGTATAAATCAGGTCTTTGGTTTATAGGTAACAGGGAGCCAAATCCCCTTCTGTTTGCGTTTCTATCCTGCTCACGTTCCCATAATCTGAACAAATATCCTACGGTCGCGCGGACGGTTATCATGGTCGATCACAATGATCTGCTGCCATGTGCCCAGCAATACTTCACCATCGGTAACGGGAACCGTAATGCCCGGCCCCATCATCGTGGCCCGGATGTGTGAAAATCCGTTATCATCGCCCCATGTGTCACCGTGCCGCGTTGGCATATCATGGGGCGC
Source organism: Rhodothermaceae bacterium (assembly GCA_020201275.1). Classification (GTDB taxonomy): domain Bacteria; phylum Bacteroidota; class Rhodothermia; order Balneolales; family Cyclonatronaceae; genus RECM01. The sequence continues at coordinate 10,260 of JAIVHB010000006.1, read as the reverse complement.
AAACTGTTCCAGCTTGTCTTTCATGTCCTGCACGAGGGCAGGTTCATATTCAATCGTTGAGACCGAGGCTGTGGACCCTATTACGTGGATGTTCACAATCCCCTCACTGATGCCGGACTCTTGAACAGCTGTTTCGACCTGTTCAGTGATGTCGCAGATATCTGAAAAACCGCTGGTGCGAATGTTTATATCAAAACCTTTAATAATCATAAAAAAGTGGTTCGGGTTTTTTGTTCACGTTTTCAGGTGCATGATGTTGAATTTAAGAGTACACAGAATCCACCCGATACTCCGGCCCACTGCGCTTCAGAATACTTTCGTACAGAACAAATTCTTCCACTTCAAAATCTCCTGCACTGAATGCAGCGTACTCACCCAAAAAACCGACTGCTGCCTTTTTCGCGTGAGCATCTGTGCGGGCAACCGTGATATGGGGATGATACCGGCGTTTTTCCGGACCATAGCCGAGAGGTCTGAGTGCATCCTCTATACGATAGAATATGGCTTCAAACTTACCGGCCGGTTCAACTCCGATCCACAGAACCGCCGGGTTGCGCCGGTTGGGAAAACATCCTGTACCCATCACTGTGGCCGTGAATGGATTAAAACTCACCGTACGGAGGGCACTGCGCAACTCATCCGTCTTCTCCCGGCGGATTTCCCCCAAATAGCGCAGAGTGATGTGCAGATTTGCCGCAGGTACGGTCTTTATGCCGGCGCCCTCAGGTACCGGCAGAGCCATACGGATGTGATCCGGCAATCGAACCGCTGTGAACAGACGAATCATCGCCTGATCCTGAAATCTTCATACTCCCCTGCCCACGGCATCCAATCCAGTTCCACTAACGCAACACCGGAGGATTGCGGCCCCTCCTTCAGAATGTCTGTCAGATCGGTAATCATATCGCTCGGACCTTCAACAACCACTTCCACCCTCCCATCGGCCATATTCCTGACCCATCCTTTAAGGCCCAGCCGGCGGGCATGCCGGAATGTGAAATAACGGTACCCCACGCCCTGAACACTGCCTGTAACCGTCAGAACAGCCTTCCGGAAAGTTACCTCATCTTCTGATTGTTTCATATCTGCAGACATTTAGTAAAAAGTGGGACTTCAGAAGTCCCGTATAATCGGCTCCTGTATCTCAAACCATTTTATAGTCC
>JAIVHB010000006.1:0-9079 GCA_020201275.1 Rhodothermaceae bacterium | reverse complement strand
CGTGGCTGTCTATTCCGGTATTTGTCGCATACGGGAGTTGGGAATTACATGTAATGCTCGATTTTGCCACATCAAACAATAACAGGAGCTATGTTCACCTTATAAGCGATAATGAAAATCCGGAGGAGGGTAACGGGTATGCGATCCGCATCGGTGAGAGCGGTTCGGCTAAACATTTCCGGCTTGTCCGTTTCGATGATGGCCGTGAGGCTGGCATTATAACCCACGGGGATCGGCTGATTGAGGCCGGCAAAGGTTATAATCTGAAGATCGAGCGTGCCAATAACGGCATTTGGCAGATATTCTCGTCCGAGGGAAGAGAGTCGTTCCCGCAGCCCGACGGCCTGCCCGGTTTTGACCAGACCCATCAGGGTACAGGGTGGTTCATATTCAGGGCCATCTACACATCAACGCGGGCCGATCGGTTCTACTGGGGCGATCTGCGCATCACAAAAAATCCGACTTTCGTGATTCAGACCGAACGGTCCGGCCCCGAACGGATGAGGATTCACTACTCCGAGTCGAACCTGAAGGGCTCAGATGATCCGGCATCCTACCGAATTATGACTGCGACAGATTCCCAAGGCATTGCTTATCGGGGCTCTTCAGCAGGTGCAATTACCGATCCATTATCCCGGGCAGTAGCTGTTGAATTTAAACATTACAGCGCTGAAACTGTGTATAGTAATCCTGAACCGGATCCAGCCGGTACCGGTTTGACACCGGTTGATGTACAGCTAATTTCACCCTCGGAAGTGGAACTGATTTTCCCTGAAAAACTGCCGGGAGGCCCTTCAGACCTCTGGTTCGACGGCATAAGTGATTACTACGGGCAGGGGTTGGCTCAAACCAACATCCAGATAATATTGCATGACTATCCCGAATTCGGTGGTGTGGTAATCAACGAATATCTGTACGACGACAGTGGCGGCACACCCCAGTATGTTGAACTTTACAATCCGGGTCCGGGCTGGTATAACCTGCAGAGCTGGGAACTACGCGACCGGGGTTCGGTTACCCGGATAATAACGGATAACAGTCGCACGCTTGAGCCAGGAGAATATCTGGTAATAACAGCCAATGCACAGGGGCTTCAAAATCGATTCGGTCAGGGACCCTGGCTCCGCATGGACCGTTTCCCCTCCCTGAACCGGGCAAGCAGCGATCAGGTACGTCTGTTTGCCACGGGTGGGGTTCTGATAGATTCACTCGAATATCAGCCCTCCGCTTACGATGCCGGCGGTCGATCGGTTGAACGCCGGTCCGCTGCGGTTGATTCGGATTTTCCCGAAAACTGGGGTATTTCGAACGATGTGAACGGAGGCACACCAGGACTGCCAAACTCGGCCCTGCCGCCTGACACGCAGCCCCGTTTGCTGGGACTCCGCACGCCCGATTCACGAAAGATCGCCCTTCAATTCAGCCGTTCCATAGACCGGCAAACCATTCTCCCCGGACAAATTACCCTGACCTCTAACATCGCTGTCGATTCGGTTAAGACGCTGTCGGCAACTGAATTCCTTGTACACCTTTCCGGCACCATGGTTAATGCCACGGAATACACGCTCGGCATGAACTCCCTAACCGATGTTTTCGGGATTCCCTTGTATCCGCCAAATCACACGTTCATCTACTATCATATTGAGGAAGCCGTTTACCGGGATGTGGTAGTAAACGAGATCCTCTACAGACCCATTGAGGGAGTGGTACCGAGGTTTGTAGAGGTGGTTAACCGATCAGCAAAAAATATCGACCTGTCGGGCTGGACTATCGGGCGGAGCTCGGCTACAGTAAGAATTCCCGATGCGCCGGATCTAATTTTACTACCGGGTAAAATTGCCGTGTTTACTACCGAACCAGGCCTGCCTGATATCTCCCCACCAGTAACTCAGGTAACCCTGAACCTTCCCGGATTCAGCCGCTTTGGGGACTCCGTTTTTCTGAAAGACCGGAATGAGGTACTCATCGACACACTCAGCTATCAGCCCTCCTGGGGTGGAGACTCAGACGGGCGGTCTATTGAGCGTGCAGACCCCGACGCAGCCTCCAACGACCCGGTTAACTGGAAAACCCACCCTTCAGGTCACAGTGCCGGTTATGTGAACATGAACCATAAACCCGATTTGTCGCCTCCGCAAGTGGTAAAAGCCGTCGCACGAAGTGCTGATACTGCAGAAATACTGTTCACTAAATTTCTGGACACATCATTCCCGCCGGCCATCAGTGCCGGCAGCAGATTGGCCATGATTCAGGATTTCGATCCCTTCCGATCAAACCGAATTACCATTAACCTGCCACCCGGAATATCTGATCAGGAGACCATGATCGAAATACAAGAGGCGGTGGATGTGGCCGGGAACAGCGCAAGCCTGCTTGAGGTGCCACTCGCCCACATGCCGGGCTCCGGCGACCTCGTGATCAACGAAATCATGTATCAGCCCCTGCAGAACCGCTACGGTTCCTTTTATGATCAGACCCAGTTTGTGGAGTTTTTCAACCGGTCAGAAAAGACAGTCTCACTCGCCGGGATTCAGCTTCATGATGAAGCCGACAAGCATGGTCAGGTTCGTTTCGTTGAGCCTGCAGGCCATGAAACCGCCTGGATCCGGCCCGGTGGTTACGGGTTGATTCACGCCGATACTGCGGCATATTACGAAGAAACCTCGCTATCGCGCTTCTTCAGGCTTGACTATGAACCGGCCTGGCTTCAGGCGCGGCGATCGACACTGAATCTGACGTCAGGCGGAAGAGCAGTGTATCTGTCCGGACAGAATGGCCTGGTATTTGATTCGGTTACCTACAGCCCTGAATGGCACAATCCAAATGTGCATGACACCAGGGGTATCAGCCTGGAGCGCATCCACCCTGCCGGGCCTTCAGATGACGCACGCAACTGGAGTTCGAATGTGATGCCGGATGGAGGAACCCCCGGAACGCCAAACTCCATTCTTCAGCTTCCTGAACCGGACGAATCAAACCGGTCACTTTCAGTTACACCGAACCCTTTCTCCCCCGATGGCGACGGATTCAACGACCATCTGTTCATCTCCTACAGGCTTGACAGTCCTGACTATCTGGTCACTATTCAAATCTTCGACCGGTACGGACGGCCGGTACGACGGCTCACCGACCGTGAACGCGCCGGCTTTGAAGGACATTTCCTCTGGGACGGCCTGACCGACACCGGTATTACTGGACGAATCGGCATATACATTATCCTGTTTAATGCACAGGATGCGGTAAACGGAAAAAGTCTTCAGATAGAACAGACGGCGGTTCTGGCACGACCGCTGTAACCAGGCAAGCCAAAATTATTCATCCAGCGGGCGACTCCGGTAGCCAGATTGGCATTCCAACAGATACAATACTGCCTGAAATGATTTTACAAAAACCTGCCAATCCTGATGCTGTACTTCTGATTGCTTTTTCGTTCTTTTGCCGTAGTTTCAAATTACACGTGTCAAATATCATTTATCCGACTTTAAACAACAGACATGAGCATAAGCCAGGAATCCCCAATCGGCATATTTGACTCCGGAATCGGTGGACTAACCGTTGTTAAGGCGATTAGAAAGGCCCTGCCGCTTGAAAATATTATCTATTTCGGGGACACTGCACGGGTTCCATACGGTATCAAAAGTGTAGAAACGGTTAGGCAATACGCCCTGCAAATCACTGATTTTTTACTCAGGAAAAAGGTAAAACTGGTGCTCATAGCCTGCAATACGGTCTCTGCGGCGGCTCACGAAGATGTGAAGGCTCGTTGCGGCAAAATACCAGCTCTCGGAGTAATTGAGGCCGGTTCACGCGCGGCAGTTGAAGCGGGTGGCAAAACTATCGGAGTAATTGGTACATTGGCAACGATCGGATCAGAAGCCTATGACAAATCGCTCTCCCAGCTCGATAGCGGTATCAGCGTTTACAGCCGTGCCTGTCCGTTGCTGGTGCCACTCGCCGAAGAGGGCTGGACCAACAATGAGATCGCAACCCTTACGCTGAAAACCTACCTTAGCGATCTAAGGAACAAGAATCTCGATTCACTCATTTTGGGATGCACACATTACCCTCTGTTTCATGATGGAATTGCGGATCTTTTCGACGGTACTGGTACCAAAATTATCGATTCTGCCGAATCGATTGCAAAAATGGCTACAGAATTGCTGACATCCAGGAAGATTATGAACAGCGAAGAAAGTACCCGGAAGGGAAATTTTGAATGCTACGTGAGCGACAAACCACAGCGTTTTCAGCAACTGGCCGAACGTTTTCTGGGAGAAAAAATTAACAGGATCGAGATTGTGAATCTGAATTGATTCACCTTTCTTCTTTTTTGCCTCCTCATATTTTCAATTTTTCCTGATCCTCTTCCAATTCAATATGCCGGGGGAATTAAAGCGCTCTAAAATTAGATTTCTATAATCTTATGAGCTCTTTTATTTGATTTTATCGATCCTAAGAATGTGGTTAAAGAATGCTGTTATTACAAACTCAGCTGACATCAGGTGTTAACCATTATTTAAACGGTCAGATGGAGAATAATGGGATGGCTCCTGTCTCGTAATCTTTGATCTCCCCCGGTAAACGCAATTGGTAACTGTTTAGTAAACATGATAATGGTATGCTTACCGATCCAAAGCATTGCAGCAGTACATCAGTACATCAGTGCAGCAGTGCATCAGTGCATCAGTGCAGCATACATCAGTACGTGAATGCATCATCACATCACATCACATCACATCACATCAATACATCAGTGCATCACTGCAAAAAATCGGATCACATCAGTAAGATGAGATCAACCTATTTCGCTAAACCAAAATAACCGGGACTTACTTATATATGCATTCGAACACTTGTTTCAGCAGGAAGTTGTGGACTGTGCTGGGGTTGCTCCCGCTGCTCACTGCCACGGGCATTCAAGCCCAGGGAACGGTAGGTGAAACGAATATCCGCACCTATACTATTGGCGGAACAATCGGCATTCAGGGCCATGGCTACACCACAACCCGCGATTTCAACCGCCGGGCACCGCTGGGCGCCATGACAACGGTGAATCTGAATTACACACTGCTCGGATTTCAGTCGGGACTGAACATCCGTTACAGTACCGACGACAATCAGTTCCGTCAATCGATGAACGAGATCAGTTTCAGTGGCAGCTGGAGGTGGATATCGTTAACAGCCGGTGATGTTAGCCCGTCACATGCACGGTATGGCCTTTCAGGTACCAGTTTCAGGGGCGGGCGGATGGAGCTTACCCCGGGAGCCGTAACTTTCGACCTTGCAGCAGGGCGTGTTAACCGGGCAATCAGGGGTAACAGGCCTCAGGATTTGAGGGAGCCGGCCTACGAACGGTGGATTTATGCCGGAAAGATCGGCTTTGGCAATCCGGGTACTTCCTATTTCAACCTCTCCACCCTTTATGGCAAAGACTCCGCCGGATCGGTTGACTTTATGGATGAAACCGACGAGACATCACCTGTAACCCGGCCCAGGCCAACTCCTGCCGAAAACCTGGCATTGACACCCGATTTTCAGATTTCCCTGTTTCAACAGGCTTTCAAAATCGGGGCACAGACCACATTTTCTGCCTATACCCGCGATACTGGCAGCAAGCCCCTGGATATGGATGAAATCGGAATTCCTTCCTTTCTAACCGGTATTTACAATCCAAGATCGAGCAGCCGCATCAGTTTTGCAGGAACGGCCACAACGGAGCTGGATATCAACCCGTTTCAGCTTCGTGTGGGTTATGAACGCATTCAACCAGGCTTCGAAACCATGGGATTGCGCCAGGTACGGGACGACAATCAGACCTGGAATATTCAACCCAGGATCAGTTTCCTGAACCAGAAGATCGCTCTCGACGGCTCCTACCGTTTTGGCAATGACAATCTGCTGAGCAACCGCGTCATTACGCAGAACAGGCAGGATATATCCGTAAATGCACGCTCTATGATCAGTTCATCATTTTCCCTGGGACTTGGTTATTCCAATTTTCTGAATAAAACGGAGACATCCGGCACAAACGAAGGCCTCGCTGAGGGCGGGCAGCAACAGTCGTCGCAGGTGTTCCAGATCATGCCCACCTATACCCTGATGGGTACCACAACGAGCCACAGTTTCTCGCTGGCCGGTATCTACCAGACCCTTGATGCCCGGTTCCCGTCGGCTTACGGGGCAGGCTCTTCCACTTCCAGCACCATTAATACCATGCTGAACCATACCGTCTCTTTTCAAAGCGGTTTCTCCGTCAATACCGGGATCAACTATATGAAGGGGGAAGCTTCGGGCGCAGATTTCGATGCCTGGGGCATCAATGCCGGAACCGGATACGCATTCTTTGAACGCAAGCTCAACGTGAGTGCCAATTTCAGTATCTCCCAAAACAGCTTTTCAAGGCCGGCAGGCGAGCAGATTTTCACGAATAAATCCCGGCAGCTGAATGCGAACATGAATGCAAGCTACCGCCTTACACCGACCAATAACCTGCGTTTCAACCTGAGAACACTCAACAATTCACTGCTTGAAGGGGCCGGGCAGAGCTTCTCGGAACTTGAAGCCCGTATTCAGATCGATCACCGCTTTTAACTTTCTGACCGGAAAAACATGCTCTCACAACCAACCAACTGTCTCATATCTGCCATGATCAGAAAAATACTTTCACTTCTCCTGCTTGCAGGTCTGCTGACTGTTGCCGCACCCACTAATTTATATGCCCAGCAATCTGTACAGGTATCGATAACCGGAATTCCGCCCATCCTGTCATCCCCCTTTGTGAGTGAACTCGAAAATAATTTCCGCACCGGCATTTATCAGGTTCAGTTGAATTACATGGGCGGCACCGCACCGATCGATGTCTATTTTACATTGCGCCTGACCAAAGACGGGCAGGTGATCTTAGATGAGCGCTCGAGAATAATAGCCTACGACCCCGGTTTTTACGTACTCTCTCCGTTTTTCGATGAAGTCACTTTTGAACGCAGTGAAGAAGAGATTTTTGGTGATATTGAGCGAACGCTGCGTAACCAGGTGCTGCAATCAGGGGCACTCCCTGAAGGAACCTATACCATAACCATCGATGTAAGAGCGGCCGATCCGGGTGTGATCCTGAGCAGCATGCCCGGTTTCGCCACGTTCATGGTCCGCTACCCTCAACCACCCATACTTCTCACACCCCCCGACCAGGCTGAGGTCAACCTGCCTAACACCATCTTCACCTGGACACCGGTTCTTGCACCTGGCGGAACTTCCATCGATTATGATTTCCTGATTGTTGAGGTTTTCCCGAGACAAAACCCGGGCGACGCGCTCCTCAGCAACAGGGCACACCACGAACAGACACTCAGTAACCTTACCACCCTCCCCTACGGCCAGGATCTTCTGCCGTTCGAGTACAATACAACGTATGCCTGGCAGGTTACAGCACGCGATGCTAACGATGCCATACCGTTAAAAAATGACGGCAAGAGTGATATATATTCCTTCGAATTCCGGCGTGGCGGCATTACTCTTAATCCGCGTACGATACGTGATCTGAGGGAGATCGTACTCGTTCCGGGATTTGCCAAAATCGTGAATCTGGAGAATATCGAGGTCAGGGAGACGGCAAACAGCTTCGAACTGAATGGACCGGCCACCATGGTACTGGAGTTCTCCGACCTGGGAACAACCATCGAAAGCAGTGCTTCGCTGAACAATCTGGCCGTCCAGAAAACGAACTTGACCAACCCCGTTATAACCGGTGGAAGTGTCGACTTTCGCGCCACCGAAACGAACGAGGTATTACTCCGTCCCGAAAGTCCCGTTCAGCTTACACGGCTGCAGTATGAATTCGGTACCGGTATAACCGCTACCGGCCGCATCACCACCGAAGAATTCGGCCGTCTGGATGCATCCGGCCAACTCACTCTTACCTCCTTTGGCCTGTATGGTGAACTGATTGCATCCGGCCGGGATCTGATCCGGTACGATGGCGATATCATATCCATTGCCGTTGATGAAGTGGTGGCCCGTTTTCCGGATCAGAGTGTTTTTGCACGGGCCAGTGTGGAGTATTTCGGGGAACCCTCACCGTGCCGGATTGCAGCCATCGATCTGACCCAGGAAAATGTATCTGCCAATTTCTGGTGTGAGCAGCCACAGCTCTTCCCGCTTGGACCTGTAGCAGACCGCCTCACCCTAAACCTGAACCGGACCACCGGTTACCTTTTACTGAACCGCGACAACAGGACTGTCACTTACGATCTGCAGTCTTCAGGTGTGGTCACTTTCTCGCCGGTTAACAGCGACCCATGCGGAATACGGGCCTACAGCCGGCTGCAGTCGGGTTCCGACCCCGAATTTTCACTGTCCGGCTCTACCTGCACTGTACCCGAGCCTGAACTGAACCTCGGTTTTGCCCATCTGCTGCTGCGGAACATACAGGCTGAACGCTTTGCATGGAACCTTTCCAGCCGGGAATGGGATTTTGCCATCCGTTTTGATGCCGGCCTGAAGGTGCCTGTGTACGACAACTGGACCTACTCACCCGAAGACCCGTTCAGAATTACCAATGACGGCATTGAAATTCCACGGATCGATCTCAGCACAGCCGATCTTCCCGGCTACGACCACGACGGGGTGCGGCTGCGCCTGAACAGACTTGCCATGGATGCATTTACGTTTCCATGGTTCAGGTGGCAGGGTACCGATGCCGGACCATGGAACCTCGATTTTTCGGCATCCGCCCGCTTTAGTGATATCCAGACACTGCCGGTCTGCCTGGGTGAGTGGGAGATGAATATAACCGACGGAAGGGTGCGTAATGGTGAAATAAGCGCGGTTTTCGACACGCAGAACCTGGGATCGTGCAGAATGCCATTCGGGTCGGGCCATGCCCTGTCCTTCACGCAGATCAGCGGGTCTGTCCGCTCGTCCTACGACGGGCAGAATGTGGAATCGGCTGCCGACATCGATCTGCGTACCCGCTTTGATGCCGGTGAACCCTTTACCTGTGATGGCACCACCGGGAACACCACCGATGCCACCCTAAACATCCGCAACGGCCTCATCAGCGGTGAACTGACCGGGGTACAGC
>JAIVHB010000051.1:2407-9824 GCA_020201275.1 Rhodothermaceae bacterium | reverse complement strand
GATTGGTTTCATCATACCGGCTTATTGAAAACAGGGCCTTTTCCGACGGATTACCCTACCATAGAACTGTTTTCCCCGGTTATGAAATTGGGAGAACGTACTTGCTGAACAGAAACAATTATTTTGGATCGGAAACCTCCGTAATGCTCCGGTCGTCCGATGTGCGAGAAACAGATCCCTTCTTTGATGAATCGGAGTTCCATTCCGATACATCAACCTTTTTGAGACTGATGAAAGATGCCAAATTTGGTTTTTCTCACCAGTTACTCACCTTTTCCCGAAGATCAAATCACTATGTTACAGCCACCTCATTTGCCACCTATTATGATACCTATAGTCTGTCGTATTTATATTTCCATGTCAGATACGGCAGATATTTCATGAACCCGGCCGAATTCCGGAAACAATATGAAGAACTTCTTTACAAGCACTACCGGAAGATGATAAAACTGCTCTTCAGGCTGAGAGGGTTGAACGTTATGAGATATCACTTTGCAAGAATGCGTTCTATTGGCATTCAAAACAGGCCATTATTAATGTTCAAAGCAATCATAGATGAAACATTATATCTTCCGTGCAACCTGCGGACAATGGCTCTTTCCATTGCAGTGAAACTTGGTTTTAAAAAGAAAACTTTTTAATAAATTGTCGCCAATCAATTTCCGGCCTTTTACCAGGGCATTACCTTCCCGGATACGCAACAGTTGCTTTTTGAAGCATTAATTCAAATCTTCGCCCTAATCAAAATTTCAGGACTGCTTTGGGTAAAATACGGATCCTCTTCACCTCAGACGACTTTAAAACACGTCACTGGGCAAAAGAGCTTGAAAAATCAGGGTGCGAGGTTATACTCAACCCAACCGACCGCTTAAGGTATCTGAACAATCTTTTGAAATTCGCCAGACCGCTGATCAGACAATACCTGCAGGGAAAAAAGATTCATGTTTTCATATTCCGCTATCTCAATGACAGTAAACATCTCAGAGTATCGCTCGAGTTTTTGCTGCGGGACATACTCACGATTATCCTCTGTAAACTATGTAATGTGCGGATGATCTGGCTGCTCCACAATATTGACAAGGAGACCATAGAGCATTTTCCCGGAATTACCAAAATGAGGAGGGCACTCGTCAAACTGGCTTCATCAAGGGTTCTCGTTACCGACCCGCTGCTGATTGACTATGCTGTTCAGTATGGCATCGAACGGGAAAGAGTGGACTGGATCTGTTTCGGGAGGCCTGTTTACGGCACACCCGATCTGCGAAATATTCACCTTCATCAGCAAATCTCCGATTTCAAAAATACCCTGAGAAGCCGGGGCATGAAGAATATCATTACCGGCCTGTGTGTCTCGGCAAAAGCTGACAAAAAAGCCCATTACCTATACGCCGATACCATTGTGGGAAAATGCAGCCTTCATGAAGATACATGTGTAATACTGGTGCTTATCGGCGATTTTCCGGAGGGCGGGGACTTTGTGGATGCGAAGAAGCGTGCGATGGAATCACCGTGGATACTCCTTATTGAAGAATCCTTTCCCGTAGACGAATCATACATTGCAGACCAGATCGATTTTTTTTACCGCAGTATGACCGACTGGTCCGTAGCCTATTCACTCTACGTGGCAAGCGATCAGGAAAAACCGGTCATTACCCACCGGCACGGGGCGCTTTCCGACATCGTCGAAAAGGAAAGCATCGGATATGTGATTGATGATAGTGAAACGGATATTCCGGCATATATAGCCCGATCTCTAAGCACATGGGATCATCACCCGGCGTTTCTCGATATAAGATCCTGGGAGACCGGGGCGCAGAGATTAAACAATACCATCTTGAAAACAGGTGTAAAACAATTCTGATTACATAAACCCCGTGCGTCAGGAGAATACCATGACCATACTTGATGTAAAGAAAAAGTTAAAGGGATACTGGAATATGGGTCCTTTTATCAACCGCAACATCACTTATTACGACCTGAAAAGATTTGCCGAAACCATCGACGGGTCAGGCAAGGCCCTTATCGTGTTCGCCGAGTTTGAATTAGATCACATCATCAAAGACTATGATATCATGCCCCGCGATGTGTACGGCACCGACAACTATCTCGGGTATTTCGAGGAATACGCCGATGCATCATACGATACGGTTGTCTGCTCCGGCCTGCTTGAACACATGAAAGACCCTGACAAACTTATTGAGAATCTGTTCAGGGTATTGAAACCAGGCGGGAAAGCGTATGTCTCGGCAAGTTGTGTGTTTTCGGTACACAGGGGACCTGAAAACTATTTTCACATCACCCATTTCGGAGCAAAACTGTTATTTGAGAAATACAACTGGAGCCATCTCGATATCACCGGATCATCGGGGCCGTTCAGAACCCTGGGAATCAACTGCCAGCGGATCCTGCTTCAGACCGACATGAATATCCTCATCAGGCCGTTCATCGAATTGCTGGCCTGGTCGCTCCCCCTGCTGGATGTGTTTGTGCGAAAGCAGTACGACGGCCGCCGGATAAAAGAACATCACGTTATCGACACCATGATGCCTTCCAACATTCAGATCGTTGCCACGAAATAACATCCTATGAAAATTCAGGATGCTAATCAGCTGTCATCCCGAACGATGCACTCCGATATCTGCATCATCGGGGCCGGGCCGGCCGGCCTTACACTGGCCGGCGCCCTGGTTCCCACCGGCAGGGATATCCTGATAGCCGACAGCGGTGGCAGGCGTTTTGAAAAAGAGCCGGACGAACTGAATGCCATGCAGACCGATTCGAATTTTCTCTACCGGAACGGCAGAAGCAACCGTGCAAGGCAGACAGGCGGCTCTGCGGCACTTTGGGCAGGCAGGGTCGTTCCTTTCGATTTTCACCCCGATCTTGACCGGGAGTGGAGTGAACTGCCGTCTGCCATTGTTCCTCACTTTGATGAAGCGTTCAGGTTGCTGAATATCGAACCAGACATTCGGAATGATCACGAACACCAACCCGGGGAACTGTACGGTTACTGGGCCAACAGAACACAGCGATTCAGAACTATGGTATCGGGTACACGAAATGGTAACTGCAGTCTTTTCAACCATCTTACTTGCATCGGCGAACCGGAGTTTGATGGCGATCGCCTGAAATCACTGGTATTTCTTAATCAAAAGATGGAGAGGATCAGAATTAGCGCGGGCCGTTTCATATTTGCTATGGGTGGCATTGAAAATTCGAGAATGCTTCTCTTGATGCGGGAGCAGATTGAAAAAAGGCTGGGCGAACACTTTGGGAATGTGGGTAAATACGTCATGGACCATCCGAGGATATCGCATGGTAGGATCGTACCGAAAGGCAGCACATCAGAAATTACACGGTACCTGATGAAAGTGACGCCCCGCGGCATGTACAAAACCGGTATCCGCAACCACCCTGTCCATACCCGGGCTTACTGTAACATCATGGTCATCCCCGGAAAATTAACACGAAGGGTAATGCGGCTGCCTGCGCGGTCATTTCAGGTTTCATCCAAAAAACTGCTGCTGAAAGAGGCCGGATTACTCAGAACACTGGCCAGCCAGGGCAGGCTGCTGCCCGTACTGTCCGGTACTGATCCGGTTTCATCGCGCATCATGCGCTTTGTCAATAACCGGTCGTATTCCACATATAAGATGATGGCCTACTGTGAGCAACGTCCGCGGGCACACAACAGGATCATCATCGGAACCGATACCGACAGAAATGCTCAGCCTGTGGCGCGTTTATGCAACCATCTGCATCCTGAGGAGCTGTATGATATTGAATCGCTATACCGTCGGATGGAGAAGCATGCCGGCATATTGAACTGTACCTTTTCCTGGGATCCGGAATTTGTGAACAATCCGGCAAACTATACCGATGCATCCCATATTATTGGTGGTACAAGGTACTCTGGCGATGCAAGCCGGGCCGTAGTGGATCACAGGCTGAGCGTTTTCGGGATACCCAATTTATACATTACGGGCAGCTCAGTCTTTCCCACCAGCGGAGTGGAAAACCCGACCCATCTGATAATTGCTCTTTCGCTTCGCCTGGCCGGTATTCTGAAAGAAGATGTGGCAAAGTATTGCTGATTTTAAAATATTCATCAGCCAGGGGTCTGGTGATGAAACCTGTCAATATTCCTAATACCAGTAATTATAAATAATCAGGGTATATCGATCTCAAAGTCAAAGCTGTCCAACTGATACAATTCATAAATACGGGCCTGATACGTAAGCGGATCGGATGTGTTTTTTGTCATGCTGAAATCAGACGAATCAAAATTCTGTCTGAATTGGCGGTTTAGCCAGTACTGTCCGGTTTGCGTTCGCTCCTCTTTCGTCAAAAAATCGGCCGACTGAATGGAAACAGCTGCCTCAATGCCCGGCGGGTTGTAGGGGAAGCCAAACCTTGCGTTCTCTATGTGTTTGCGAAACGCGGGCGATCTGAACACCCGAAGTGATTTCCTGAACGTTTTCTGTTTAAACACCGGAGCATCCGGAACGATCTGATGTATCGCATGGAGTGCGTACGTATTGAAGGCGTGGTAACCTACAGAATGGGAATAGGCCTTCGGGTCCGGGCGCAATGTATGCTTTAGACCATGAAGTTGAGCACCAGCCCATTTGCGCAGCGAGTTTTGCCGGGTGTAACCATAGGGATTATGTCTGATGACCCCATCTTTATAATATCCAATATTTTTGTGGATGCTCCGCACAAAATCTGTGGAGGCGGCGCTGACCGTGCTGTAACCCATTTTCGTCAGCCGGCAGCCCATCGACGCGAACCATAGCTGATGGTTGAATGTGCGGTCCGGTCCGACTGGTTTTCCATTCAGATCCAGTATTCCCCATGCCTGTATTTTTGAATCATAGGGATGGAGGTTAAATACCTCTTCAGCGAGAGAAGCCGCATCAGAATCGTCAAAAATACGTGCTGAACAGATGAGTGCTTCAAGGGTCCAGGCCTGACCCATAACACCATTACTGAAGTCTTTTTTGGGATTTTTCCGGTGCCAGAAAGCTCCGTTTCCGGGACGTGCCTCCGGGCCTTTCAGGTAGCCGAGACACGCGAGCGCTGCCTCTCTGAATTTCTTCCCGCCCGACAGCTCCCATGCTTTTCCGAAGGCGATGAGCCAGTGGGAAGTATTCCGGACCGGGGTTTCAGGATCCATATGCGGGCCATTATGTCCGGGAGGCATGGATCCGTCGGAAAGTTGAAGCGCAAGGGCATTCTCACACATACGAATGAACAGCTTCCCAAGCGGCATTTTCTGTGATTCACTCACAATAGTGCTGTCCTGCTTCATTCTTTGGCACTACCGGTATAAACATGTGAATTAGTGCCGTTTTTATTGAAATCAAAATCGTTAAACATACCGGGCATATCACGTTCCGGTGTCAGATTATCCTTCACATCTAACCCGTTCATCTCCTCCTTCAAAAAATATGAACCGTATATATTGGCGAGGGCCATGGTCACCCAAATAAACCAGGCTACAAAATACAGCTTGAAAATCAGATAATGTGTCACCTCCACCCCCTTGTTCTCTGTCAGCTTACTAACCCTCGCGGGATGAGGCGGCAGGAGGCTGCCGGCGAGAAGTTTCCATGGATTCAGATACTTGCCCTGTTCACGCCTGATAGCAGGCTGGCCTTTGCCCACACGCCACTGCTTTCTTACAGAGGCGGTAAACGACCGTGCCTTTTTCCGGGCTATCGAATCGTAACAGTACTCCATGGTGAATCCCATACCGGAAGCCCTGGAAGACCAACGAACATCGGCTCCGGAACGCACTCCTTCAGGAAATCGGCCCGCTTTGTCAAAAACCTCTTTTTTAATGAACAGCGAGGCTGTTTTTGCCACTCCATTCGATTTCATCACACTTTCTTTACTCAGATTATTTGAGTCATAGAGTTTGGCTGCAGTTACCCGGTTCCGGAAATCAAATAGTACGTGGCTGCTTACAATATCGGCACCTGATTTTTCAATACAGGCCATTCCCTGCTTCAACCAGTCAGGTTCCGGAATGCAGGTTGCGTCGAGCAGTACAATTACCCCCCCTTTTGCCACTTCAAGCCCTCTGTTCCTGCAGGAATAGGGACTGTTTAAATAGTTATCCTCCCTAAGATAGATCACATCACCAAATCGCTGCACCAAATCGCGGGTATGGTCGGTCGACCCGTTATCGACCACAATTACTTCATACCGTTCCCTGCTAAAAGTCTGCATTCCAATGCCATGCAGCACTTTTTCAAGCTCTTCGGAATCATTGTAAACCGGGATGATAATTGATGCGAAAAAGTCAGAAATCATAGTATTTATAAAGAGAGTAAATTAACCCGCTCAACAGGCGAATCTCATATAATTAATATATTTCAGAGCTTGTTTGTTCCAGAATTTACCGGTTTATCTCAAAAAGAATATGCGGAACTTGAGCTCAATTTGTTTAGTATATTATAAAAGCGCGACATAAGAATTTATATGATTTTGATTTCTGGCATGGACAGATAACAATACCGGCATTTCTTCTTTGTTTGATACCATAGAATTCGGCCCTGTTGTAATTTATTCCAAAGTAAGGTCGCCTGTCGGAAACATAAGAAACAGAGATGGATTAAAACGGCTTCATTGAGTATACGTATTAGATTATGGGAGAAAATAATCAACCATTAGTTAGCGTACTAACACCCGTTTACAACGGGGGGGAATACCTGGTTGAGTGCATTGAAAGTGTACTGAAGCAGTCTTACGGCAACTGGGAATATATCATTGTAAATAACTGCAGTACCGACAATACCCTGGAAATTGCCCGTTATTACGAAACAATTGATTCAAGAATCAGAGTTGTAAACAATGATGTCTTTCTGAATCAGGTACAGAATCTGAACAATTCACTTCGACAGATCAGCGGAGACAGCAGTTACGTAAAGATGGTAATGGCCGACGACTGGATTTTTCCGGACTGCATACAAAAGATGGTCGGGGTTGCGGAATCTGATCCGGAAATCGGGCTCGTTTCCTCTTATCGTCTTGTACATAACAAAGTGAAATCAGACGGCCTGCCTTACTCCAGAAACATCTATGATGGCCGTGAAATTGGCCGATTGTATATCATAAATCAGAGAAACCATTTTGGTTCAGAAACATCTATGTTATTCAGAGCAGATCTGATCTGGAAATACGATCCTTTTTTCAAAGAGGACGAATATCATACGGATACCTCGGCATGCCTCAGAATTTTGACGAACGGAAAATTCGGTTTTGTTCACCAGGTTCTGTCTTATACAAGGCGATCAAATGTTGAACTTTCAGCCACTTCCTTCTCACTCAAGTACGATACCTACAGCCTTTCGCATCTGGAATTTCTGATCAAATACGGCAGGTATTTTCTCACTGAGAAGGAATACAGGGC
>JAIVHB010000051.1:0-2389 GCA_020201275.1 Rhodothermaceae bacterium | reverse complement strand
ACCGCATTCTGATCAAAATGGCTTTCAGCCTGAGAGGTTCGGAGGTATTCAAATACCATCTGCAGGAAATAAAGAAAATCGGAATATCGCACAGTTTACCCGGAATGCTGAAAGCGATTGTAATGGAGACATTTGCCCTATTCGCAAACCTCGACACATTGATCAGTTCGATCAGTGTCAAATTAAAGAATAGCGGTACACCTGAAACTGAAGGCATAAGCAAACGGGATGAGAACATGGTAACCGGCGCGGTTCGGAAACGTGAGGAAAAAGAAGGAAAATTGATGTTAATGCATCAGGATGAAGTTAGTTAGTTAACCATTCCGGGGGTAATATTCCCTTCATAGTACGGCACACCCCCTGAATCAAGCCTCGTTTAAAGTCTGTTTTGCAGATGGTAATCCATTGAACAAGTGATAAAGCCAATATTTCGGTTTTTTAAACCGAATTATAAGGACGGAAAACAGGAGCAACTGACCTGCCGATAAGATATTTGCTGATCCCTTCCCCGAGTGCTTTTTTGTAAACAACCAGTGCTTCCCCGATCATCTCAATAGTATATTTCAGGTCAGATTCGGTATGTGCATAACTGACAATCAATGAAGGCATAAGCAGCCCCCTTTTGATGGTCTCCTGCATGAACAGCGTCCGGAATGGTTGTGATCGCTGCCTGTCCTGATCCCTTGTTCCAAAAACCAGGCAGCAGTCCTTGCCGTTGAGTTCAAAAAACTCGTTCAACCTCAGTTCATCAATGATCGCCTGAATTCCGTCCCTAAGAATTGCCCCCTTTTGCCACAGTTCACCGATGACGTCCAGCTCCTTGTACACCCTTAGCGTCTCCCTAGCTGCAGCCAGGGCATGGGTTTCAGCGCCATGTGTGGTCGACATCAGGAAAACCCGCTCCCTGTTGTGGTTCAGCCCGCCAAGGTTCATGATATCTCGCTTACCCATGAGGGCCGATACCGAAAACCCGTTGGCCATGGCCTTGCCGAAAGTGGACAGGTCGGGGTCAATATTGTAATACTTCTGGGCACCCCCGATATCCCAGCGGAACCCGGTTATCATTTCGTCGATCACGAACAGGGCTCCGTATTTATGGCAAAGGTCTTTCACAGATTGCAGGTAGTTATCATCAGGATCGTCTTCCTTGGCGGCCTCCATGATTACACACGCAATGCTGCCAGGATAGGCCTCGAACAGTGATTCAAGACTGTTAAGGTCGTTATAATCAAATTTAACCGTTAATGCCCGCTGTGATTCAGGTATGCCGCCAGGCATGGCCGTAGATCCGATGAACCAGTCGTCGACCGACAGAAAGGGCTGCTGGGCCGGAATGGCGACCATTTCCCTGCCTGTATAGGCCCTTGCCAGTTTCAGAGCTGCCGTGGTGGCGTCGGACCCGTGCTTGCCAAATTTTACCATTTCGGCTCCGGGTACAACGTCGAGCAGTTCTTCGGCATATTCCAGCTCCAGCAGTGAAGGCCGCAAAAAATTGATCCCTTCGTACATGGCTTTGCTGGCGGCATCGGCTACTCGTTCATAACCGTGCCCCAGTGTAACTGCGCGCAGACCCATGCCGTACTCAATGAACTCATTGCCATCCACATCAAATACATGGCTGCCTTTTCCCCTGACAATAAAGCCAGGCGACAATTCCGGGTATTGATCATCGCCTTTTGCGTAGGTATGGCAGCCTCCGGGTATGATTTGGTGCGCTCTTCTGCGCAAGTGGTTGGATCGTGTGAATTTCATTTTGTCAGGTGAATGCTGATTAGGTATATCCTCTGATTAATGAACAGGTGCTTGTGCTGAATTCAGCCGGGATGCCTGATCTTTGAAAAAAGTTCGGTTTTTCTGTCCTTTATGAAAGGATAGTCATTTCTGACTTTATCAACCTGATCAAGGTCGATCGTGAAAATGTCCATCAGGTCGTGCTGCTTTTCCGGCTGTATACTGTCGCCCAATGGATCAAAAATATAGCTGCTTCGCGTATAGTTAAGGTCGTTTCTGTCGGTTCCCGTACGGTTGACACCGCAGGAGAAAAACTGGTTCTCTATGGCACGGGCCTTGAGCAGGGTTTTCCAGTGCCTGATACGGGGTTCCGGCCAGTTGGCAATGGTGATCACCATGCGGCAATCTCCGGAGTAGTGACGGTAGAGTTCAGCAAACCTGAGGTCATAGCAGATGGAGGCTCCTATCCTTACCCCGTTTATCGAAAAACTTGCAGGTGATTCCCCGGCATCATAGAACTCATTTTCCCCGGCAAGGCTGAACAGGTGAATTTTGTTATACTCAACCAGTATGTTCCCATCCGGTGCTACAGCAATCAGGGTATTGGTTGGTCTGCCAGATGATCCCTGCATTATCAAGCCAAACACTATGTGAATGG
>JAIVHB010000124.1 GCA_020201275.1 Rhodothermaceae bacterium | reverse complement strand
CTGATAAGGAATAGCACAAAAAAAACCAAGCCACTCTGACTTGCAGTGTGGCCCGGTCAACCAAACCCCCAATTTTATGTTTGAGATATGACTCTATCTGACTATGTCTGACTCTAATTTATTTTAATTGGATCCGGTCCGTTCTTTTATAACCCCATCCTGATCGGAAATCACTACTTCTACCCGGCGGTTTTGCCTGCGACCTTCTTCGGTGGCATTGTTGGCTACCGGATACTGTATACCATAACCGCGTACGCGGATTCTCTCACTACCTACCCCTTTGCTCATCAGCGCGCTTTTCACATTTTCGGCCCTCCTGGTCGAAAGGGCCGCATTGAATGCTTCCGACCCAATATTATCGGTGAATCCTTCGATCAGTATGTGCCGCTCGGGATATTCGTTCAGGAAGTCGCCAAGCTGATTCACGGTTTGCATGCCGCCCGATTTCAGGGTGGCCTGGCCGAAATCAAACAGCACATCGCCCAGGGTTAGTACCAGTCCGCGATCGGTGGGCCTGGCTTCGAGTTCACTCACTTTTTTTGCCAGCTCTTCGGCTCTGAGCCGTGACTCTTCCGCACTCAGGCGTGCCGATTCGGCACCTGCCCGTGCTTCGGTGGCTGCTAACCGTTCACGCTGTGCATCCTCCAGCGCACTGGTGGCGCGTTGTTCTGAACGCTGCGCGTCTGCCCGGCGAACATCCAGCATTACCTGTTGCCTTTCGGTTTCACCACGGGAAATTTCTTCCTGTGCGGCTTTCAGCAGAGCTGTTTCGCGGGCTATCAAAGTTTTCCGCTCGGCAATATAGGCGTAGTGATCCACTTCGGTCTTGTCTGCTTTTTCCTCCCACAGTTTGGTGCTCATTTCAAGCGCCTCTTCGGCCTCCTTCAGTTCAACCGGGGCCAGTCTTACGATGGATTCGTCGTTGTGGGCCGCCTCGTATTTTTCGCGCGCGTCGTTCAGCAGCGGGTTATTTGCCGGAGGTCCACCGCAACCGATCATTACGATCAAAAACAGCACTATCGTGTACCTGATCAGGGGTTGTAACCATTTGCTCTGTAACATAATTGATTTCATTCTTTATACCCTCAGGTTAATTTCTATTGTTTTTACTTTCAAGTTCTTGCCTCATAACGCGGATACTTTCCCTCAGCTCTTCAGCCGCTTGCTGCGATTTGGCCGATAGCGCTTTGACCTGGGCCACTTCGGCATCAATTCTGGCATGATCCAGAAGACGTACAGCTTTCTCATACTCTTTTTCTTCGACGGCATCGCGTGCCTGCTGAAGTTTGATTCCTGCATCCCGAAGTTCAAGAGGGGCGAATTCCTGAGCACCAACCTGTTCGGCCTGCTCTATCACCATTCTTGTTTCTGTAAGCTGCTGTGTTGGAGGGTTCGTACTGCCGCATGCTGCAATAAGCGCGATTCCAACGATCATTGGTAGTAGTATCAGATATCGATTTATCATTTCGAATTCCCTTTGTTAAGGTGTAAAATCTGTCAGATAGGCCAGGCAGACATTTTGGTTATGTTGAAAATGGATTCATCATAAATCAGGTAAAACAACTATAATTAATGGCCCGGACTGCTCAGTATCTGCTTTTTTTACCACTTCTCTTTCTTCTGCTGGCTGGCGGAAACCGGACAGCTTTCGGTCAACAGTCTACGGTCAGTGGTGAAGTCACGGGCAGACTTATTGATTTGAACGGCATGGCACTTCCCGGTGCCAACGTGGTTTTGCGTGATACCTCCGGAACGAATATGCTTGCGGGGACGGCCGCCGATGAATCGGGTGAATTCTCCCTGGAGTATGAACCCGGCACGTACCTGCTTCTGATAACGTACGTAACGTACACCGATTACACGGCAGAGATCACCATCGTTTCCGGAGAGGTTCTCGACCTTGGCAGTATTACCCTTGTACCGGATGAAAATCAGCTCGAAGAGGTACTTGTCGAACGCGAACGCTCCTACATGGAGATGAATTTCGACAGCCGCAGTTTCAACGTGGGCAACGATATTACCAGCCTTGGCGGATCGGCGCTCGATGTGCTCGACAATGTGCCGTCCATCACAACCGATTTTGAGGGGAATGTTAGCCTGCGGGGCAACCAGGGCGTGCAGATTCTCATCAATAACCGCCCGTCGAGCCTGATCCGGAACGGCACCGACGCCCTGAGCAGCATCCCTGCAAGTATGATCGACAGAATTGAGATCATCACAAACCCTTCCTCAAGGTACGCTGCCGAGGGCACTGCGGGAATCATCAACATCATTCTGGTCGATAACCAGCAGCTCGGATTTCATGGCAGCATTCAATCAAATGTGGGATATCCGCAAGACCACGGCATGGGCGTGAACCTGAACTACAATGTGAACAACATCAACTGGTTTCTGAACCTCGATTTTGAATACGAACGCGAGCCCGAAAGCGGAAGCACGTTCCAGAGCTTCCGGGCCGACACCAGTTACACGT
>JAIVHB010000252.1 GCA_020201275.1 Rhodothermaceae bacterium | reverse complement strand
GTCTACGATCTGATCGGCTCCGAAATGCATCTCTATGTAAAGGCCTCACACGGAGCCAAAAAAGCTGATACCGCAGTGGCCGGCCTGCACGAAGGGCTCGGCAGTACCACGCTTTCAGAATCCGAAAAGGAAGCCTTGAGCGAGATCATTGAACTGATCAGCGAGGATTTCCACTCCATGGATGCTACCGGATTCCGCAATGGCAAGATAACACCCGTTTTCTTCGGTTCGGCCCTGAACAATTTCGGCCTCGACCTGTTCCTCAACTATTTTAAAAACCTGGCCCCTACCCCACGCCCCTACACCGATACGGCTACCGGAGAGGTGCCCCTTGATCACGATTTTTCCGGTTTTGTTTTCAAAATGCAGGCCAACATGAACCCCGATCACCGCGACTGCACCGCATTTGTGCGCATAGCCTCGGGTGTTTTCAAACGGGGGATGGAGGTGCAGATCGACGACCAGCCCCGGAAGATCCGCATGACCACACCGCACTCCCTGATGGGCGACGAGCGCAATTTGCTCGAATCAGCCTATCCGGGCGATATTGTTGCCCTTTTCAATCCCGGCATGTTCAGGATCGGAAGTACCCTGTATGAAAAGGATGCCCTCAGCTACGACGTAATCCCTCTTTTTTCGCCGGAACACTTCATGAAGGCTACATCCAAAGACCCTTTCAAGCGCAAACAGCTGCGTGAGGGTCTGCAGCAGCTGGCCCAGGAAGGTGTGGTCCACGTTTTTGAAGTACCCAACGGAGTAGGCAACGAAATGCTTCTGGGCACAGTCGGCGTACTTCAGTTCGAGGTGGTTCAGCACCGCATGAAATTCGAATATAAGGTCGACATCACCATGTCGCCGGTACCCTACCATACCGCGCGCTGGCTGCCCGACGATCAGGCTGTAAACGACAAACTGAGCAAGGCCTATAACACGCATGTGACCAACGATATGGACGGAAACCCTATCGTGCTGTTCGACAGTGCCTACGCTCTGAACCAGGGGATTGAAGCTGTTGGCGAACATAATCTGTTCAAATTCAAAACCTGACAAGCGGGTGGAGAAGCCTGTACCCCACATCACACGTGACGGTTCGCACACGCTGTACTCATCACATTACGGCCAGTATTACCATAACCCCAACGGGGCGATCAGGGAGAGCATACACATATTCTTCGATATGAGCGGCCTCACCGCATCTCTTGCCCAAAACCTGCCCCTCACAGTTCTGGAGACCGGATTTGGTACCGGTCTGAATTTCCTGCTGCTGCTCCACCTGAGGGAAAATGCCGGGCATACCGCACCTGTCGTTTTTCAATCAGTTGATGCCTGGCCGCCGGATGCCGCGATTGTGGCCGGTCTGAACTATCCGGAGCAGCTCGGCAGGCCCGCATACCGGGATGTGCTTGCATCCGTATTCGCACAATTACGACCCGGGGTTAACAACGCCTTTTTATTCGGGGATGTAACGCTGCGCGTTTTTTTTGGAGCCTTTGAAGAATTTGATCCGGCGCCAATAACAGCCGATTATGTTTTTCATGACCCTTTTTCACCTACGGCAAATCCCGAACTGTGGACATCGGATGTTTTTGGCAGGCTCGCAGTATGGTCAGCACCGGACGCGGTACTCGCCACGTATGCATCGGCCAGCAGTGCGCGCGCGGCCATGGCCCATGCAGGGTGGCTGGTTGCACGGTGCCCCGGCGTACTGGGGAAACGGGAGATGAGCCTTGCATCGGGGAAGGCGGAGAGGTTGGAGGGACGCCGGCGGGTTAATGAGGAGCGCCTGGCGAAGAGGTATGCGGAGGGGGAATGGGGGGGAATGGGGGGTGAGTTGGATGTGTAAGTGGGTTGGGTGGTACTGGGATGGTAATGGGGATGATACTGGCGTACCATCAGGCAGCCAC
>JAIVHB010000133.1:15086-83347 GCA_020201275.1 Rhodothermaceae bacterium | reverse complement strand
GCCTTCCCCGAAGACCGCATTTTCGTGAACGTGCACAACTATGGAAACACATCGGCCGCATCAGTACCTATCGCTCTCACCGAAGCCTTTGAGCAGGGCAGGGTAAAAAAAGGTGATATTGTGGCCATGATTGCGTTTGGTGCCGGACTGACCTGGGCCGGGGCGGTAATGATGATGTAGAATTGAAGGTGCAGATGTGCAACTTTACAGTTCCTTATTAGCTAATCTTTTACCAATTTTATATACTGTTCACACAGAAATTATCATTTTAAAGAATTCTGAAATCATGTACACCGATTTGGCCGAAGCGGTTGAAGACCTGAACAAGAGGGGGTACGACAATCTTTTTGAACCCGATGATAATGCTTTTTACTGCAGCAGGCTCGATCTGCGTGAAAAAGTGCCGAATATGATGATTGTCGAAACCTGGCAGTTTGATCAGGGAACCGATCCGGGAGATGAATCCACGATATATGCCCTCGAAACCAAAGACGGTATTAAAGGCTATATCATTATCAGTTTCGGCACGCACATCGATCCGCGCAAGGCCAATCTGATCGACCAGCTTATAAAAAGCCAGGAGTAGCAATCCCGGTCCGGGTTTAACCTGGCATCTATTCACCCGTCACTTTGCATCGAACAGGTTGGTCTGCCGGTCTTTCCGGTAGGTAGCCGGAATTCTGAAATGATTGGTATCAACCGGTATGCGATCAGTGTTCAGGCCCAACCGGGCCGTATGGATGCGGAACAGAGAACTGATCTGCTCAGCATAATTCCCCTCGCCCTTCATCCTTTTAATGAACTCCGACCGGTTTAGCTTCCCGCCACGCATATCCCTTACCCGGTTCAGAATTTTTTCTTTCCGGTCGGGGTAATGCCGGTCGAGCCAGTCGGTAAACAGCGGCCTCACGGCCAGGGGCAGCCTCAGCATAGTGTAACCGGCCCTGGCGGCTCCGGCTTCCCGGGCCGCACTGAGCAGGGCGGGCATTTCATGGTCGTTCAGGGCAGGGATTATGGGAGCAGCCATCACCGCAGTGGTTATGCCAGCCTCACTAAGCTGCCTTATCGCGTCGAGCCGCCGCTGTGGTCGTGATGTTCGCGGTTCCAGTATCGCTGTAAGGCCGGCATCGAGGCTGGTTATGCTTATGCTCACCCTCACAAGGTTCAGTGCTGCCATTTCGCTGAGGATATCAATATCGCGTGTTACCAGGTGGTTCTTGGTGATTATAGTTACCGGATTCCTGAAATCCCTTAGCACCTCGAGGCATTGCCGTGTTATGCCGAGCCGGCGTTCAGCCGGCTGATAGCAGTCGGTATTGCCGCTCAGGCAGACCGCCTGGGGGACCCATCCCGGGCGCGACAACTCCCTGGCAAGCAGCTCAGGAGCGTCTGGTTTTACCATGATGCGTGTCTCAAAGTCGAGGCCGGCCGAAAACCCAAGGTACTCATGCGTGGGCCGGGCATAGCAGTAAATACATCCGTGTTCGCAACCGCGGTAAGGGTTTACGGAGTAGTCGAAAGGGATATCTGGACTTTGGTTGTGCGACATCACCGTTTTACTGTGGTCTCTGTAGAAAATGGTCTCCGGCCGTACTAACCCGCATAAAACACCGCCCTCGTTATCTGCATCCCCTTCACTTTTCACGGCGTCATCAAACACGTTGCTGTCCACATATAGCCGGTCGAAGCGGTTGGCGGGGTTGTCGGCAGAACCTCGTCCTCTGATATTCAATTTCATCCTGTCAATTTACATAGTTCACACATGTAAATAAAGGGCAAAATAATTTCATTCCGGCCTGATGTGCAAATTTCCGTTGCTGATAACGTTATTAACAGCTGCTGTATGGGTAGTGGCTGCATTTTATAGGGGCAGAAGGAATTCCTGTGCCGGCAACACCCACCAATATTGTCAGGAACCTGAAAGTAATTTTTGATGTGTCAGGTATGATAACGACCTTGAATTCGTTATGCCTGGTATTAAATCGATCACATCACAGACACCTTCGAAATATTTTATTATTTTAATGCAGTCTGAAATAGTCCAGTTCAACCTCAAATAAATCAGTATATGCCGTTTAAAGGATTCAGTTTCTTCATTTTATTCATGGTGGCCGCAGTAGCGGTTTTTGCCCAGGACCGCCCGCAGATCGAGCGTGTTCCCATGCCGAAACTGGAATTGCCCTATATGAGCCCGCTTCAGGAACGTGAACCGGTTAAGAGAAATCCGGTTGAAACACGGATTGATGGCGTACCGCTCGATATAGCATTTGTAAACCGTGTTATTGACGTGTACCGCACTGGCATTGCAGCCATGGAAGCACAGGTAGCCGACGATCTGCTGGGCGCTGAAGATCGGATAAATGAAGCCATCATTGCACTTCAGAGCCTGATGGACGACTATCCTGAGTCGATAACCGACCGCCGATTCAATGAGGTATACCGCACGATAATGGCTGAATACCAGGAGTTCTACGGTATTTCGGGTCCTGTAATCGAGGCTGAAGGCGACATATTTGCCATACAACAGGAAATGTTTTCAGTTAACGACGAATGGTTCGACGGGTCAGCTTTCACGCTGCCTTCAGATCTTGTGGTAAAAAAGACAGAAGTTCCGCTCATCATCAATCAGCAGGTAAACAACCACATTCAGTACCTTACTCAGCGCCGGCCCGAGATCATGCAGCGCTGGCTGGAGCGTTCGAAACATTACTTCCCGATGATGCGCCGCATTTTCAAGGAGGAAGGGGTACCCGAAGAACTCATCCACCTCTCCATGATTGAGAGTGGTCTGGTCCCCACGGCCCGCAGTCATGCCCGTGCTGTCGGCCTCTGGCAGTTCATACATGCCACCGGATCAGCCTATGGCCTGGAAGTGAACTGGTGGATCGATGAGCGGCGTGATCCCGAGAAATCAACCCGGGCGGCGGCAAGGCACCTGCGTGACCTCAATGATCGCTGGGACGACTGGCATATGTCGCTGGCCAACTACAATGTGAGCACACGCGGCATGAGAAGGGCCATAAATAATTCAAACGGCAGTAACGACTATTGGGTGATCTATCCTCACCTGCCGCGGGAGACCCGAGGTTACGTTCCCGGCTACATTGCCGCTACAATGGTGGCCTTGAATCCGGGTGAGTTCGGTTTCTATGATATTCCCGATTCCGAACCTTACGCTTACGAGGTTGTTGAAATTCAGGGCTCAGTCGATCTCAGGGTACTGGCTGAATTTGCCGGCGTAACCCCCGATGAGCTTCGTGCCTATAACCCGGAACTGCTCCGCTGGGCAACACCGCCTGGTGCCAAGCCCTATCCTCTGAAAATCCCTGTGGGCCAGCGTCCAGAATTCCTGGCTGCATATCGGGATATGCCGGAATCGGCACGCCAGACGCTGGTAGTTCACACCGTATCAAGCGGTGAAACGCTTGGCCGCATTGCCAACCGCTACAGTACCACCGTACAGTCACTTTATGCCGCCAACGAACGGCTTTCAACAACAATCCATCCTGGTCAGGAGATTATCATACCGGTTCCGGGCGGATCAAACGTGGCTATTCAGGCCGACAGTCCGTCGAGAGCACGCCAGGCCCGCACGATCACCGCTTCGGCAGGATCTTCTTCACAGCCGTCGGCCAGTACCCCGGCACCGGCAAATTCCACCCGCCTCAGCTATACAGTTAAAAGGGGAGATACGATCGGTCATATCGCCGAGTGGTACGATACACAGGCCTGGCAGATCCGTTCATGGAACAATATCAGCAATCTGATACGGGCAGGTCAGCGTCTCACTATCTATGTACCAGCGGCCAGACAGGCTGAATATGCAGCGATCGATAACATGAACACTGCCGAAAAGCGAAGCCTGATGGCACAGCGCAGATCCGGACAGAGAATACCGGCTGTAACCGCCTCGGCAAGAAGCACAAGTGTAACAACATACACTGTGCGAAGAAATGACAACCTGTATGAAATTGCACTTGCAAACAATACTTCGGTTGCCGAATTGATGCGCATCAATAATCTCAGAAACAATACCATATTTGTCGGGCAGCAGCTAAAGATACCGGCAGCTAACTGACGCTCACACCATGATCAGCAAGAAGCGCTACGTGATGGCCCTGATGCTCGTTCTGTCGGGTATTGCGGGGCTTGGTCTGATTTACAGGCCCGATCCTCTTTTCCTCATCAAAAAAAACTTCACCATTTTTAGTGAGGTTTACAGTGAAGTGTCGGAGGGTTATGTGGTTGAGGTGGATCCGGAAAAGCTGATGCGGCACGGCATACGGTCCATGCTGGAAACACTCGATCCCTATACGGTACTGATTGAGGAGTCGCAAATACCTGAAATTGAAATCATGTCGCGTGGTGGTTATGCCGGCGTGGGCATTGAGGTTGGATCACGCGGCGGCCGCCTTGTGGTGATTGCCCCGATTGAGGGCTATTCGGCCCACAGAAAAGGCATCAAGGCCGGTGATGTGATCCTGGAAGTTAACGGGATGACGGTGGAGTCGCTTTCAGCCGATGAACTGCAACTGCAGATGAGAGGAGATACGGGTACTACTGTCGAAATAATGATAGAACGATTTGGCCTCGACACACCCCTTTTATTTGAATTGACCCGCGAGCGTATTGAGGTACGTAATATTTCCAGTTACGGCATTATCGACGAAGCGCAGCGGATTGGTTACATACATCTTACCCGGTTCGGGCAGAATACGGCAGAGGAAGTACGTAATGCCATCAACGATATGCGATCCGGCGGCGGGCTGAACAGCCTGGTTCTCGACCTGCGCAACAACCCGGGCGGACTACTGTTTGAGGCCGTAAAAACAGTTGACAAATTTGTTGGCCCCGGTATCGGAGTAGTAACCACAAGAGGGCGCGCAATCGAAAGCCGGACCGTTTTCAGCACCGAAGAGGCTCCCTTGTTCGGAGATGAACCGCTTGTGGTACTGATCAATAACGGCAGTGCCAGTGC
This sequence comes from Rhodothermaceae bacterium, assembly GCA_020201275.1. Lineage (GTDB taxonomy): Bacteria > Bacteroidota > Rhodothermia > Balneolales > Cyclonatronaceae > RECM01. Next base: position 78,369 of record JAIVHB010000133.1, on the reverse strand, counting down.
TTCAGAAATTGTTGCAGGGGCCCTTCAGGACCTCGACCGGGCTGTGATCATCGGCGAACGGAGTTTCGGTAAGGGGCTGGTACAGATTGTAAAGCCATTGTCGTATAATCTGGCGCTCAAAATCACCACATCCAAATACTACATCCCCAGCGGGCGCTCCATTCAAACGGTAGATTACGACGGATCGAACGCCTATGACCAGCCGGATCGGGAATTTTCAACACGGGCTGGCCGTTCGGTATATCAGCATAACGGCATCGATCCCGATCTGCACCTGGAGGCCGAGCCGCAGAGTATGCTCGAGATCGCACTTCAGCAGCAGAACCACTACTTTTTCTTTGCCAATGAATACGCCGCCAATCACGATTCCTTTGATGCTGTGTCCGATTCTGAATCGGCTTATAGTGAATTCAGGTCTTACATTGAAAGGGTTGAATTCACCTATACCAATCAACCTGAGCGCTATTTTGCCCAGCTTGAAGAATCGCTTCTGGAGCAACCCTCCGGAATTGAAGGTGACCTGCTCGACCAGCTCAGGACCCAGATAGTTGCAGCGAAAAGCGGGGAGATGAATGCCTTTAAAGACCGGATCATGAAAGATATGGTAACAGAGCTCACCGGACGCTTCGAAGATAGTGCAAACCGGCTCATGTCACTAAAAACCTACGATGATGGAATGAGCCTTGCTCTTCGTATCTTGGAAGATCAGCAGCGCTACCGCTCTGTGCTCAGTCCCTGACAATGCAAAAAGCCGATTTACATATTCACTCAACGGCATCCGACGGAAAACACGCTCCGGCCGAAGTGGTGAAGAGAGCGTCGGCCCGAGGTCTTTCAGTCATTGCACTCACCGATCATGATACCTATTCAGGTTATTTTGAAGCCAGGGCCGCAGGTGTTGATGCCGGGGTGCATGTAATTGCAGGGGCTGAAATTACAAGCGATTACAAGGGCAGGGAATGCCACATCCTGGCATACGGCTTCGACGTGGGCAACGCTGATCTGAAAAAACTTCTTCTCGACCAGAAATTCAGGCGAATTAACCGCGCCCGGATAATGGTCGAGAATCTGATAAAACTCGGTGTGGACATTGAATTCAACGATGTAGAAAAAATTGCGATGAATGTGCCGATTAGCCGCAATCATATAGCCGGGCTGCTGGTCGAGAAAAAAATCGTAAACAATGTTAAAGCGGCTTTCAACAAATACCTGAGCAATGAGGGTCCGGCCTACTACAAATCGGAGTACCACAGTGTTGAAGACGTTATAGGAATCATCGGGGGGGCCGGTGGCATGTCGGTGCTTGCCCATCCCGGACTATTGTACGTTGATGAAGATCTTGACTATTTTGCAAGGACGAAACTGGACGGTATTGAAACCATACACCCCAGTCATAATTTCGATCTTCAGCGTAAGTATGAGGAATTTGCAAAAATTAACGACCTGATCACTACCGGCGGCAGCGACTACCACGGCTTTAAAGACGCAGACGATCAGTATCTTGGTGTGGTTTGCATCGATGCAAAAAAAGCCGACCGGTTGGAAGCATTCTGCCGTGAACGAAAAGAAAACATCACATCCTGATATTATTTGATATGGCAGTACATACAATTCGTGGGAATTTCACTTCCGTAAATGCCAGGATCGGCATAGTCACATCACGGTGGAATTCATTTATTACCGAACGCCTTAAAGAGGGAGCGGTTGAAAACCTTTTGGCTCATGGTATAAAAGAGAAGGATATTACAGTCGTCTATTGTCCTGGAGCTTACGAAATACCGCTCACAGCCAAACTGATGCTTGAATCGGGTAACTATGACGGTATCATATGTCTTGGTGCCGTGATACGCGGATCGACCCCTCATTTTGAGTATGTTGCCGGAGCCGTTAATAATGGTGTGGCAAAGATCAGCCTGGATTATGAGAAACCTGTAATTTTTGGGGTTTTGACCACCGATACCATTGAACAGGCAGTTGAAAGGGCGGGAACCAAGGCCGGTAACAAGGGCGAAGAAGCCGCACAGGCTCTTATTGAGATGATTTCCGTTAGCAATCAGTTAAAAAGCGAATAAATTGTTGAATCCGGCCGAATTAAATCATAATTTTCCGAGCTTGAAACAGTACTAACAGGTCAAATTTTTGAAAACTGTATCACTTAACCGGAAAAAACAGACAGAAAAGGACGCCCGACGCCAGGAAGAGCTGCGGGAAAGTGGCAGAATACCCAATCATATTGCGATTATTATGGATGGAAATGGCCGTTGGGCCAAGGAACGCGGCAATATGAGGATTTTCGGGCATCAGGCGGGTGTAGACTCAGTACGCGATACAGTGGAGGCTTGTGCACAGATTGGAATACCCCACCTTACCCTGTTTGCCTTTTCCACCGAAAACTGGATGAGACCGGCCTCTGAAGTAAATGCCCTTATGCAGTTGCTCATTCAAAGCTTACGGAAAGAGACCAAAAAACTGGTCGAAAACGATATAAAACTTGTTGCTGTTGGCCAGCTCGACAGGTTGCCCTACAAATGCCATCGCGAACTACTCGAAGCTATAGAGATCACGAAAGACAATAAACGTCTCCAGGTTTGCCTTGCCCTGAGCTATTCTGGCCGTTGGGACCTCGCTCAGGCTGCCCGGAAGATCAGCGAATTGGTCAGAAATGGTGAAGTCGATCCCGAAAACGTTAATGAAGAGCTTATTCAATCTTTGCTGACTACCAATTCGATTCCGGATCCCGACCTGTTGATCAGAACCGGTGGAGAATTCCGGCTCAGTAACTTTTTATTGTGGCAGGCAGCGTATTCAGAGCTGTATATAAGCAAAAAATTCTGGCCTGATTTCCGCAGAGACGAACTTTACAAATCTATAGAATCTTATCAGACGAGAGAACGGCGCTTTGGTAAAATTTCCGAACAACTAGAAAAAAAGGATATGAGACAAGTTAGTGCGGGTGTTTAACGTTACGCTACCTGATCTCCATAAAAATTTCCTAATCGATTAACCTCATACCAAAACAAAGCGTGTTTTCAAAACAAGGTACAATTCGCAATTTAACGCTGTTATTGCTTCTTTTTTTTCTGGCAGAACCGGCACATTCCCAGGTGGTTGCACCGGGAGTCCCACAAATTGATCTGTCAAATCCGCTGAACAACAGGCCGCGCCAGTTCACTATCCGCAATATCAATCTTATCGGTACGGAAAGTTATTCCGTAACTATATATGTAACCGAGCAGCCCCGCCTCGAAGATTATGAACTCAGGGGCATTAAACGGTCTCACCGCCGTGATCTCAGAGAACAAATTACCTTGCTGCCGGGTTTCGCTGTAACCGAATCCTCTAAAATGCAGGCCGTAAATACCATTAACCGTTACTACCGTGAAAAAGGGTACTGGTATACAAATGTGGATGTGATCGACGGAGAGGTTGATACCCTCAGGAACAGAATGAAAGTGATCTTTGATATAGATCCGGGAGAACGTATTCAGATCAGAACGGTTGAGATTGAAGGCAATGAGAATTTCTCGGATCGGAAGTTAAGAAGCCAGATGAAGCCCATTAAACGCACTACGTTCTGGAGATCGCTTACAAGGCAGACATTCGAACGTGATGAATATATTGAGGGTAAGCAAAACCTGATTAATTTCTATAAGAAAAACGGTCACCTCGATTTCAGAATTAAAGAGGATACCGTTTACGTTTATGATCACAACCGACGCCGCCAGGGTGTTGCCATCAACCTGACTATAGAAGAAGGTCCGCAATACCATGTGCGAAATATTACATGGGAGGGAAATACGGTATACCCTTCGGATGTCCTGAACCAGTCGCTCGGTTTTGAAAAAGGGGATGTGTTTAATCAGGAAAAATTTGAGATGAACCTTAACATCAACAGGGAAAGCAGTGATGTTACCAGCCTCTACCAGAATATCGGTTATCTGTTTATGCGGATAGATGAAGACATCCGCTTTGTTGAGGGCGATTCCATCGACATCCACATAAATATTATCGAAGATGAGATCGCCAAACTTGTGGAGGTCAGTTTCACCGGCAACACGAAAACCAATGATGATGTGGTAAGGCGTAACCTCAGGAATATTCCCGGAACCAATTACAGCCGGGCTGCTATTCAGCGGTCGGTACGGGAACTTGCCACCCTGGGCTATTTTGTGCCGGAAAATATTCTGCCCGATCTCGATTATAATTACGAAGAGAAAACGGTTAATGTAATTTACTCGCTTGATGAATCGGCCAGCACCGATAACTTTGAGTTTTCCGGTGGTTTCGGCGGCCGGCAGATCGGTGTCATACTGTCGGCAAGGCTGAATTTTAATAACTTTTCAGCTCAGAATCTGTTCAATGGAGAAGCCTGGCGTCCGCTGCCAAGTGGCGACGGCCAGAAACTTTCTCTCGGTGTTCAGGTAACTGGGCGGGGCTTCCAGAATTACTCCATCGGGTTCCAGGAGCCGTGGATGTTCGGCAGACCAAACTCTTTCGGATTCAATACATCGTACAGCTTTTATAAATTTTCTACCCAACGGTTCGAACAATTCAGCAGCAGTGTATCTCTGGGTCGGCGGCTGCAGTGGCCCGATGATTTTTTCCAGCAAATAAATATTCTGCAATATCAGATGTTCGATGTATTCCGCAATGAAGGACTGCTGGAACCGGGTCGGGCCAGTATGATTTCGTTGAAATCGATACTTGAGCGTAATTCACTCGACAATCCATTGTCGCCGAATAATGGATCTAAACTGTCTCTCTCCCTTGAGGTTGCCCCGCCGTTACCGGGCTTCAAACAGTTTTACAAAGGCCTGCTCACCTTCCAGAACCACATACCCGTAGTTGGTAAGCTGGTGGCTACAAGCGGAGCCGAATTCGGTTACATGGGCTGGCTGGGCAGTAAAGACAGAAGCCAGTTTCAGCGGTTTTATCTCGGTGGTACGCCGCTGCAGCAGCAACAGGTCTTCTATCGCGATAACATTGACCTGAAAGGATATCCTGGCGGCTTCGGCGGTTCAATTTCTCCTGCAATTGACAGTGAATTTGTTGGAGGTCGCATATACAACAAGTATTTTGCTGAAATCAGATACCCGGCTGTTTCAAGCGAACAGGTTCAGCTTATACCTTATATATTTGCCGAGACCGGGAATGCATACCTTGACTTCAATACATGGGATCCGTTCAACCTGAAAAGGGCTGCCGGTTTCGGTGTAAGGGTATTTCTGCCTATTCTCGGACTTATTGACCTGAGTTACGGCTATCGTTTCGATGGTATTCCCAACACCACGGTTGAACCCGGAAACTGGGAATTTCTCATAAACATCGGATCTCCATTCTGACCGAATCTATGAAATTCTATTCCTTTGCATATTTTGTGACCGCTCTTTCATGTGTTGCACTTGCTGCGACCGTTGAAGGGATGCAGGCACAAAATCAGAAAATCGGATTTATTGATTCCGAATACATCCTTTCGAACATGCCTGAATACACCGGTATCGATCAGAGGCTCAGGCAGGTAAGCCAGGAATGGCAACAGGAGATCGACCGCATGCAGGCAGAAATTGAACGTCTTAAGCAGGAATTTCAGGCCAGGGAAATTCTCTTTACAAGTGAACAGCGTCAGCAGAAACTTACCGAAATAGACAATAAAATCAGGGACCGTGAACGTTTCTTACAAAGCAAGTTTGGTCCCGATGGCGACTATTTCAAACAGCAGCAGCAATTACTGGAGCCGATACAACTCCGTATTGTTGAGGCTACAGACAAAGTTGCCGCACGCGACGGATTTGATTTCGTGTTCGACAGGGCTGGCGATTTCCTGTTCCTGTATACCAGGCCACAGTGGAACATCAGTAATGAAGTACTGCTGGAAATGGGAATACAGGTTGATCAGCCTGCAAGATAATTAGTTTTTCGACGTTTTATTTTTGTTAATACTAACCTGATCATTTAAAAATGATAAAAAAGACATATCTGATGGTGCTCATCCTGCTCATAACAGCGGGGTCAGCGTACTCACAACATAAAGTGGGTTATATAAACCCCCAGGCGGTTCTCGAAGCCCTGCCTGAGCGCGAGGTAATTGAACGGCGCATCTCTGAGCTTATTCAGGAAAAAGAGCAGGAATATGAAGTGGAAATCAGTGAATTCCAGGAAGAACTGGTTGCTTTCAGGGAAGCCAGTGAAGGCATGAGCCAGGAAAATCGTACCAGCGAAGAGAACAGACTCCGGCAAAGAGATCAGCAGCTTAATCAGCGGCTGACTGTTCTGCAGACGGAAGTAAAACAACGCCAGAATGAATTGATGCAGCCCCTTATGATCGAAATTGAAGAGGCCATTGCTGCAGTTGCGGCAGAGCAAGGGCTGGATTACGTGCTCAACCAGGAAACGGGTAATGCGCAGCCTATCATTGTTTTCTCATCGGCCATGGCGAAGAGTAATCTTGATATAACCCAAAAAGTCATTAATAAATTAACTCAGTAATCTGAACCGGAGTACCGAAATGAAAAAAATTATACTGTTTCCCCTTCTGCTTTTGGTCTTTGCCCTGGGGCAGACCGAAACCCTTCAGGCACAGTCCGATATGAAAATCGGATATGTTGAGCCCATGGTTATTCTTGAAAGAATGCCTGAAATGGCATCTATTGAACGCAGGCTCCAGAATTTCATGGAACGTAAAAACCGTGAGATTGCCGATAAAGAGATGGAACTGGCTCAGCGTCTCGAAGATTTTCAACGCCGCCGTTCTGTGATTTCTGCAGAGGCCCGTGAAAGAGAGGAAGAGAGCCTGACCCGTATGCAGGTTGAACTTCAGCAGCTACAGGGTAATGCACAGCAGGAACTTCAGCAGCAACAGATTGAACTTATCAGCCCGGTTATTGGTAAAATTCAAACGGCCATTGATGAAGTTGCCGCAGAGATGGAACTTACCTATGTGCTTAATACAATGACCAATAACGGTGATTTCATCATATTGTATGTTTCAGAAGAAGTTCGTACGAACTTCAATATCACCGAGAGGGTTATGACTAAGCTCGATATATAGATTATTTACGCATAGTAATCGAAAGGCCGCTACCGCATATGACGGAGCGGCCTTTTTTTTACAACACCCTTTTCATTCGGTTTCTGATGTAGTCTTCGAATATATATCCGCCCAGGTTATCGAGTGAGGCAAAATAAGCCCGCCCGTTGTTTGCCTCGGTAAGGTCACGAACGAAATTCTGCAGATAGGGATCACTGGCGATCATAAATGTAGTGATGGGTATTTTTTCACGCCGGCATTTTACCGCCTCATCGAGAACCCGGTTGACTATCTTGCGGTCCAGGCCGAAACTGTTCTTGTAGAGCCGTCCGTTTTCATACATCGCCGATGGTTTACCGTCGGTTATCATAAAAATCTGCTTGTTCGTATTTTTTCTTCTTTGAAGAATATGTCTGGCAAGCTCAAGCCCGGCAAGCGTATTGGTATGAAACGGGCCAACCCTGAGGTAGGGCAGCTCATCAATTGATACAGACCATGCATCGTTTCCAAATGCAATAATATCGAGTGTGTCTTTTGCGTACTGGTTCAGAATGAGTTCAGCCAGCCCCATAGCCACAGTTTTTGCCGGTGTTATCCGGTCTTCACCGTACAGGATCATGGAGTGGCTGAGATCTATCATCAAGACTGTTGCAACGGCCGTGTTGTGATCGGTTTCATGTACCAATAAATCATCTTCTTTAAGGTCAAACCGATCTATGCTGCTGTGGCGTAGTGTATTCATGATGGTACCGACAGAATCAATATTATGGGTGTCATCGCCGAACTGCCAGTTTCTTGTTTCCGGTTCACGGTCGGTTCCCGTTCCCTGCTGTGTACTTTTATGCGCACCCTGTGGCCCTTTTTTTAGTCCCTTGAAGATCTCTTCCAACGACCGCTGCCTGAGTGACCGCTCCGTTTTTGCCGTTGGCACAAACAGGGATTCATCCCCATCAAATTTGATATAGTTTTTGTCCTGCAGCTCCTGGATGAAATCTCCCATGCTGTAATCATCATCCCTGGTGAGCCCATACTGCTTGTCGAGATCGGTAAGCCATTTCAGTGCCTGACTCACATCTCCGCTGGCAATGGTAAGCAACTGCTGAAACAGGTCGAAAAGACGTGAGAATGCCGGTTCTTTTCCATCTTTTGAAAAACGTTCGTCCCACTTTAAATAGCGAAAATGCATAACTGGAGGTATGTCGTTAAATAGATTTTTTGTAAATGCCGATACTGATTGCAGCAGAAGTGTATTATAAACCGAGGTAGTATTCCGACTTTCTGTCTATAGCAACGTGAAATAAAAATGATTCATTCACAACTTATACTATTAAAACTTTTTCGGAACTGAAAAGCTTTTTATACTTGCCCGTTATGATACGCAAACAGGTAATCCGTCAAAATTATCATTACGAGGAAAAGCTATGGAATGAGGGCTTCCGGAGGGTGATGGGCCTTGATGAGGTTGGCAGAGGTTGCCTTGCCGGACCCGTTGTAGCTGCTGGTGTAATCCTTGTGCCGGGAAGCCGGCTAAACGGAATCCGCGACAGTAAGAAGCTTTCAGCCGCATACAGGCAGGAGCTGGCTGCTGAGATACGGGAAAAAGCCCTGTTCTGGACAGTTCAGGAGAGCTCAGTTGCCGAGATTTCAGAAATCAATATTCTGAAGGCTTCACTTCTTGCAATGCGGCGTTGTACTGAAGCTGAAAATGCTTCGCCCGAGTATCTGCTGGTAGATGGCAATGCACATATCGGTTCAATAATTCCGGGCAATTGTATCATAGGCGGCGATGATCTGTCGGCCTCGATTGGTGCGGCATCTATCCTTGCTAAAGTGTACAGAGACAGGCTCATGGTACAGATGCATGAACTGTACCCGCATTATGGCTGGAACAGGAATGTGGGTTATCCTACCCGGAAACATAAAGAGGGTTTGCGCAAGTTTGGATTTTGCAAATACCATCGCACCGGTTTCAGGTTGGGTACCGATACGTTGTATATACAACCTCAGGAATAAATACTGAAATCGCGCTGATGGTAAAAGAAATTCATGCAGATACCCAGCATTATCGTGTTGGCAAGGAATGATGATCCTCCATAGCTAAGGAAGGGCAGGGGCAGGCCTATAACCGGCATTAATCCCATGGCACTCCCAAGGTTTATGACCACATGGATCAGATAAATTGAGGATGCCCCGACGATGAATAACTGGGCGAACGGATGTTTATGGGCAGCGGCCTGCCCCAGAAGCCTCATCAGCAGAAGACCCAGCAAAATAAGCACCAGCGATGTGGAGATGAGGCCGCCTTCTTCACCGATTACACAGAATATGAAGTCGGTACTCTGCTCCGGCAGAAACCTGAGTTGAGTCTGGGTACCCTGCATGAAGCCTTTTCCGTATATACCACCTGATCCGATGGCGGTTTTTGCCTGCATTACATTCCAGCCGGCACCCCGTGGATCAAGAGCGGGGTTAGCAAACGCTTCAATACGGGAACGCTGGTGGGGTTGCAGCACGTCGTGAAGGCCCACCTGAACTCCGATTACGATGATGATGCTTGCAAAGAAAGTACCGAAGGTTAACAGCGGTCTCTTTTCCAGAAAGAAAAAGGTAGCTGTTATTATTACCGCTGCGAGCAGCCCCCACACATAGTCGATCACTGTAAGGTAGCCGATAATGACCGGTGAAACCATTAGAAGGCACAGGCCATATGGTACACCAGACCAAAGCAGCATGATGGGGATCAGCGCCATGAAAACAAGTGCGGTACCGGTATCGCTCTGGATAATAATCAGGACTACTGGTATAAATAGCATGAGCGTGGCTGTAACTGCCGTTCGGAAGGTGCCTGCCTGGTTCTCTCTGCGGCTTGTAAGAAAGTTCGCTACAGCAAGAATGGTGGCTACTTTAAGAAATTCTGATGTCTGAAGCCTGAAGCCGAATACGGGAAGCCAGTTTTTTTCACCGCTTACCTCAACACCCAGAAATATCGTTGTAATACTCAAAAGTAAGGCAAAACCATAGCCCAGATACGATACCTGTTGAAACGTACGTGGAGCAGTGAAATGAAGGATTATCAGTATTACTATGCCAATGCATATATAGAGAAGCTGTTTTGTGAAGTTTCCCTGTATGTTGGTGCCCTGATGCAGCGGCCCCTGTGTGGCACTATAAATAGCAACCAAACCTATTACTGAAATGAACAGCCATGTCAGAAATGTAATCCAGTCTATTTGTCTGTACCAGCTCATCAGTCGGTTATTGTCTGTATGGTTGGTGTTGATGCCGCCGCAGAAGCAGACGGAGCAGGTGGCCTCCTGATTACCTGATCAATGATCCAGGGTCGCCGTATCTCGCCGTAGAAAAACTGCTCCATGAGCAGGCCCGCAATCGGGGCGGCGGAGGTGGATCCATAACCTCCCTGTTCGATCAGTACCGCTATTGCTATTTTTGGATCATCGTAAGGTGCATAGGCGATAAACCAGCCGTGGTTCTCACCGTGCGGGTTTTGGGCCGTGCCTGTTTTTCCTGCCACTTCAACATCTGTGAGGTTAGCATAAAAACGACCTGATCCGTCGGTTACAGCCGCACGCATTCCTCGTTGTACAAGGCTGAGGGGACCGGGTTTTATCCACTCAATACGCTCTTTTATGGTGCTGTTGAACTCGCTGCTGCCGTCAGCATGCGATATTGAACTCACTATGTGGGGCTGCACGCGGTAGCCGCCGTTGGCTATAACCGATGTGGCAACGGCCATCTGAAGGGGTGAGGCACCCATGGCGCCCTGTCCCACACCCAGATTGATCAGGTCACCTATTCCCCAGCGATTTACACCGAATGCACGATTGAAATAGCTGCTGTCGGGGATGATGCCACGCGTTTCATTGGGTATGTCGATGCCTGTTCTGTCGCCAAGCCCGAAATCATCGACCATATTTTTCCACACATTAATACCCCCGCGCTGTGCTATGTGATTCATCATCCAGAAATAGTAGGTATTGCAGCTGTTTTTGATCGACTGTTCAAGATTCTGGTTGCCATGTTCGGCGGTGCAGCGGTATAATCTGCCACGGTAGTATCCACCATTGCAGAATACGGTGGTCTGTGGTGTAATGATATTCAACTCCATACCGATCAGCCCCATTATCGGCTTGAATGTTGAACCCGGTGGCTGAATGCTTGTGATGGCCCTGTTAAAAAGGGGAGTAAGTGAGTCGCTATTCACCTGTCTCCAGTATTCTGCATCAATTCGCCCCGCCAGCATGTTGATGTCGAAATCCGGTGAACTTACCAATGCCAGAATTCCGCCCGTACCCGGATCCATGGCCACCAATCCCCCAACTTTGCCCCTCATCAGCTCCTCGGCCAGCGTTTGCAGTTCAAGGTCGATAGAAGTGTGTACGTCGGAGCCCTTGAGAGGTGGTTCATTGTGCCGGCCGGCATCAAACTGATTGATCTCCTGACCAAATGCATTTACTGTAACATATTGTGTGCCAACCTCACCGCGCAGAAAATCTTCATAGGTTTGCTCAATGCCGCTTCTGCCGGCTTTGTCACCCAGCCGGTAAGACGGGTTGCGTTCTATCTCGTTTAAATTCACCTCACGCAGATATCCGAATATATGCGACCCGTTAACCGTGGCAGGGTAATTTCGTATGCCTTCGATCTGGTGCCCAATACCCGGCATTCGCCACAGGTTCTCTTGTATTTTCGAGAATACCTCAAAGCTGACCTCTGTAAAAAGCCTGGATGACCGGTGCCATGAGTAGCGGCGGGCAGTAAGCAGGCGTTCTTCGATTTCCTCGGGTGTATATCCGGTAATATTGGATAGCAGGGGAATGCTTTCCCTGTTAAAATTGATCGGTGTAATGGTGATGGTAAAAGTCGGCTGATTGTCGATGATGAGCTTCCCGTGCCTGTCGTATACAAGTCCTCTTGCCGGACTGATGAACTCCTGACGGATACTGTTACGCTGGCTGATGGGGCTGTAGGTATCGTACTCGATGAGCTGTAACTGGATGACCCTGCCAAGCAAAATTATGAAAGTAATGCCTACAACAACCTGCAGTACACGTATGGATACAGTTGATCTTATTTGGGAACTTTTATTTCGCATATGGGAATTAAACACTACACTGCAACGATGAAATATAACAGGTTATGTTGCAAAAAAACCGTTTAAGGAAATTAGTCGGAGGCCAAAAGATAGATCAAACTACCTGCCACCGCTGTATATATACTGTTCCCAATCCAGTAAGTATAGAAATAGGCATCAGTTGCATAGGTCTCAACCAGCAAGCCTAACGTCATGAATATCAGATAATGCAGCAGTGAGGCAATGAGTACTATCAGAAAAACCTGCCATATCGATAGCCTTGTTTCGGCATGCCGTGGAAGAAAATTGTAAATGAGCATGATCATCAGTGTTTTTGAGAACATGTGCAGTCCCCATAAATCCAGCAACGCATCCTGAAATAATCCGAGTCCGGCGGCAAATAACAGGCAGGATGTCCGGTCGCGCTTGGAAGTAAGCCAGAGCAGGAATAAGAGCACCACATCGGGTTCAGCATCATAAATGCTGAGATGTCTGAATATGACAATTTGAAGTAAAACAAAACCGGCTCCAAATATCAGATGTCGAATGTTGAGGCTATTCATTCGAAAATTTCCCTGAATTCTCGTTCAATATCCGCCAGTTCAGGGTCCGGGTCGAAGAGCACAACAAACGCCTCGGCAATATCATAAAGTGAAACGAATGGTTCCAGGTAAATCTGCTGTGTATCCTGGCCCGATACCGGCACACTGCGCAAAACAGTTCCTACAGGAATATTCGGAGGAAATTGATTGCTAAGCCCCGAGGTTTCCACAATCATGCCGGGTTCAACAGGAATAGTTTTTGGCACAAAATTTACCACGAGCTCAAAAAGGGTGGCTCCGGGCCATGAAGTCACTCCATAAGCCCGGCTGCCCTGTATATTGACACTTGCCCGGAATAGCCGGTTGTAGAGTGGCAGAACCTGTGAAAAACGCTCCCCGGTTATTATAACCTGGCCAACCAGACCGTCTGCATTGATAACAGCCATGCCAACTTTAATGCCATGATCTGTACCTGCATTAATGGTAATTGAGTTATTGATACCGGTCAGGTTTTTGCTGACGATGAGAACTGGATGAAGATCAAATTCATAGCTGTCCCTGAGGTCAATCATCTGCTTGAGTACTTCGTTCTGTTCACTTGCCGAGCGTAAACGGCTCAACTCATCGAGTAACAGAACATTTTCCTGCTGCAGTTTTGTATTTGTCTGCAATGCGCTGCGGTAGACCCGAACATTGGCCAGCGGTGCTTCAAGATAACTGACGATAGCGATCGATGCCTTTCTGATATTGTTAAGCCCGCCCTCATGCCGGTTTACCATTATAGTAACCGCCGTGAGCAGTATAATAACAGTTATAACATGGTCCCGTATTTTTTCGAGCTGTTTAGTTCGGAAGAACATCCTTCATTCAGATATCAGTTGATTCAGGAGAGAACGCTTTTGTAGTAGTCGAGATTTTCCAGAATCTTTCCGGTTCCGCGAACAACTGCGGTAAGCGGATCTTCTGCAATATGAACGGGCAGATCGGTTGTTTCCATGATCAGTTTGTCGAGGTTCTTTAGCAGAGCACCGCCGCCCGTAAGCATGATGCCCCGGTCCAGTATATCGGCCGAAAGTTCTGGCGGGGTCTGTTCCAGCGATTTGGTTACAGATTCAACAATTGTGTTGACCGATTCAGAAAGTGCTTCACGGGCTTCCTTGGAGGTGATAGTCCGGGTTCTGGGCACACCATTAATCAGATCGCGCCCCTTGGTTGTAAGTTCGATCTCCTCGTCGAGTGGCGCTGCTGATCCAATCAGACATTTTACCTGCTCGGCTGTGCGCTCACCGATAAGCAGGTTATGGCTTCTTCGGAAGTAGTTGATGATGTCTTCATTCAGCTCATCACCTCCAAGACGTACCGATTGGGCGTAAACAATTCCGGACAGGGCAATTACCGCTATCTCCGTAGTACCGCCGCCGATGTCCACAATCATATTACCTACGGGTTCATGTACATCGAGGCCGATGCCAATGGCAGCTGCCATCGGTTCATCAACGAGATAGACCTCTTTGGCACCGGCATGTTCGGCACTGTCGCGAACGGCCCGCTTCTCAACCTCGGTGATGCCACTCGGAACACATACCACCATTTTGCGGGTAGTTGAATACCACTTCACTTTTACTTTCTTGATCATGCCCCTGATCATCTGCTCCGCCACTTCAAAATCCGCGATTACTCCGTCTCTTAGCGGCCTTACGGTTCGTATGCCGCGGTGCGTTTTTTCATGCATGAGCCTGGCCTCATGACCGATGGCTACCACTTCGTTTGCATTATTGAGCGCTACTATCGACGGCTCATTGAGAACAATACCCTGACCGCGAGCGTAAATAAGTGTGTTCGCTGTACCGAGATCAATAGCGATGTCGGTGTAAAGCCAGTCGAAAAGGCCTTTGGGTTTGTTTTTTCGCCTTGCGGCATCGGATTTTGATTGAGCAGTTGGGTGCATAAGTTCAGAAAAATCTATAAACGAAGTAAATAAGAGAGTGAATATAATACCTGCGGGCAAATTTACAATTTTAAGGCGCTAACTCACACCACAGAATTAAATAATGTCAGTGCCTGAAATGACGTCTGCCGGTAAAGACCATTGCCATTCCGTGTCGGTTGGCGGCATCGATCACCTCCTGGTCACGCATGCTGCCGCCAGGTTGAATAACAGCCGTAGCACCAGCACGCGCTGCGGCTTCAATGCCATCAGCAAATGGGAAAAAGGCATCCGATGCAATCACACTGTTCCTTAGGTCAAGTTGTTCCCGTGCCGCTTTTTCCACCGCGATGCGTGATGATTCGACCCGGCTGGTCTGGCCGCCTCCGATTCCGAGGGTTTGCCGGTTGCGGGCGAATACAATTGCGTTGGATGAGACCCTGCGTACAACCTTCCAGGCAAATTCCATATCACGCAGTTCGTCGGGTGTTGGGCGGCGTTCCGTTACAGTCTTATGGGAACCCTTCTCAAGATCTTCCAGATCGGATTGCTGATACAGAATCCCACCGAATATCCCGCGGGAATTCCAGGATGATTTCAGCATATCGGTGTTACGGTAGATTATAAGACGGCGGTTGGCCTTAGCTTTGAGCAATTCCAGAGCATCTTCTGAGTAAGCCGGTGCCAGTATGATCTCGGTAAAAATTGTATCAATTGCCCTGGCAGCTTCAATTTCCAGTATTCGGTTTACGATGACAATTCCGCCAAAAGGTGAGTTTTTATCGGTTTCAAATGCCTTAAGCCAGGCCTCAGTCAGTGAACCGGCGGTGGCGATGCCACACGGGTTGGTATGCTTGATAATTATACAGGTCGGCTCGTCGTCTTTAAAGAGAACGGCCAGGTTGAGGGCCGCCTCCACATCAAGGTAGTTATTGTAGCTGAGCTGCTTGCCATGGAAACAATCGATCAGTTCGTGCTGAATACCATACACCCCGGCTGCCTGGTGTGGATTCTCACCGTACCGCAGGTCTCCGCTCTTGTCAAAGGCAAGGGTCAGCCGTTCAGGCAGTGATTCCCCGGATGTTCTGCCGAGATAGGTACTGATCCAGCTGTCGTATTGGGCGGTTTTGCTGAACGCCTCACGGGCGAAGGCAAGTCTGGTTTCATATCGAATCCCGCCAAATTCGTCAATTTCGTTCGTAAGTATCTCATACTGATCTGGTGATGTAACAACACAGACACTGTCGAAATTTTTGGCCGCTGCACGAATCATGGCCGGCCCGCCGATATCAATGTTTTCGATGGCTTCCTCAACAGAGCACCCGGGTCTTGCTATCGTTTCACGGAAAGGGTAGAGGTTGACTACAATCAGATCGAACGGCTTGATTTCAAGATCCTGAATGGTCTGCATGTCGGATGTATTGTTTTTACGGGCAAGAATACCACCGTGTACCGATGGATGCAGGGTCTTTACACGGCCGTCGAGGCATTCGGGGAATCCTGTGATCTCAGATACATCCCTTACTTTAAGGCCGGCACTTCTGAGCCTTGCCGCAGTGCCTCCGGTTGAAATCAGCTCGGCTCCACTGGCGTTAAGTGCTCCGGCGAACGATTCGAGCCCTGCTTTGTCGGTTACAGATAGCAAAACCCTTTTTACAGGAAGCACAGACTTTGAAAATGAATTGAGATCGGTAGTGTTCATTCCTTTTCGATTTTGTTGAGTAGCAAACCAATTATTCTGGGCAGCAATTTATGTTCTTCATTAAGAATTCTGGCGGCAAGAAGCTCGGGTGTGTCTCCGGGTTCCACAGGCACGGTCATTTGTCCTACAACAGGTCCCTCATCGTAGTCTTTGGTTACAATATGAACGCTGCACCCGCTTTCCACCTCACCTGCAGCCAGTACAGCCCGGTGAACCCGGATTCCATACAAACCCTTACCACCGAATTTTGGTAGCAGAGCCGGATGGATATTGATGATCCTGCCCGGATAGGCATCGATTACAATGGCCGGAATTTTCAGCATGTAACCTGCAAGAACGATCAGGGCAGGATCCCATTTATTGAGAATTCGGTTCAGTTCTTCACCAAACTTATGTTCGCTCGAATAATCAGACTGTTTTACTACTGTTACAGGTATGCCCTGCGATTCGGCCCGAATAATGGCACCGGCATCGGGCCGGCTGCTGATAAGTCCGGCTAATTTTGCATTCAGATTGCCACGGTTTATTTCGTCGATCAGTGCCTGGAAGTTGGTTCCGCCGCCCGACGCAAAAACGGCGATGCGATTATTCAATGACCTTTATCGTTAGGGTGCTTCTGTGTTATCGGTGCGTTAAAATATACGGAAAATGATCGCTCTGTAGTCAAATAAATCGTGATTATGGTTCAGTTTTGAAAACCTGGTAATTTTTAACGCTCCAGGTGATTTCAGTAATGATAACACGTATTATCGTGGCAATTGGTATCGCAATCAGCATGCCGATAATACCCGCCAGCTCGGCACCCATCAAGATGAAAAGCAGTATGTACAGTGGATGCAGATCCGCCGATTTAGAGAAAATGGCGGGCTGCAGTACCACATTATCGAGAATCTGCACTGCCATTATTGCCAGTATGCAGTAAAGAACCAGTGAGAAGTCGCCCGTCTCAAAGATTGCGATAATAATAGAGAGGATGTAACCGATAATGGGCCCGAAATAGGGAATCGTATTACTGATACCCACGGCCAGGCCAACCGACAGGGAATTATTCAGGCCGGCGATGCTCAACAGTATCCATGATGTAAGTGCAACAATTAGGCTTTGCAGGCCAACGCCTTTGAAATGCCGCCCAATGCCGGTTTCGATTTTGTCGATGATGGTCATTGTGGTTTCGAAATAGCTGTTAGGCACAAATTTTAGAAATTGTTGCCGGAGTTTGGAGCCGTCTTTCAGAAAGAAAAAGGTAGCAAAGGGTATAATGAGTACCGCAGTAAATATATTTGTGAAAACGCCAACCAGATTGCCTACCATTTGTTGAACATCATCCACTTGAAATAGCTGTTCGAATATTACCGGAACGTTGTTGATCAAAAAACCTTCGGGTACAAATGGAATGGCCTCCAGGATCTTGAACTCAACCTGCGCGGCAACGGTCATGGCTGTTTCCATATTAAACTGACCTGCCAGCCCGGCTATCTGATTTCCCACGTTTGGCAGTATGGTGGTCGATATCCAAACGATAACCAGCAGAACAGATAAAATTACAATGGCGATGGATAATGTTCGGTTCATGCCCGAAGACTGCATCCGGTTAACAACAGGATCGAGTATGTACGAAAAAATCAGTGCTATAAGACCGTATATGATCAGGGTCGAAAAACGGTAAAATAAAAGAACAACCACAACCAAAAGGATGGTGTAGATAAGCCCTTTAAAAAATCGCTCAAGTGTAAACCGCTTCATAGTCAGATATCTGCCTTCTCAATGATCTTCATCACATCAGAATGACGATAACCTTTTCGCATGAGAAAATCGTAAGCTTTTTTTCTCCTTTTTAAAAAATCTGATTCCTTTGTGAATTTCACACGCTGTTTTTCAAGCAGTTTCCTGATCTGATGTTCCTGTGTTTCAGAATTTGATATGGATTCGATGGCTACATTAATGCAGCTGTCTGATATGCCTTTCAATTTAAGAGCCGCCCTGATGCGGTTAGGACCCCACAAGCAGGCTAATCAGTTTCGCGGCAGTGAGTACTTCACCGGTGTGAACAGGGATCTTTTCTTTGGTATAAACAGAAATGCCGGCCAGGAAATCACCTTCAACAAAAAGTGATACCCGGTCGGCATGGTATTTCTGCGGTTCAATCGAGGTGATTTCACCCGGCAGCTTTTCAGTCAGGGCCGCAATGTCAATTTTATGCTTTGACGGCCGCCTCAGGTTTTGCCTCCTGCCCGTTGGTCTTGACTACATTTTCGTCAGGCATAAGTTGTTTGCGTACCATCTGTTCAATCTTGTCGCAAAGTTCTTGGTCTTCTTCCAGAAACTGCAGTGCCGAATCATTTCCCTGCCCGATTGGCTCACCGTCGTAGCGGTACCAGCTGCCACGCTTCTCTATGATGTCAAACTCAACGGCCAAATCAAGAATTTCAGCGATTTTGGAAATCCCCTTGCCGTACATGATGTTGAATTCCACTTCCTTGAAAGGGGGGGCAACCTTGTTTTTGACGACTTTTACCTTGGTCCGGTTGCCAATGATTTCGTCGCCCCGTTTGATGGCACCAATCCGGCGGATGTCAAGACGAACAGATGAATAGAACTTGAGGGCGCGGCCGCCGGTAGTGGTTTCCGGGTTACCGAACATGACACCGATCTTCTCGCGTATCTGGTTAATGAAGATTACGGAGGTGCGTGTTTTGTTCACAACTGCCGTGAGCTTGCGAAGGGCCTGCGACATAAGCCGGGCCTGAAGCCCCATATGCGAATCGCCCATTTCACCTTCGAGTTCGGCCCGTGGTACCAGCGCGGCAACTGAGTCGATAACAACCACATCAAGAGCACCGCTGCGGATCAGTGTTTCAGCTATTTCAAGGGCCTGTTCACCACTGTCGGGCTGTGATACAAGTAGTTCTTCTGTATTGATACCAAGCGCCTTGGCATATTTGGCATCAAATGCGTTTTCGGCATCGATGAATGCGGCATAACCGCCCTTCAGCTGCGCCTGGGCAATCACATGCAGCGCCAGTGTTGTTTTACCGCTTGATTCAGGCCCGTAAATCTCAATGATACGGCCTCTGGGTATACCGCCTACGCCCAGGGCAAAGTCTATGGACAGGGAACCGGTGGAAATGCTTGGCACATCATGTATCGGATTGTCGCCGAGGCGCATGATGGTACCTTTACCGTGCGTTTTTTCAATCTGGCCTACAGCCAGCTCAAGTGCTTTTTGTCTTTCAGGTGTTGACATAGTTAATTCAGGATTCAGGGTTTGTAATTTCGATCGCATTATATGTATAAAATATGTAATCGCAAAATTTGTTTGCCAGATTACATCCTGCATTATAAAGAGTAAAAAGTATGGGCATCCTTACAGCATTTAATATATTATTCGCACCCAACGAAACCCAACGATTTCTAAAACCGTGTTCTGATCTCCCAAAGATCGGGGAAAGCTTTGTATTCGAGGGTCTTCTTCAGGTACTGCACACCGTCGGAGCCCCCCGTACCTTTCTTGGTTCCGATTGTGCGTTCAACCATTTTTACATGCCGGTAGCGCCACTCAAGCAGGCCTTCGTCAAAATCAACGAACAATTCGCTGAGCAGGGCGGCCTCAGGATCGTTTTTCATGATGTGTACCAGTGTATCCTGTACATCCTGAGAGCTTTCATACATCAGACCTCGTTCATTTTTGCGTACCGGTACAGATATTACGTACCCTCGTTTCTGCAGGTACATGCAGAAAGACTCCCAAAGAGTTGGCTCAGCCATCCTTTGGTTTATAACCGAGGTGGCATTGGCATTATCGGAATGATAGGAGTGCATCAGCCCAAAGCGGAACCCGCATAGTATTTCCATCTCGCGGAACTGAACGCTCTGAAACCCGCTGGCATTCTCAAGGAACTTGCGGAACTGATTGAAGGAGAGGGGCGTCATGGTTTCCAGGATGTCGGTTTGCCCGACCAGTGTTTTCATGATGACCAAAATTCTTCGCATGGTTTTTAAACTTGTCCATGTTTCACCAGCCTGCAGATGTATTCTGAGCTTTCCCATCTCATGCAGTATCTGCTTGAACCAGAGTTCATAGGTCTGGTGAATAATGATGAACAGCATTTCATCATGTTCCACTGGTTCCGATTTCGGCTGCTGAAGACCGAGCAGGTCGTCAATTTTCAGATAATTCAGATAGGTAAGTGACACGGCGTGGGGAGGGGTGGATTAGTTATGAGTAATAAGAACGTCATGCTTAGCGCAATGAAGAGCTTAACGAGGAATGTAGTCGAAGCACGTGGGGCTTTTTTTAAAAAGCTCCCAAGACAGGTTAAAACACATCAAACATCAGAAATATTGACTCAAGGCCATAATATATTGATTTTATTCATTTATCATGAGTTCGATTAATGAAGAGTATCAAACAACCATTAATTTGACATATCGTCTAAAATAAATAAAACAAACAAGACAAAGCCTTTCGACTTTGAAACTCTTTATGCCAAAGCGTTCAATCAGCAAATAACAGGTGCCCCAATCGCTGCACTTCTTAGACACATGTCCCGTATCTTGCCCATAAGATGTCTGATGTCTGATGTCTGATGTCTGTCTCATGTCTCAACACTCACTTCCCACTACTCTGAACTTATGACCGATACCCACTGCCATATCTATCTCGATCAGTTCCAGAATGATATCGGGCACGTTCTTGACCGGGCATATGATGCCGGTGTAAGGGCAATATTTATGCCGGCTATTGATTTTAAGTCACTAACCGACATGGATCGCCTGTCGCATCCGGGGATTGTCTTTTACAAGATGGCAGGTGTGCATCCATGCGAGATCAGTGGAACCAGGCCTGATCTTGAAAAATTGCTCATGGAAAGTGTATCCTCCGATCAAATTCTGGCTGTTGGCGAATCCGGGCTTGATTACTACTGGAGTACCGATCATGTGAAAGAACAGCAGCAAAGCCTGAGATTGCACTGCCAGATTGCAAAAGCAGTGCAAAAACCGATTATATTGCATAATAGGGATGCAACTGCCGATCTGCTTGATATTTTCAGCGACGAACAGGACGGGTCGTTGAAGGGGGTATGGCACTGCTTCAACGGCACAGTTGATGAAGCCAGAAGGGCAATGGATCTGGGATTGTATCTGGGAATCGGGGGAGTTGTTACTTTTAAAAATGCCGGGGTTGACAAAACAGTTTCAAACCTCCCAACCGACAGGCTTGTACTGGAAACGGATGCACCTTATCTGGCACCTGTACCTTACCGCGGAAAGCGTAATGAACCTGCGTTCGTAAAACTTGTCGCTGAAAAACTGAGCGACATTTTTAATATATCATTGGAACAAATTGTAAAAATAACCAATGAAAATGCGGCACGCCTTTTTGGTATTCATGCAGATTAATCCAGTTACAGCACGCCGGTATCAATAAGGGTTCCGGAAGTTCGTCTTCCAAAATAAAATCTTAAACCATAGAAATATATAACATACTTATAAGACATTGAAATAATAGCAGTAAAGAGTTTTTATGCAAATAATTAAAAATTATCGGTCTGATCTGTAACATATGTATGAATCAATCATCTATTATGTATGCGGTATTAGATTTTTAAACGTTATAGTGAATAACGCGCTGCCGGGTAATCCGGTGCTGTGAAACCAAAAACCGCTAATCTTTTATAGTGATGCTAAATTTTTCAAAAATATCAGTTATCTCAACGCTGGTAATAGCTCTTGCTATTACCGGATGTCAGAATTTAAGCAAAGCCGCGCAGGGTACCATGGTCGGAGCCGGAGCTGGCGCCGCAGCCGGTGCGGTTGTAGGAAAAGCTCTTGGTGATACTGCCAAAGGGGCGATTATCGGAGCCGTTGTGGGTGGTGCAGCCGGAGCCGTTATCGGACGGCAAATGGACAAACAGGCCGAGGAGCTTGAGAAAAATATTGACGGTGCTCATATTGAGCGTGTAGGTGAAGGTATTGCAATTACCTTTGATTCCGGTCTGCTGTTTGGATTTGATTCTGCGGAGCTTCAAGCCGATGCCCGTAATAATCTATCCGAACTGGCTGCAAGTCTTAAGGATTATCCCGACTCTGAAATACTTATTGTCGGCCATACCGATAATGTCGGGAACGAAAATTACAATATGGGCCTGTCGGAGCGGCGAGCCCAGTCTGCCAGAAATTTCCTGGTTAACCAGGGCGTACCAAGCGATCGCGTAAAGCTTGAAGGCCGCGGTGAACTGGAACCTATCGCAACGAATGATACTGAAACCGGCCGCATCGAAAATCGCCGCGTTGAAGTAGCCATATTCGCCAGCGAAGAGTATATAGAAAGCGTGAAAGCCCAGTGTTATCGACATAAACCCACTCTCTACAGAAAATATCTGTGTTGCATATGAATAAATTTTATACATTTCCGTGCAAGTAACCATGAACCCAGATAAAATCGACGAACCATGAAATATGATATCTCCGAAAAATACAATTGCGCCGTAATTGAGCTCAACGGGAATGTTCTTGGTGGGCCTCATGCCGACAAATTCCGGGAAGATCTTCATAATCTGATCGGGCAAGGTCGGAAGAATGTCATTGTTGATGTCGGAAAAGTAAAATTTATGAATTCGTCAGGGTTGGGTATTCTGATTGGCGGTCTTACGACCATGAGAAATGCCGGTGGTGATCTGAGAATTTGCAGGGCTGATAAAAAGGTGGAAAGCCTGTTGATGGTTACTCATCTCACCACCATCTTCAAGCACTACAAAACGCTGGATGATGCCGTACAATCCTACAACAAAGCCTGATATCGTTCTCTGTTAAAAAGACCGATTCGGATGCAGTATACTTTCGAAGCAACCATTACATGGTATTGGTAAACGCGTAATGATTAGGCCCTGATGGATGCTGGTCAGGGTTTCAACCTGCAGTGACCCTGAACAGTCCGCTATATGATGAATTCTTCTTGCACGAGTTGGATTCATTTTAAATGCCGACAAATATCTGTCCCCACACCCGTTGTTGAGCTTGAATAGGTGCTCTGATGGCGATAGCGTTCACGCACCCGCTGAACCGGCCATAACTCGTTTAATGCCGAATCACACACCTGTCCGTTTTTGACAACCATATGGATATTTTGCCGTCGCAGGGCCCGGGTTTGTCGGTTTCGGATATAATTGAAAACGATATCAGCAGGGTTAAAAGCAGTCCTGAATAGATTTTCATGGGATTAGAGGTTGGATTGATGGATTTGGAAGAGGATTAAACACATATTTTGAATGGCTAAAAAATTATGAATTGATTTGCAAAAGTCTCAAATTAACGCCGATTATTACACCTTTTTACCAACCGACGAATCATGCTGGAAATTCAGAAATGGCTATCCAACTCCTTCTACGCCCTTCTGGCCCTGCCTGCAACGGCCATGGGCTTTGCATTGTCAGTTCAGATAGCAGCCCTGAGCTGGATACTGAGCACCCAGTACGGACTTGATATTCATGACGTAGGCCTGGTATGGGCAGCCGGTCCCATAGCCGGAATCATTGGTCAGATCCTGATCGGTGTAATCAGCGATAACGTCTGGTTCTGGAATGGTAGAAGACGTCCGTTCATTCTCATTGGCGGCGTTCTTTCTGCACTGATGCTTCTGGCTCTGCCCAATATCGGGATCATATCTTCGGCAATGGGCCTCGATGGCATTCTGGGCATAGCCCTGGTGGTTGCCCTTACACTGGATCTTGCCATCAATGTGAGCTTTAATCCGACCCGATCCATCATTGCGGATGTGACCCCCGAAGGCCGCCCGCGTACCAAGGGATATACCTGGATGCAAACGGTCTCGGGTACCTTTGGCGTTATGGCCTATGCTATCGGCGCGATCTGGGATAATTTTGTTCTGATATACTTTGGTGTGGCTCTTGTTCTGCTTTTCTCATTGCTACCCCCGTTCTTCATTAAAGAACCATGGGTGCTTGGTCAGGACGATGAGGATGAATCCAGGGCTGACCTTACGCCGGAGGCTGCCGGTGTATCGGCGCAGCAGCATGCCGGGGATGCAGCAAAAAAGTCGAATGAAGCTTCATTGATAGAAATTGTAAAGGTCATCTATCCGCTCTGGGGTTTTTTCATCTATTCCGTGTATGCACTGGCTGTTCGCCTCGGCATGGCTGCCATTCCCGGAAATATCTTTGAGTACGCCTGCCTTGTGCTTACAATATTGCTTATCGGGAAAGCCATTTTTACAAGTGAGGAGGGCAAATCGAAGGAGAAAGCCGGAATGATCGGCTTCCAGAAAGTGCTTGCCGCTCACTCCTTTACCTGGGTGGGTGTACAGTCGATGTTTATCTACCTATATGCATTTGTTCAGTACCGGATGGACTATTTGACCGATATTGCGGTCGGGCAGACGGTAAACTGGAGCTTCTTCTCATTAAACCTGGTTGCAGCTATCATCCCGGCGCTGCTGCTGGAACCCATTGCCGCCCGATACGGAAGGGTTAATACACACATGACGTGTATCGCAATAATGGCGGCTGGTTATACAGCCATCATATTCTTCGGATTTACCCCGGTTATGCTCTACGCTCTTTTTGCGATTGTAGGCATAGGATGGGCCGCGACGATCTCACTTCCGTTTGCAATCATGTCTTCCAAAATACCACGCAACCGTATGGGGCTCTACATGGGCCTGTTTAACCTGAGTGTGGTACTACCGCAGCTGGTAGCCAGTCTCGGCGTTGGCGAGGCAGTGAGCGGAATAGAGGATAAAAGCCTGATCTTTATCATCTGTGCCGTTACCGTTGGTTTCTCGGCCCTGAGCTGGTCGTTCGTCAAGGAGAAGAAAGAGGAAGTTCTTGGCAGCGCTGCTGTAATAGGTGGTGGCAGCGGGCATTAATCTATCAGTAGACTGTAAAACAAACCTTGCACTGGCTGGCCTGCGATTATCCGTTTGTGACCATTTCGAGAACTTTAACGGCACATCCCCAGGAGAGGGTTACCCCTGCGCCGCCATGGCCGTAGTTGTGTATGATCATTTTGTCGCCCATAGGTGCTGATTCAAGGCGTAATCCGTTTTTCTTACGAATAAAGCGGTATCCGAATCGGGCATCCATCGGCAGAGCGGATATATCGAGACCAAGTGTTTCATACAGGATGTCCCTGTTTATCTCATACATCGGTTGCGGTACGCCGGTAGCACCAATAACCGTCATCGTATGGGCAGCCGGCTCTTCAATCATCTGCCCATTATTGCCGAACCGGCACTCCTGACGGCTGGCCCCGAGAATCCAGCAGTCGCTTCGTGGATAGAAATAGACATCGGCTGCATGCCCGTCAGGATTCCTGTAAATCTCACTGCCGGCGGTGTAGTTGTAAGAAAAGCCCGGATATCGGTATTCCTCAGGTATATCTTTCAGACCGATTATTATCTGATGACCCTTTACAAACCGGACGTCGTTAGCATCATCTTCAAACAGTCCTATGGTTCCCGTGCCGGTACAGTTCACAATCAGGGTTTCCGGTAACCCGCATATTTCTTCAGCCGTCACGGTTTTTAAAAGTATCTGCCCTCCCGTTTTGAGGTACATCTCCCTGAGCCATGGCATGTAGACGGGTGTGTCGGCAAACAGCACATCGTAATACCACCCCGAGACAGGTAAGCCGGGTCTTCGTTTTGGAATACCGGCCGTGCCATTGCTGAACAGCCTGAAATTCTTCATTTCATTAGCGTAATCCGGTGCTTCCTCCGGATGTTCATGTACTTCGTAGTGAACGTGCTGCCTGACACCGGATTCCGGTACCTGCAACAAGGCTGAAAATCGTTCCTGCGATACCCTCAGCAGTTCGTTCAGTATCGGCGTTTTTACAGTCACCGGTTTGATGGATGAAGCCGGGTAAAGGCTGGTGAAACCGGGGTCGTCTGCCACGGGCTGCCATTCACGTGCGGTTATCAATCTGGTGGTGTATCCCGACTGCTGAAGCAGAAGCCCGCAGGTGAGCCCGTTTATGCCACCCCCCAGAATAACAATTTTGTTGTGCCCCATATAAAAGTCATTTCAATCTGAATCGCCTAAACATAAGCATTTAGAATAAAATAGATGGCAACACCGGTAACCGAAACGTAAAGCCATACGGGCAGTGTGATCTTTGACAGGCGCCTGTGGGTATCGAATTTGCCGGCAAATGAAAAATAAAAACTGCTCAGTATCAGGGGTACAACAGCCGCAGAAAGAACGATGTGGCTGATTAGGATTGAGAAGTAAAAAGGGCGAATCCAACCCTGTCCGGGGAATGGGGTATGGCCTACAAAATTATGATATACCACATAACTGACCAGAAACAGGCATGACATAACAAATGCGGCAATCATATACCGCATATGGGTTTTAAATTTTCTGTTTTTGATGGCTATAAACCCGAGAATGAGAAAAATAGTGGCAATACTATTGAAAATGGCGTTTAGAGTAGGAAGCTGGTTTACATAGGCAGGCCAGGTTTCTGCACCTTCCCGAAAATAGAGCAGCCATACAAGGAACAGAAATGCAAAACTGCTTACTATCATGATCACGACCATAGCCCGTGCGGCATTAATATTCCTGAAGGCCTCTATGCTGATCTGTGAGCGGATATCCTGTGATGTCATTGTTGTTTTTTTCTGATCTGTTTATCAATTCGGGTTCTTTTGGGGAGAAACCTGCAAGGGTAACCACGCACGTTTTCTTATTGCTTCTTCTTTTTTTCTGTGAGCACCCAATTTACAAAAAGAAATTCGAGGGCACTGCTTTCGAACCCATTCCAGTTGGAAATCATTTCAAGAAAATCGTTTTCCGAAGTATGGTCGGGATCACCGCCATAGGAGAATATGATCCAACGGCGGAGTCCCTTTTCAACTCCTTTGTCGATCTCGCTGGGAAAAATGGCATCTGTACGGTTACGGAACATCATAAGATCCTGGGCCGTGGTTGGGCCGATGCCCCGAATGGCCCTGGCCCGTTCGTAGAAATCGGCAGGATCCAGCGATTCCATCTGATTGTTGCTCGTGCGCCCTGATACCAGTTCATCGGCTATGCCGATTACATACTCACCCTTGCGAAGCGAAAGCCCGTGCTTTTTGAGTGAAACCGGATCTGCCGATACTAAACGGTGGGGGCGGGGCCAGGCGCTGATGCTGCCTCCCTCATGATCAAGGCGTACACCGTATGCTTCCCTAACACCATATACCATTTTTCTGGCAGTGGGGCGGTGCCGTATTTGGGCAATAATGATGCGGTTCATGGCATCCTCGAAAAAATTTGCCCGGCTCAGGCGTTTCAGACCGTATAAGGCGGTGAGATGCCGGTCGAGAACAGGATCGCCGGCCGCCCGGTCGTACAGCGGACGTATATCCAGATCGGTACCCAGAATCCGGCTCAGCGGTTTGTTGGCCTCTGATATCTCGGACTTACTGAGTGTTTCAGAAGAGGTGATATGAAATTCGGGTTTTTCGGGATCGCCGTTAAACGATATGGTACAAAGAACATCGCGCTCTTTAAGCGGTACTGGACGGGTGAAACCCTGATCAAAAATCAACTCAGGTTCGTGCTCAAGATCGAAGTACTGATCCACATCCAGACAGATGTAGAAGTCGTGTGGTGGGATGGATGAAAGAGTCCAGCTGCTGCTCATATTAATAAAATTTTTCTGATGGGTGAGTAGGCAGTGAAAAGGGATTTAACGTTTGCAGTAACCCGGTATTTATGGCCGAAGTTTCCTTATCAGCTTTTGACGGTAATCTCGCCGGCGATCGGGCGGTTATACAGATCACGCACCGCAAGGTGATTGTCGTGCATGGCAAGCAGATACATCATCTTGGTTAACGAGGCCTCGGTGGTCATATCGCCGGCACTTATTATACCCAATGATTGTGCCATCCGGCCGCTTTCGTATTTCGAAAGGTCTGCGGCATCCTGA
This sequence comes from Rhodothermaceae bacterium, assembly GCA_020201275.1. Taxonomy (GTDB): domain Bacteria; phylum Bacteroidota; class Rhodothermia; order Balneolales; family Cyclonatronaceae; genus RECM01. The sequence goes on along the minus strand of JAIVHB010000133.1, from coordinate 50,142 downwards.
AGTGCCTGGGAACCGATGACCAGTAAAATATCCTGCTCCAGACATTTTTCGAAAAACGGCAGCAATGAGTGACGTCCGCTTCCGGGAAAGTTGCCGCACCCGAATGCCTCAACAATAATAGCACGAATATCAGGTCCGATCAGTTTCAGCAGGTTATCCGGATTCAACCCGGGGAAAAGGCGGATCAAAAAAACACGGTTGTCGAAGCCGGGTGTGATACCGAATTTTGCCGGACTTGGGGTGATCTGATAGTTCAGCGAGATGTTTAACCCAATATCGGCCAGGGGTGGATAATTGGGTGAGCTGAAAGCATCAAAATCGCCAGCACTCGATTTTGTGGAACGGTTTCCACGGAAAATATGATCGTTAAAGCAGATTGCCACTTCATTGAGTGGCATTGTGGCCATCTCAATAGCGTTGATCAGGTTTCGGGATGCATCACTGCGAATTACTGCCATCGGAATTTGACTTCCCGTAAGTATTACCGGTTTTCCGAGGTTGTTCAGACAGAAAGACAGAGCCGAAGCCGTATAAGCCATAGTATCGGTTCCGTGCAATATCACAAACCCGTCAAATGATGTGTAGTTTTCATTGATGGTTTCAGCCAGTGTTATCCAGTCGGCCGGGTTCATATCGGAACTGTCTTTGAAAAAGAGGTCGATGATCTCTATATGAGCTATACCGGAGAGTTCCGGGATTCTGTTTTCAAGAAAATCGGAGGGATGAGGCGACGTTTGAGTATAACCGGCACTATCTTTAATCTGCATAGCAATGGTGCCGCCGGTTTGAATGATCAGAATTCGTTTCATTGGGTCGTTAAATGGATATATATACCGAAAGTTAACAGAATAGACAGGAAGCTCATAACTGTTCTGAAGACCGGGTTACGGGTTTTCTGAAAGCAGAAAAAGATACTTGGCGGAAAACCACAGCCGGCATGTTTATTTTTAAATTTTTCAAAAGTTTTTTTAAAAAATGCTTGTTTGATTCTGTGATAAACAGTTATTTCTAACTTGTCGCCGGAATACGATCCGGCCATCATCCTGCGTCCGGTTCTTTTTAATATTGGGATAAAAGATTTTCAGAAATCATTAGATCAAGTGAACTACCCGAGGGCGCTCACCATCTTAACAGGAAGCTAACCTGTAAAAAAGGAGTTTTATTATGAATGTTTACAAGCCAGGCAAAATCCGGAATATCGCTCTGTTGGGCCACTCCGGATCGGGTAAAACCACGCTTGCGGAAACGATGTTGTTCGAGTCTGGTACCATTAAACGAAGAGGTACCATCAACGACGGCAATACAGTATCTGATTTTCAACAGGTAGAAAAGGAAAAACTTAAATCTGTATTCACATCATTTCTGCATCTCGACTGGAGAGGCCATAAAATTAATATTATTGACACACCTGGCACAGCCGATTACATCAGCGAGGTGATACCTTCGCTTCAGGTTGCCGGAAATGCACTGTTTGTACTCGATGCCGAACACGGCGTGGAAGTTGGTACCGAGGTGCTCTGGAATTATGCCAGGAATCTAAATATCCCGTCTATTATTGTAGTCAATAAAGTAGACAGCCCGAATTCGAATTTTCAGAATACAGTAGACCAGGCCAGGGACCGGTTCGGCCGGGAAGTGGTTGTAATACAATATCCCTATGGCGAGGGCGAAGAATTCAACACCATAATCGATGTGTTGAAAATGACCATGTATGAGTTCCCGGAAGATGGCGGCAAACCCGATAAACTTCCGATCCCAGACTCACAGCGTACAAGGGCCGAACTGTTGCACAATGAACTGATCGAAGCAATTGCCGAAAATGATGAGATGCTCATGGACCTATACTTTGAGAAGGGCACCCTCGGAGAATTTGAAATGGTAGACGGTCTGCGGTCGGCAATGAAGAACGGACAAATTTTCCCGCTGTTCTGTACCAGCGCCGAGAAAAACATGGGTACCGGCCGGGTAATGGGCTTCATCGATACCGTTATTCCCGCCCCGATTGAGGAGAATCCCGTCGTACTTATGGATGGTAAGGAACTGCCTATGGACCCTGAAGCGAAGTCGGCCATTTTCCTGTTCAAAAATGTGTATGAAGATCATGTAGGCGAGTTGATGTATTTCAAAGTATACAGCGGTTTTGTGAAAACCGGGATGGATTTGATCAATTCGGCAACTTCCAATACGAGCAGGCTTGGCACCTTGTTCATGACCCAGGGTAACAAACGCCAGGAAATTTCCGAATTCCAGTGCGGTGATATTGGTGCTGTGGTAAAACTGAAAGATTGTCATGCAAACGAAACCCTGCACGAAAAAGGGTTTGATGTAGAACTCCCGCCGATTATTTATCCTGAACCGAATATTCGCGCGGCCATTCGAAATGTAAAAACCGGCGACGAAGAAAAACTTGGCACAGCACTCAACCAGCTGCACAAGGAGAACCCGGCACTGCACGTAGACCATAACCAGGAACTCAAGCAGCTCATTATCAGCGGGCAGGGTGAGGAACATCTCGCAATAGTTAAGTATATGCTTACTAACCGCTTTAAGGTGGATGTGGAGCTGTATGAACCACGCATTCCATACAGGGAAACTATCACAAAACCTGTAAAGGCCACATACAAGCATAAAAAGCAGACCGGAGGTGCAGGCCAGTACGCAGAGGTCTACCTGTATGTGGAACCCTGGCATGAAGGTATGCCCGATCCCCCGGATATGTCGGTGAGAGACCGCCAGTTGATTGAACTGCCCTGGGGGGGGAAGCTGGAATTCCTGAACTGCATTGTTGGCGGAGTGATTGATAACCGTTTTATGCCGGCCATACTCAAGGGTGTGATGGACAAAATGGAAAACGGGCCGCTTTCAAACTGCCGTGTGCGTGATGTGCGGGTTGCCGTTTACGATGGTTCAATGCACTCCGTCGATTCCAACGAGGCTGCGTTCAAAACGGCCGGGCTTATGGCGTTCAAGAAAGCATTCCTTGATGCCTCACCGCAGTTGCTTGAACCCGTCTATGATGTGAATATTGCGGTTCCGTCCGATTATATGGGTGATGTACTGGGAGATCTGTCAACAAGAAGAGGTCAGATTCTGGGCATGGATGCCGATGGGAGCGTACAGAAAATTAAGGCGAAAATTCCTCTCGCTGAGCTAAATAAATACGCCACCCATCTTAAGTCGATGACCCAGGGCCGTGCAACTCACAGTCTGGCATTCAGCGATTATTCCTCTGTACCGAGAGATATACAGGAAAAAGTAATGAAAGAAACCCTGGATCTTGAAGAGGCCTGATCCTGAAAACCTGAATCCGTTTCCTGCCGGACCTTGTTGGTCAGTGCGGTACAGCATATATAAAATCGTAAGGCCGCCTTTAAGGGCGGCCTTCTTTGTTGTATTTATTCACCTGTATGCAGAAGATACCGGCGGGGATAATCGAACGGTCTGTCGTCCGGTATCGGTTCCAGCCGTTGTATAAGCATTGTTACGGGTACAGGCGGTCTTCTCTCCGGTGTCCAGACAAACCCCTCTAGGTGTTTTCCCAGAACATCCTGCGATTCAGGATGCACAATACCGTCGATATTTACATATGCTTTAAAATCGACGAGTTCACCGTCTTCAAAGTACATAAAAGCCGATTCGGCTGTTAGCTCAATACCCCCGTCGGGTTCTTCGTCCTGATTCTTCATGTGATAAAATATTCTGGCATCAGGGCGTCCGGTAATAAGATTAAGATCACCCTCATTGAAAAAGACGGCTATTGAGTCTCCGCGCAGCTGATTCAACCGGCCGGTAAGGGTATCCTGAAAAACCGCAAAGGGCTCGTTTGTGGCATCAATACGATCAAGTGCCTCATCCAGGAAACGTATGAGGATATGCTGCCCGGTTAGTTGTATGTCTTGATACCAGATGTTGCCATTGCCTATAAGATAAAAATCCTCAGTTGAGTCAATATAGCTTGAAGAGTCTGAACGTGTTGAGTATTCTGGCGACCATATCATGACATCGCCGGAAGCCTGGGTAATGAAGGTTGTATCGTGTTCAGTAACTTGAATCAGATTCGCCCACATGAAGGTGGAATCGGTGGCTTCCTCGTTCATCCGAAGCAGGCGGGCATCGCCTTCAATAAGCCTCCGGCCAAGGGAATCCCGTTCGGCATAGTTGCCGGTCAGCCGGGTCCTGTTCTCAGTATCCAGCATGAACACCCTGCCATGCAGTTCATAATATTCACTGACCCTGTTACTGAACATGCTGTCGGCCTCAACGTACTGTGTTGAATCGGCAAACTGAACATTACCCCTGAAAACAGAACTGTCTTGTTGGGAAAAATAAATTCCGCTGTCTGCAATAAGTATACCACGGTCATCCTCAAGTCTAAGTTTTGCCGGAAATTGTGCGATTTCGGAATTAAAGCTGTAGTAGGCCTGGGTACTGAAGATGGTTACGTTCTCGGTAACGATGATCACGCGGCTTTCAAAATTGCTGTCATCGATCAGGTAATTGTATATTGCCCTGTCCGACCAGATCGTCTCCCGTGGGGTGGTAACCTGAATATTGCCAAAAGCCCGGATCTCATCCAGATCCAGGTATTGAAATACGCTGTCTGCTTCGATCATCGAATCCTGAATGCGAAGCTGTACGTTACCAGCCAGTTTTCTGCCGGGCCCCAGGTCTCCGCTGAAACCCTCAAGCTGATCTGCCTGAAGAATCTGGACCCGGCTTTGGGATAAACCGGATTCCGGTGTTCCGTTCAGAAAAAACATCAGGGCAAGAACTGCGCACGATTTGGCTGAACGGATCATAATTGAAATTGGATGGCGGGTATGGTAAAACCATTTAAGATATTCGGTTCTGAGTGTATTCTCGGTTTCAAGGTTGATAACAACCACATCCCCCTCAAACTCAAACTCGGTCTCCCTGCTGTGATAGATGGAGTTGTCGGCATATACCAGCGTTATGGGTGTACCCAGAGAATCGTAGGCGGTAATTGTTACCGGACCTTTCATATGAGATTCGTTCCGTCCCTGTTTTTCGTAACTGGCCGTATAAGGGCTCTCGAGGGTAATAATCCTGCGGCCGTCTTCAAACAGATGAGTGCGTACATCCCAGCTCTCCGTTACTGAAAACACGGAATCACTGAGTGCTTCACTCACGAGCTGGCTGTCGAATTCACTCAGCTCGGTGCATGAAATGAGCAGAGCGGTCAGCGGTATAATAATTCGCAGGGAATGGGTATGCATGAGTTCAGAGTGTGCCAAAGATGCGGTCGCCTGCATCACCCAGCCCCGGAACAATGAATGCATCACTGTTGAGACGCTCATCAATGGCAGCAGTAACAATGTGCACATCGGGGTGGTTATCCAGAATATTCCGGATACCCTCGGGCGCACAGATGAGGCACATGAACAATATCTTCTTTGCTCCGTGTTTCTTCAGATATCCGATGGCGTCGTCTGCACTGCCTCCGGTTGCAAGCATGGGGTCGACCAGCAAAACGTAAGAGGTTTTAATTCCGTCTGGTAGTTTAACGTAATAATCGATCGGTTTGTGTGTGGTTTCATCGCGGTACATACCGAGATGCCCCACTTTGGCATCCGGAATGAATTGAATTATGCCGTCAACAAGGCCCAAACCGGCCCTGAGTATCGGTACAACAATAATATCGGAATCCAGCTCGAAGCCCGTTGTATCCTGTATAGGGGTTGTAACCTGGGTTTCCCTGATCGGTATATTGATGAGTGAATGGTAGGCCAGAATGGTGGCAATGCGGGCCAATGCCTGGCGAAATGGTGCAGTAGGTGTATTTTTATCTCTGAGTATGGTCAGATCCCTGTGCACAACAGGGTGATCAATAACAGTGACCTGTTCTTTGCTGAATGTTGCCATCTTTTCGGGCTTTAGTTGTTCCGTTCTTCTGCATCCATACGATTGAAATATTCATGCGTAACACGGTATACTACTCCGGAAAGTGCAAACAGGGCGATCAGGTTGGGGAGTGTCATGAGTCCAAGTGCCACGTCGCCGATTGCCCAAACAGTGCCAAGCGCCAGAATGGCACCTACAAAGTGCATGATTATGTATACAATACGGTAGTAGATAATTGATTTGTCGCCCAACAGGTACTGTATGGACCTGTCGCCATAATAACTCCAGCTGATCGAAGTGGAAACCCCAAAAAGCAGAACACAGATGGTCACCAGATAGGCACCTCCGGGAAAGAGAGGGGCCAGACCAATTTCAAAAGCCCTGGCTGTAAGAGGAGCACCGTTCTCGACTACATTCGCATATAGTTCCCGTACCGGATTCTCATCGGGATCGTAGGCCATTCTGGTACCGGGTCCTGTGTAGATGGTTCCGGTGAACAGCTGGCTCTGACCGGCATCGGTGTATAAGGTATCGATCAGTACTCCGTATCGTAGTACGGTACCGTTGGCGGCAACTCCGTTGTCAACAATCAACAGATCCTGATCAACGCCTTCAAAACCGATGGTCTGTTCTGTTACGAAGCTGGTGTCGCCGGAACTAATAAAAATGGCTGAGGGGTGTCTGGCATCCCAGGAACCGGTAATGCAGATTACCAGTCCGGTCATAGTGCAAACGATAAGTGTATCTATAAATGGTTCGAGCAGGGCTACAACACCCTCACGCACCGGTTCATCGGTTTTTGCAGCAGCGTGAGCAATTGGAGCCGAACCCTGACCGGCCTCGTTAGAGAATAAACCGCGTTTAATACCCCATACAAGGGTGGTCATAAACGCACCGGAACCCACACCCAACACACCCGCTACAGGATCGAATGCCGATGTAATGATGAGTCCAAGAGTTGGAATCACCTGGTCGTAATTCATTAGAAGAATAACAAGGGCTCCGAAAACATAGAGAACTGCCATCAAGGGGGTAAGTTTAGCAGTGACATTCCCGATTCTTTTGATACCTCCGAGAATTACAATGGCCACAAATCCGGCCGTAAATATACCCGTTATATAAACCGGTATCATGAATGCACTCTCCATGCTGTCGGCCACAGTGTTGGCCTGGATCGCATTTCCGGTAAGGAATGAACAAATTACCGCACTGGCCGCGAACACAATGCTAAGCCATTTCCAGTTACTTCCCAGACCCTTTTCGATGTAGTACATAGGCCCGCCCGAAACGCTGCCGTCTTCATTCTGTTCACGGTAGAGAACAGCAAGCGTACACTCCGAATATTTAATGGCCATACCGAACAGGGCGGTAATCCACATCCAGAATAGTGCCCCGGGACCGCCATAATGTATGGCAATGGCTACACCCGCGATGTTACCTATACCAACTGTGGCAGAAAGCGCAGTGCTGAGAGCCTGGAAGTGGTTAATGTCACCCTGATCATTCGGATCATCGTAGTAGCCGGTCAGAACCCGGAAACCGTGTTTCAGTTTTCTGATTTGAATAAAACCAAGGCGGACTGTAATAAACAGACCATAACTCAGCAGTACAACGACCATCAGAGGCATTACCTCAGGCGTGTTCCAAACAAGATCATTGAGAAAGTTTACAATACGTTCAAATGTCTGCATGTGCTTTACTGTTGTGGTCGATGGAAGGTTTATGCCCCGAATTTAAAGACGGAAGGTATAAAAGAAATGCCTATTGGTAAAAGTGATAAAATCATATTTGGCATTAAAAAACATAAAAAGTTCAGCACAGGCAGAAAAAATCCGATAAATCAGAACACATGAGGTGTATAATTATCCGTACTTAAAGGCTCAATCTGAAACAGGCAAGGTATTTTTTACCGTATTCGCCTTGATTTTAAAGCGTACTGAATAAGCAGGGCAGGGATCAGAATATTTCTGTTTATTTTTTTTGTGATTCGGAACGAATTTCAAATAATTCATGCTTTATAGACATCCGATACCATATATTTAATGGTAACCTTATGAATAGCAATTACTAATAAAATTACAAGCCGTGAATAACGACAAAAATAAAAACATGACGAAAGCTGATATTGTAGACATTATATCAACGTCTACGGGAATAGCTAAAGTAGAAACCGAGGCCGTTGTTAAAGGTTTTATGGATACGGTTATTGAGGCTCTGAAGAATGGGAAATCAATCGAATTGAGAGGTTTTGGGAGCTTCAGAGTGGTGAAAAGGGCACAGAGGGTCGCCCGTAACCCGAAAACCAACGAGGAAGTCATAGTACCTGAACAGCATGTACCTGTTTTAAAAATTTCGAGAGAGTTTAAGAAAGCCGTCGCTGAAAACAGTACCCCGTAATTAACGGTATAATTGCCACATCGCAATCATTTCTAAATTGATGATGTAGCTGGATTTTAACCGGCTTTTTCGTATTTTTGCGTTCTGTCAGATAAAAGTGCCCGCCGGGCATTTACACAAACATCTTAAATCTTTTAAAAATGCCAAGCGGAAAAAAAAGAAAAAGAGCAAAGATTGCCAAGCACAAGCGCAAAAAAAGACTTCGCAAGAATCGCCATAAGAAAAAATAAATGCCTTGTAATAAGGCATTTTTTTTAAGCTGCAGCCTCAATAAACGATTTGTCGGCAACCATTACAACCTTGTTAGTTCTTACAAGTATCTGCTGTAATCTGCGACCTACAAATTTGTGCACATCATTAAGATCGGTAATTCCGGTGAGTTCGTAGTCAAGGTAGGATATGAGGCTCATTACCGACAGGTACCTGCCTTCGGAATCCCCTTCAGCCTCAACATGCCAGCGGGTTATAACATCGTCGCCGTGAATAACACTTCTGATCTTCTGATTCACAGAATCCATCCACCTGCTGGCGGCTTCAATTCTGGCCTGCCCCTTTCTGCTGTCGATAGAATTGTAGATCAGAGCGGTATTGAATATCCAGTTTACCTCAACATCAATTCTCGGTACCACAACGATGTTGGTAAATTTTCCGCCTCTCAGCATCGGATGGTTTTGCATTCCCTCGAGCTGCCGGGCCAGATTGATCTCCCTGAATCGGTCCCAGTCGAGGTGAAGGTTCAATGTTTTTATATGATCACTGATTTTACTCAGGTCTATTGTTATATCAAGCCCGATTGCGCTAATTGTCTTGTCGGTCCAAACCCGGAAATTCTGCGTTTTTATATCCCTGTTTTGAAGATCTGTCTGTATTTTGTTTATGATTGAGTTAAATATCGGATAATGCATGTTCTTACCTTTTTAATTTGCCCTCGAAGCGCTTCTAAAGCTTCTCTATGAATAATGAATAATTATTATACGCTAAGATATTTAGTAGACGAGTTAAAACGCAAACTGATTGGGACATTTTTTGTTTCAGCGGTTACGGGCGGAAAAAACATTATTGACCTCATATTTGAAAATTCTAATGAAGCTGTGACGGTCAGGGTGGGCGTATCACCGGGTAACCAGGTTATTTTTATGAATCATAACCGAAAAAAAACGCAGGCAAACATGCTCACTTTTTTTTCAGAACTGAATTCTCAGAGCGTAGTTTCTGTCGAAATGGCTGAGTCGGACAGGCTTCTCTACATTCGATTTGAAAATGGCATGCACCTGCTCGTGGTTTTATATGGGTCGGCGGCCAATGTAATGCTTGTGCAGGGAAAGATTGTTGAGGAAGCCTTCAAAAATCCTGACCGGTACACGGGTTCAGATGAACCCCTGCCTCGCCCGCCTTCGGTTTTGACTGTTACGCCGACGGGAGATATAATCCGGGATATTCTGAAGGTTAACCCGCTTTTACCCCGAACATTTCTTAAGGATCTTCCACTACTGAAAATGGCCGGGTCTGCCGGAAACTACGAAATTCATGCCCTGGCACAGCAACTTAATGATATACTGCTGCATCGGTTTGAACCGGGGTTGAATCCGGACGGCAACTTCAATCCATGGCCGGGCGATATTCTTCCTGAAACAGGCAAGGAGGTTTTCGAAAGTACTAACAAAGCCGTTCGTACGGCGTGGTATTCGAGAGTAAAAACTGAAAGATTCAACCGGAAATTCAGTCCGATTCTTAAGCTTGTAACCAGGGCAAATGAGAAGTACAAAGGAAGGATGAATGCCTCCGAAAATGTGGAAAAAAGCCAGGCACGCATACTTCAAAATGAACACTACGGCCACTTACTCATGGCTAATCTTCATATACACCCTGATAATCCAGGCACTATCACCGTTGCCGATCTTTTTTCCGGCGGTGAAGTGACAATACAACTGCAGCCGGACCTTACAATGGCTGAAAATGCAGCATATTACTACGAGAAAGCCAGAAAAGGGAAGAAATCGGCCAGGGTAGCTCAGGAAAACCGCGGTGAAATTGTGCAGAAGGCACACATGGCAGAACAATTGCTCAAATCGCTGTACGTGTTAGCGCAACAGCGGGATCCGGAAACCCTCGAAAAGTGGATTGACCAGAATCGTGATGCATTCCGAATTCTCGGTTTGAATGAAAAAGAAATTGATGGTAAAGTTTTCCCGTTCCGGCGCATTCAAATTGGTAAATATGATATCTGGATCGGAAAAAGTGCAGCCGGTAATGATGAACTGCTCAGAGCAAGCCATAAAGAGGATGTGTGGATGCACGCACGCGGTGTGTCCGGTTCCCATCTCATAATCCGGATGAACCGTTCTACAGCTTACCCTGATCATGCTGTTCTCGAAAATGCCGCCCGTGTTGCTGCCTGGCTGTCGAAAGCTCGTACCACCGGCCTTGCACCGGTCATTTATGCAAAAAGAAAACATGTAAGAAAACCCAAAGGTGCTGCTCCGGGCCTGGCACTGGTCGACAGGGAGCAGGTATTGCTGGTGGAACCCGCACCACCGGAATCAGGACAGGAATCATGAACAGAATACCCGAAAGAATATTTCTGACCGGTTTTATGGGTGCCGGTAAAACGACTATTGGCCGTATTCTCGCCGGTCGGTTTAAATATATATTTATTGATCTTGATATTTATATCGAGAAAAAAGAACGCAAAACGGTATCTGATATATTCAGTAAATTTGGCGAGGCACATTTCCGTGATCTTGAACAGAAATATCTTAATGAACTTACAGGCTGGAAAAACGTCGTGATTGCCCTTGGTGGCGGTACAATAACAGGTCTCGATGTTGTTGACAAAATAAAAAGTTCAGGAGTACTTGTTTTTATAGACGTCGCTTTGGAAACCATTATGGAACGGGTTAAAAGGAACAAAAGAAGACCCCTGTTGCTGGATGGTAACGGTAATCTGAAAACCGATGAAATTCTAGAATCTGAACTGAAAGAATTGCTGGATCGCCGCCGCCGGTTTTATCAGATGGCTCATATCACCGTAATACAGACTGCCGGGAAAGCCGCAAAAACACATGCTGAAAAACTGGTCCCGAAAATCGAACAACTTGGTACATCATTTTAATATTGATACAGCGGGCACGCACACCTGTCAGGTATATTCAGGAAATGGTACCCTTGAAATTCTGGCGGACAGGATTCGCATTTACAACCAGAAAAAGGTGCTGCTGCTTATTGACGAAAATGTGGATAAGCTGTATGGTAGAAAAATTACCGAAATATTGCTTTCGGAAGGCTTTGATCCTGCTGTTCACAAAATACCGTCGGGAGAAACCTCAAAATCTGCCGGCAAATGGCTTGAGGCTGTCGATTTCTGCTTCGAAAGTGGCGTGAACAGAAAAACGCCGTTGGTTGCAGTGGGAGGAGGTGTAACCGGAGACCTTGCCGGTTATGTAGCGGCCTCGGTAATGCGTGGAATTCCGCTCGTACAAGTGCCCACAACACTGCTTGCTATGGTCGACAGCTCGCTGGGAGGTAAGACCGGGATTAATCATCATACTGGTAAAAACCTCATTGGCGCTTTCTACCAGCCCGACACCATTATCTCGGATATCATTTTTCTTGAAACGCTGCCGGCAAGGGAATGGCGGTGTGGAATGGCCGAAATCATCAAATACGGAGCTATAGCCGATCCGGATTTGTTCACTCTGGCTGCCCGGTTCAAGTTGGGTTTTTCCGACCCGGCTAAACTCATGGAACTGATTACAAGATGTGCCCGGATAAAGGCGGCTATTGTTGCGGAAGATGAATTGGAAGCTGGCAGGCGTGCATGGCTGAATTATGGCCACACTTTTGCCCATGCGCTGGAAGCACTAACCGGATACAGACGCTTTTCACATGGAGAGGCCGTCTATATTGGTATGGTGGCTGCACATAAATTGTCGAACCTGTTGGGAGCCAAACTGGATGAGTTTCCACTATTCCAGTTTCTTGACAGTTACAGGCTTTCGGTTGCAGACCTTAAACCCCGTATACATGAATTGGTGGCAAAAATGTTTCTGGATAAGAAAAGCCTCAATAATACCGTTCGGGTAGTACTGCTTCATCGCTACGGGCATCCGCGGATTGTTGATATTACCGATCTGAGCCTGCTGGAAAAAGCGTGGGATTTTGCACTCGACACTTGTAACTGACTGTAGTACTGAATTGAAGTGGTCATCAAAATTAATAAATCTCATACCCACACCAATAAAGTTTAAACAAAGAAAGAATAGTTGATATTACGATGGATATATAATTCCTGGCGATTTTTCTGGGGCATATTCTGGTTTGTCGCCATTGCAGCGATCCTTATGGTCGTAGTGGCTTTCTTTGTTCTGCAACTCGATTCAACGAAAGAGATGCTCGCACAACGGGCTGAAAAATATTTTGTTGAAAATTTCAATGGTGAGCTCAGGATCGGTAAACTCGACGGGCTTATCCCGTTTCGCTTCGAAGTACTAGATGTTAGTGTTATCTATTACGGCTCGGAAGGTGAATCGATTGAAGCCGATACCGTTTTCAGCAGCGAATCGATTGTTCTGGGCCTGGATCTGTGGGATATGATCCGCAATCGTATTTCTGTTACCTATTTCAATCTTGAAAACCCGGTTTTTCGTCTCACGCATACCGGCAATGATTCCTATACGATTAACCGTGTTTTCTCTCCCGCAAAAACCGATACCCTGTTGGCAGACGGGCAGCGTTCCAGGCTGCCGGTAATATTTGCACCCTCCGTAGCCATCTCGTCCGGTCAGATTACCATCGACCAATACGAGTGGCAACCAGGTGGAGTTAAGCTGCCACAGCCTCTTCATGTGAGAGATCTGAATCTGCAGATGTTCGTGGAACTGAACACATCCCAGCGGTTTGTTGATATCGAAGCTCTTTCGTTTGTGATACCTGAATTACGGAATGATGAATTCTCTCTGTCGGGGCAGTTTTATAACGATGAGAGGTATCTTGAATTCAACAGGGTACAACTCGCTGCCGGAAATACAAATCTGTCTGCGACGTTTGAGATAGATGGGGTTGACCTAACCAAGCCGGATATCCGTGAGCAGTTCACAGATGCTTCATACCGTCTGATTATGGATTCCGCATCATTTACACCGGCCGATTACAGTAATATTATGGCCGATTGGGATCAGTATACATCAGCTCTGCAGCTTGAGATACTGGCTGAGGGTACCATGCGGGTTATGGATGTGAATCGCTTTAACCTGAGTTATGGCGGCAGTGATTTTTTCTTCTACGGACAATTAACCGACCTGCTGGAATCTGATTCGTTTTCTTATGATGTGATTCTTGATTACGTAAGGATTCGGGATGACGACATTCAGCATTTTGCAGTGCTTCAGAATCTCAGTTTTTCAGATTGGGATTCTCTAACAACGAGGGGGCATGTAACCGGAAGTAGCAACAGTATTGATGGTGTAATTACAATAGAAGCGCCAAGGGGTATTGTGAGGCTTTCAGGCGAAGCGGCGTTTCGTGATTCCATAGACTATGCAATTGCAATTCAGGTTGATTCATTGAATCTGGCCCATTTCCCCTCCATTACCACGAATAATTCGAACATCAATCTGACTGTAAATATGCGCGGCTCCGGCTCGGATGTGCTTACGGGTTCAGGTTTTTGGGGGTTATATGCACGGAACACTTTTCTTGAGAACTATGATATACCACTGTTTGACCTGGAGCTTGCATTCAGGAACGGGATATATCAACCTGAATTCTTCATTACCGAGGGAACCGGAACTGCCAGTGGCAGCGGAAAAATTGATCTGAATCATACTGATCCGTTGACGCAATTCAGTGGAAATATCAACGGGTTTAACCTGCGTAACCTTATTCGTTCAGCGAATATTCCTGTAACAGACCTTAACGCAGATTACTTTGTAAACCTTAAAGGTGCCGAAACCGACAAGCTGTCGGGCGATCTGCTCATCAGTATCCGTGAGTCGGAATATGACGGGGAAATGATTGGCGGGCAGGCGGTGGAGTTAAGATTGAATGATGCTGAACAGGAAGTACGGAGGCTTGATTTAAGCAGTGAAATTATTAATCTGACAGCTGAAGGATCATTTAAACCTTCCTCTGTTGAAGATATGTTCAGGCTTTGGAAATGGGAGGCTTACACAAGGCTTGAAAAAAGGCTCTGGTTTGCAGACTATGATGTATCAGATGCAGCTGAAAAACCAACCGGTGGCGACCCCGTTCGTATTGATTTAAAAGGAAGCTTGAATAATCTGGACCGGATTTCCGGTATCTATAAAGCTTTCCCCGACATTGATACCGATTCAGATTTCGAAATCTCACTCATGGCCGATCATCAATCGCTGGAATTGTCTGGTTCCGTTTACAGCCGTGAATTCAGATCAGACAGTCTCATCGCATCGGGTGCCAATATTATTTTCAACGGACAGATGAAACCGGCAGAAGTCGATGTACAGTATCTGGATTTTGATCTCACGGCGGATGTTGAAAAAGTTGACCACCCGGCACTCGTTATTGGTGGACTTGGTTTCAAAATTCAAACTGCAGATAACCGGTGGGACTTTGAAACGGAGATTAAAACCCTGGGGAATGATTTTGCCTTTAGAAGCGATGCGGAAGTGGTGGTATCCGATTCATCTGTTGTAATGAATATGGACCGATTCTTTCTGGGCAATGAGATTTATGACTGGAGAAATCCAAGAGATATCAGAATTGTATATGATAATAACCGCCGTCTCATTATTGACGATCTTGAAATTTCAAGTGATGATGGTCTCGTTGTACTCAACGGGGTTTTTAGCGATCTGGATTCAGATTCCATGCGTTACAGCCTCAACGAAGTGGGTATGGCAGCTATATCGTCTCTGATCGGAGGGCGGATCAGTTTTGATGGCAGCCTGAATGCAACAGTGACTACGAAAACACTCACAACCAGCCCGACCATAGAGGGTGATATTTTTATTGACGGTCTGCATCTCAACAACAGATTGATTGGCGATGTTACCTTTAAAAGCGCCTTCAATCCGTTGAACCGCCATTTTGATACCAGCCTGTCAGTGGAAACTGATGAACAGAAATATGCGGAGTACAGAAAGGGCAATAATGGTATTGGAAACAATCTGCACCTGAATGGTTTTCTTGTGCCACCCGATCCTGAAAACCCTGCCGATACGGTCTATTATTTTGATGCAGACCTCCAAGAAATCGACATGTGGATTCTGCCCTTAATTGTGAGTGGGATCTTTGAAGAAGTTGAAGGGAAATCTGCCGGTAAAGGCGTTTTATATGGTACACTTGAAGATTACTACTTTAATGCCCTTTTTGATCTTGACGAGGTCTATGCCCGCCCGGTTTTTCTGAATACAGATTACACGTTATCCGGTCCGCTTGAACTCGACAGGATTACCGGTGTATTTATCGACAATGTCTCGGTATCCGACGGGCGGCAGGGGCGGGGTAATCTCTATGGTATTGTGGACCTTAACGATTTCGAACGAGAAAAATATCTGAACATATCTCTGACCCTCGACCGGCTTCAGTTTCTCAATAACCGGTATTCGGCAGACGAACCGTTTTACGGGAATGTAACCGGAACCGGTGAGATCAATTTAATCGGGCTGAATACATCTCCCTACCTTAGAACTACGCAGACAGTTGTGGTAACCTCCGATTCGAGGCTTTCCATACCACTGCTTGATGAAACCAGTGTTGAGGAGCAGTCCAGACTAATCCGTTATGTAACCAGCTTCGATGAAGCTTTCAGGCATCAGGCAGACCGTTTGGTTGAACTTGACCAGCCGGATGATGATTTGGGCTTCATGGAAATATTCCAGTTCGACCTGCAGTTTGTAGCTCCGCAGAATACTACAGTTCAGCTGGTATTTGACCCGGTTACAGGCGAAATAATTACGGCCAGGGGCAACGGACGTATCCGGATTACACTCGAAGACCAGACACTGCAGATGTTTGGCAGATTTGATGTAGACGGTGGTGACTACCTGTTTGTTGGAGGTGATATCTTCAACCGAAGATTTTCAATACGTGAGGGTGGAAGCATTACCTGGGAAGGAGACCCGGCCAATGCCCGTGTAGATATAACAGCCGCTTACAGGTCCAGGCCGAATATTGCTCCTATTGATCCGGCCATACCCGACGATACACCGCAGCGGATACCAGTAGACCTTGTGCTTGTTATTAAGGGCAATCTCGACACTATTGAAAATGAGTTCTATTTCGAATTCCCAAATGCCACAGATGCCTCAGATTACACAACCCTGCTTACAATAATCAATAACGAAGAACAAAAACTGATTCAGGCTACAAGTCTGCTGTTTACCGGTACCTTTATACAGACCGGTTCAACAGGTACAGATACAGGTGCTTTTGGCAGGGAATTCCAGAGCCGGGCAGCCGGGCAGGCGGGCCTGAGCCTTCTCTCCAATCAGATTACCTCACTGCTTAACTCAAACCTCACCAACCTTAACCTGGATGTGGACCTGAACCTTACTGGTCTCGACCAGGCCGATCTCGGGGTGGCATTGCGCCTGTTTGATGACCGGCTTATTCTGCGTGGTGGAGTTTACCGCGATGTTTACGACGAAAGTGCCGAAGTTAGTATCGGCGATCTCGGAGTCAGGTACAGGATAAATCGTGCCCTGTCGGTTGAACTTTTTCACCGTAAAGACCAACGGCTTGCCCTGCAGCAAACGGAAACCCAGGTTGAAAGTGTGAACGGCATTGGTCTCGAGGCCCGTGTCCAGTTTAATACATGGCGCGAACTCGGTCAGCGGATATGGGGTTCAATCAGGAAAATATTTGTATCCTCAGAAGAACGAACACAGGCAGTGGCTGAATCTGTAGAATAAACTTACATAACTGAATACTATCAGGATGAAAAGAACAAAAAAAGAAATAGAAAAATTTATACTCGATTTTCTGTACAAACATGGAGACAACTACATACCTGTTGAAGTGCTCTCTACAGCTCTCAACATGCAGAAAGGCGCTCACAGAAAACAGCTCAATAAGGCGGTTCATTCTCTCATAGCCCAGAATGTGCTCCGTGCCAGAAACCGTGGTAATGAAATAAAGCTGGAACAGGATCCCGATAAACTGGTAATGGCAGAGGGGCGGATCACCTTCAACCGTTTTAGTGTAGGTTTTGTAAAGATCGGCGATGGCACTACTGAAATCAGAATCCCCAGAAAAAAGACAGGCCTTGCACTTCCGGGCGACAGGGTAACTGTTAAGGTCACTGCCGCCGGACGAAATGATAAGCCCGAGGGCAAGGTTACAGAGGTACTTAGCCGGGGTGGAAGAATTTATGTCGGTACATTTAAAAAGGAAGGTAAAAACCAGCTGTATATTCAGCCGGATGAAAAATCGGCCCATATTAACTTTTTTGTCCTGCCCGAGAATACCCGGAATGCAAAAAACGACGATAAGGTAACGTTCGAACTGGTCGGTTGGATCCATCCAAAATCGCTTCCTGAAGCGCGCATTACCGAAGTGCTCGGGCCTAAAGGCAGCAATGATGCGGCCATGCTGTCGGTGCTGGCCGAAAATCAGCTGCGCAGTACGTTCCCTGATGAGGTTGACAGATACGCAGAACGTGTTGCCACAGTCATCTCTCAATCCGAATACAAACGTCGTCTCGACCTCCGGACAGAAACCGTTTTTACCATTGATCCTGATGATGCCAAGGATTTTGACGATGCCCTGAACATCAGCATACTCGAAAATGGCAATTACTACCTGGGTGTTCATATTGCGGATGTATCTCATTATGTGCAGCCCGACAGTATACTCGATCGTGAAGCTTATAGCAGGGGCACAAGTGTTTATCTTGTCGACAGAGTTATTCCCATGCTTCCGGAAAAACTCAGTAATGGCGTTTGCAGCCTCAGACCCAAGGAGGAAAAGCTAACATACAGCTGCTTCATGGAGATAACACCGAGAGGCAAGGTGGTAAATCACTCTGTGGAAGAAACCATTATTAATTCGGCTTACAGACTTACCTACGAAGAAGCCCAGGATATCATTGACGGAAAGAAACACGATCTGTCAGAACCGCTCGGAATGCTTTCCGAAATGACCCGCATGCTTACCGCCAAGCGTTTTCGTGAGGGATCAATCGATCTTAATACCCCTGAGCCCCGTTTTGAACTCGACGAAAATGGTAAACCTCTGAATGTATATCTCAAGAAAAGACTTATTGCCCACCGCCTGGTCGAAGAGTGTATGCTGCTTGCCAATAAAACGGTAGCTATGCATATCGAACAAATGCGAAAAGCCTCGGGCAAAAGGGCATCAAAAGATCTGTATCCATTTTTCTACAGAATTCACGACAAGCCGGATGCTGAAAAACTGCAGAACATCGCTGAAAATGTTAAACCGCTTGGCATCAAGCTTGAACTCAAAACCGACAATGTTACATCCGGGCAGATTAATGAATTGCTCGCACAGATTAAGGGAAAACCGCTCGAGTATGCGATCAATGAACTGGTGCTGCGTTCGATGGCAAAAGCGGTTTACAGTCCCAAAAACATCGGTCATTTCGGCCTTGGCTTTGGGTACTATTCCCACTTTACAAGTCCGATCAGGCGTTATCCCGATATCATTGTGCACAGACTGCTGAAAAACTATTTTTCCGGATTACCAGGTTACAGCTTTGAAGAGTTGAGCCGCTTTGGAACAGACTGCAGCGACAGGGAAAAAATGGCCGTCACGGCCGAACGTGATTCTGTTAAGCTGAAACAGGTTGAATTCATGTCAGAAAGGATAGGCGAAGAATTTGATGGAATTATCAGCGGAGTTACCGACCGTGGCATGTTCGTAAACATCAACGATCTGTACTGTGAAGGCATGGTGAGCGTGAGTGACCTGAAAGACGATTACTATGTATACGATCAAAACAGGCATTGCCTCACAGGCCGTCATGGTGGAAAAACCTATATGCTCGGCGGCGATATACGTGTGAAAGTAATTAATACAAGCATAGAACAACGGCAAATTGATTTTGAACTTGCATAGTTTTTTATCCCGGCCTTTTATTAAAATGAGAACGGAATACGCTCAACTCAGTCCGGTTTGCCGGATTGTGGACGTATTTGATTCGGAAGGCTGTTTCTATGTGTGTAACGAACGAATGAATGTACAAAAAGTATTGTTTTACGCCAGCAGTAGCGGGGCAAACAATTCCCGATGAAACTGCACATATCATATAACTGTAAAAAATTTCTGTAATCAAACGAATACAGTGTAAAAATGCGTTACGTTAAAAGTAAGTCAAACTATCCTGAAATCAGCATCCAATGAACGCTACCGGTAATCTATTCAAAGCCGTAATCCTGATATTCGTACTGCTGCTAGCAGTTGATAACGCATACTCTCAATTCACCTTTTTTGGGAAAAACAGGGTGCAGTACAGCACATTCGACTGGAGAATAATTCAATCTGATCATTTTGATATCTATTACTATGATTCTAAGAATTATTATCTGGCTGAATTTTCAGCCAATGCCCTGGAAGCTGCCTACTGGCAACTCTCGCAGGATTTTCGCCATCAGATACACGATCGGATAAAAGTTATCATCTATGATTCACACACCGATTTTTCCCAGACGAACGTCGTTCCGTTGCCGGTAGATGCTCAGGGAATCGGGGGCGTAACCGATAAATTTAAAAACCGGATTACTATCCCGTTTCAGGGTGATTATGGCGATTATCGTCGTGTTCTGCACCATGAGTTGCTGCACGCCATGGTCAATGATATGTATTACGGCGGCAACATTCAGACTCTGGTGTCAGGTTCCAACCAGCTGTTTTTCCCCCTTTGGTTCGAAGAGGGTCTGGCTGAGTATACAGCCCTCGGATGGGACACAAATACCGATATGTTCATACGGGATGCAGTGATCAATACCTACCTGCCGCCAATAAGGCAGCTGGGCGGGTATTTTGCTTACCGTGGCGGTCAGGCCGTGTGGAATTTTATAGTCGAAGAATACGGACGTGAGAAAATCGGTGAGATCATGCAGCGGATAAAAAATAGCCGGAATATTGATGCCAGTTTCCGTCAGTCGATAGGCCTGAATATCGATGAATTGAGCGAGCGCTTTCACGATCACCTGCGTCAACGATACTGGCCCGAAGTTGCCGAACGTGAAAATCTTAAAAATATCGGTACCCACCTGACCAAACGCGAGGGACGGGGCGGCTCCTATAATACCAGTCCGGCAATTTCTCCATTGGGCGACCGCATTGCCATGATAACCAACCGGCGCGGATACTTTGACGTTGTCGTAATATCTGCATTCGACGGCAGAATGATCAAAACCCTGATCCGTGGCGAAGACAATGTTGATTTCGAAGAACTCAACATCCTCAATCCCAATCTTGCCTGGTCGCCCGATGGCTCGCAGATTGCCCTGTCTTCACGCTCACGGGGCCAAAACGATATATCCATTGTTGATTACAGCTCCGGTGATGTTCGGAAGATCCAGTTTCCTTCGCTCGATGCAATCGGTTCGGTAGCCTGGTCACCCGACGGCAAAATGATCGCATTCCAGGGCAATCGCGGGCCGTTTGTTGATGTGTACCTCTATAACCTGGAAACGCAGGATTTTACAGGCATAACCAACGATGTCTTCAGTGATTCCGATCCTGCTTTCTCACCCGATTCACGCTATGTTTATTTCACATCTGACAGGGGCGACAGGGTGCAGCTCAATACGTACCGTACCAATTACAATGCACTGGCAAACCCCAACCTAAATCAGACCGATATTTTCCGTGCCCCGATTGATGGCAACCGCGTTGAACGAATGACCAATACCCCTGGCTGGAGCGAGGAACGTCCTCTTCTGACCAACGATGGCAGAATGATCTATATTTCCGACCAGAATGGAATCAGTAATATTTATGTGATGGATCTCGACAGCCGTGAAAGCCGGCCGCTGACCGATCTCGTTACAGGTGTAATGCAGATGTCATTGAGCAGGGATGGCAGCAAACTGGCCGTAAATTCCATTAACGGTGGCTACCTGGATATTTTCCTTATTAACGATCCATTCAGCCGTGTCAAGGATACACCACTTTCTGATAACTACTGGGCTGAACGGCGAGCAAGTGAGTCTGAGGATCGCAGAGTGCCGGCTATCGGATACGGCCGGCAAACATTCGGTGGCGAAATCAGGGGAATGACTACCACAGACCCCGATACAACCGGCGATGATATGGATGATATCGTGGTGGTTCGTGACAGTGTGCGGTCCGATGTTATAGATTTCCGTAATTATGTATTTGGTGATACCGCCGACGAGGAAATCGGAGAGTTACTGGCTGAAGACATTTTTACTGTTACGGATAACAAAACTGACGACGGCCGATTCATCCCTACCCGGTACAGACTCAATTTCAGTCTTGATTATGCTGGTGCAGGCGGCGGTATTGCAACGGGCGGTTATGGCACGTTTGCTTCGGCAGGCATTCAGCTTGTAGCAAGTGATGTGCTTGGAAATCACCAGCTCGGCTTTTCATCAAACCTTGTTCTGGATCTCAGGAACAGTTCGTATTCCATGTATTACGGTCATTTCGCTAACCGGACCAACATAACAGCGCAATATTTTCACTCGGCTTTCAACTTCCAGCAGTTCCTCGGAGGCCCGCTCTCCAGAATCCGTTTCTACGGTGGTGGTGTTACATTCTCCCGGCCGATCAACAAATTTGAGCGTATTGAGTTTTCCCAGTCCCTGTTTACGATCTCTCTGGATCAGGCTGGATTCCAGTTTAGCGAGAGTGAGCGTGAATACCTTTTCTATCCTCAGTTGAGTTATGTAAATGACAAAACAAGACCGGGATTTATCACTCCCTGGGGTGGTAGCAGGATGATGGTTTCACTGACCGGTGGTGTACCATTCAGCGATCAGTTCCCCGGCTTTGTCTCCCTCTCGGCCGACGTCAGAAAGTATATCGGAATTTATGGTCCCTATGTGATAGCATTGCGGGCTACCGGTGCCTTTTCGGAGGGGCCAAATCCGCAAAAATTCTACCTCGGCGGCATGCAGAACTGGATCAACTACAGGCAGGACGACAACATAAGCCTGCTTGACGACGATCTGAAGAATATCTTTATTTCTCCCTCCGGGTATCCCATGCGTGGTTATGGTTACTTCCGCGGTATCGGTGAAAAATATACGCTGTTGAATGCAGAATTCAGATTCCCGCTGTTTGCGGCCATTTTACCGGGTCCGATTCCCATTATCCCGCTATATAACATTCAGGGGCTGGCTTTCTTCGATGTGGGATCAGCCTGGACTAACACCAGCTGGAACAATGTGAGAGATAATCTGCTCATGGGTACCGGTTTCGGCCTGAGAACGATTCTTCTTGGTCTTCCGGTCCGGTACGATCTGGCCTGGCCTTATGATGTGAATGAAAGCAGTTTTGGCCGCAGAGTGCACTATTTCAGTATCGGTATCGATTTTTAGGGGATCGACCGGCCTCACTACTGGTAAGTTCCAGACTATCGTGTGAAATCCGACCTGATATTGAGCAGGCGGTCTGCATTTAACTGCAGGTCTCTGTAGTATATCAGTGTATGATATTCCTGCCGCGAATCTGCAAAGCTGTCGGCAAGCCTCAGATCATCAATGGTACGGCCCTCAATGATCACATACTTGTAGTCGTAGGAACCCTCTTTTACGAGGATACCGGCTTCGAAACGATCGGTATCACGATTGTAGCGCATCCGGTTTTCATCTGAAACAGACCAGTTAGAAAAGGGCCCGGTTACATGAATTCTGCTGTCGGCAGAAAGATTGGCGGGTCTGTCGAGTGAAAAGACAACACGAGCGTACCGGGCACCCCTGTCAGAATCAGGAGATCCGTACCTGTTGCTGCCCATACTTGACGGTGTTACCCCGAAATTGATCACATCACGATCGCGTAAGATAGTGGGAGGTTCAGTATCCTTTCTCACCTCAAGAAATTCCGCCGGCAGATTATCGATGTTCTGCATAATGAGGGGTCTGAATTCATAACTGCCCGGAAATGCCTCGTCGCGGGAAACATGCATTCTGATCCGGTCCGATTCACTCAAATCCCTGATAGTGGCCTCCTGTGCTCTGCCCCAGAATTGATTCTGAACAAAATAGATGGATATATCCTGGTCCGGCATCAACACAAAATCGGGATGAATGTAGGTGGCGAACGGTTGATGGTGAAGGAAATGATGTGAGTCAAGCCCAAACAATTCCTCGATGGAAATTTCTACCGTACCCCGTTCTTCAAAAAGCATGAATGGCACCGAAAACAAAAGTTCACCTGTACGGTAGTCTTCTATATGCAGCAAGTAGTTGCCGCTAATCAGAAAATTGAAATTCCTGTTGGGAAAACGGTACGTGTATTGCATGTAATTGGGAGCGACTACTGTGCTTTGCACAGGGTCTGATATAAAATCGGTAGCCTGCCCGCGCATGTAAAAACCGTCGAACAAATTGCTTGGACTCCAGTCGGCATTCCTGTGTTCGGCCCTCACGGTAAACATCTCGGTACTGCTTGCAATGTGGTCAAAACGCAGGGTGAATGTCTGTCCGGAACCAATTTGGATGATGGGGGCCGAAGCGGGATTCGAGCCGCTGTAAATCTGAATACTCCTGAATTGTGCAGACGGAATTTTTTGACCCTGTACGATAAAACTGTTTTCAAGTACCGGCAGGCCGGGCTGCCTTCCGTTGTTGTTCCCTGTTAACGATTCGCGTGTTGAGCACCCTGTTAAAAAAAACAGGATGAGTAGATTAAATATCAATAATGCCTTCAAAAACAATTTCAGCTGGTCCTTTTAAAGTGATCTGGGAATAAATACCGGATTCCCGGTTATGATTGAAACCGATTTCAAGTTCGCCGCCATCGCATTCGACGGTATACAGATCCCGGTTTGTTCTCTCATCTGAAAGTGAGTGGGCCGTAAGGGCTGATGCAATTGAACCGGTACCACAGGCCAGAGTCAGGTTCTCAACACCGCGCTCATAGGTACGCAGGCGTATTCGTTTATCACCTTTAACGGTCATGAAGTTAACATTGGTGCCTGCAGGTTTGAATGCCTTTGCGTAACGCAGTTTTCGCCCCAGGGTTATAAGTTCTGAATCGGCTTCGAGAAGACCGGGTCCGGCTTCAAGTACGATATGCTCTGTTCCCGTATGAACCTGATAGATTTCCCCATCCTCAGACCCATCAACGATTCTTACCACTGACTCTACAGGAAAATGAATGACAACGCTGTTGCTTCTGACCACGGCACGGTATATGGAACTGCCGGCTATGAAGGTATGATCACTGTTGTAACCGATTGTGGTTGAAAACAGGGCTATACAACGCCCCCCGTTGCCACACATTCCGGCATCACTGCCATCCGCATTTTTATAAATCATACGATATGAAGCCCTTTGGTCTGCTTCAAGAATCAGGATGCCATCGGCACCAACGCCATACCTGCGATGGCAAAGCAAAGGGATCTGTTTAGTAAAAGCATCATGATCGATGACTTCAGTGCGGTTGTCGATTACGATAAAGTCGTTGCCGGCCCCGTGCATCTTTGTAAAGGGAATTCGCTGGCTTTTCATGATGCGTCTAAGGCAGTATAAGCCGGGAGATGATGCCAGGGTTCATCAAAAGGTATCACTGTATCGTAACCGCGCATCAGGGCGGTAAAACGATTTGCGAGCACCGTAAAGATGAGCTTGGGTGATACGTTTTGATAGATAATCTTTCGGGCAAAGGCCACCTGATGCAACATGGAATCGAGACGCGCATCTTTCAGAGAGGCACAGAATTTACTGATCACATCTGCCTGATCGGCATTTATAAGAGAATCTGCTTCTCCGGTCTGCATGTAAACCATCAGATCACGTATGAACATTTCAAGCATGTTCAAAACCGAGGCCTGCCCTTCAAGATTCAGGTCGGTCTGCCATGAGGCGGCAGTACGGGTGATCTGAACGGCATCATTTACATATGAGTACCTTAAAAATTGAATGACCGCCTGCCGGTTGGTCTTCAGGGTAGCAGTATCGTAGAACCGGGTCATGGCATAATTGCCCCCGGCGATCCGGGCAAGATAGGAGGCCTCGCCCTGTGGTAATCCATCCAGGTTCACAAGCCCGTTCTCAATTTCTGTGTGGCTCAGCGGCGGACAGTGAACAATCTGGCATCGTGAAAGTATGGTGGGCAACAGAACGTTCGGATTGTCGGTGGTTAGAATGAACATCAGATTTTCACCCGGTTCTTCCAGCAATTTGAGAAAGCCGTTGGCCACCTCCTTTCGCATTTTTTCCACATTGGTAATGATCACAATGTTCTTCTGCCCCTCATTCGGCTTGTAATAGCTGACTTTCCTTATTTCTTCATTGAAATACTTGACCGAGTAGAATGCATTACGGTTTTTGCTGCTGTCGTCGCCGGTAATTGAAGGGCGCAGGCCGAAGTCAACAATCTCATACGGATCTTTGGAGAGCATATCAATACGCATGCGCAGCTCGTCGAAACTGACAGTTGAAGGTAGCGGCAGGAAAAGGTTAATGTCGGGATGGCTGTACCACGACGGGTCAAACGCATCTGATGTATAGAAAGAATCATTCATACCAGGTGTAGTCAAATAAGAGAACCGACATAGTAAGCGTAACTCCGCAAAAGGAGAACAGAGCGAGGATTTCGCTGAGATATTCCCCCGTTGTTTCACCCTGGATGGCAGCAGTTGTTGTTCCTGACAGTAGCAAAATAAGAGGAAGCAGCAGGGGCAGTGCAATAACGGCAAATATCGACCCTTTTCGTGTAGCCTGCGCCACAACCGCGCCCAGGAGGGTTGAGATTGATGAAAAACCGATGATACCAAAAAACAGAATGATTGCCATGAACAGCGGATTGCCAACCTCTATGCCGCTCAGAAACCAGTATGCCGACATCACCGCAATGGTAACCATAGTTGTGAAAAGAAGATTGTAAAATAACTTTCCGGTAAATACAGCCAGTCCGCTTACATTCAGGCGCAACAGATCGTATGTCCCCTTGTCGGTTTCCATAACGAAAGATCTGGATAAACTTGACAACGCAGCAAATAACAGAACGATCCATCCGATCGCACCTCTGGCGGCCGGCGGCAATTCCATTATCCTCACAGAGAACAGAATAATCATGAGGGAGGATGCTACAAAGGCAAGCACAGTATTGATGGCGTATCGTGAGCGCAATTCGGATTGAAAATCCTTGCGGAAAACGGCAGTAGCGCTTTTAATAAAACTCATTTCCGAAATTAAACCGAATTTGCCTTAAAAACAGGAGAATTTAACTGGACCTATATCCTGAAAAATAGTATCTCATTCCTTTTGATAACTCAGTGGTGGTGTGAGTATATTTGTACAATCACTGATTTCCATGAAAAATAGATTAAATGAAAGTTTCGGATCTTCTGACTTCGGGTAATGTATTCCATAATCTTGAAGCTGAGTCAAAAGAAGAACTTGTTAAGACAATGATTCAATCACTGTCTGCAGAACTTGGTAAGGAGAACACCATGCGGGCTACAAGGGCTGTTATGGAACGTGAGTCGATCATGTCTACAGGGGTTGGAAAGGGGCTCGGCATACCTCATGCAAAAATTAACGGTATTGAACGGAATTTCGCTGTATTTGCCCGGCTCAAAAACCCTCTTGAATACGGCTCGATCGACGACCAGGATGTTGAACTGGTTTTTCTGCTTATCGGGCCCGACGGCCAGAGTACCACCCATATTAAATTACTAAGCAGAATATCCAGGCTTATGAACAACGACCAGTTTCGCAATGCAATTAAGCAAGCGGAATCGGCGGATGAAATACATAAGATATTTTCAGAAGAAGAATCCGGAATGCACTAACCTGATAAATCAGGTTGTCAGCGCAGGTTAAAATGAAATGAATTAACCGCTGTTATTCACCTGCCGGCAGCCGGAGCCATAAATTATTATGCGAACAGTAACATTATGAAACGGATGTTATCTGTCTCTTGCGAGAAGTTCATCTCTAACTGAATTAACGACAAATACTATGTCGAGGCCGACTAAACTGAAAATATTACTAACCGACGATGAAAGCAGCATCCGCAAAGCATTGCGTGAGATTCTGGAGTACGAAAACTATGAGGTTTTCGAGGCAGGCAGCGGAATGGAATGCCTTGAACTCATTGGCAGGCAAAACGTAGACCTGATGTTTCTCGATATCAAGATGCAGGGAATGGATGGAATGGAAGTCCTGGAAAAGCTCAGAGAACAGGGTTTCGATTTTCCGGTCATAATGCTTTCCGGTCATGGCAATATTGATGCTGCCGTTCAGGCCACCAGGCTTGGTGCGTTCGACTTTCTGCAAAAACCACCCGACCTTAACAGACTGCTGATTAGTGTACGAAATGCATTGGAAAAGCAGAGCCTGATTCTTGAAAACAAAAAAATGCGCCGGCGCATTTCCAGGGTTACTGAAATAATCGGCGAAACCGACCTGATTAAAAATATCCGGAAAACCATAAGAAAAGTAGCACCAACCGATGCCAGGGTTCTCATAACCGGTGAAAATGGTACCGGAAAAGAACTTGTTGCCAGATGGCTCCACGAATACAGCCGTAGGAACAATGGTCCGTTTGTCGAAGTCAACTGTGCGGCCATCCCCGCTGATCTTCTCGAAAGTGAATTGTTCGGTCACGAAAAAGGTGCGTTCACAGGAGCGGCTGGCCGGCGTATAGGCAAATTCGAACAAGCCGATGGTGGTACGCTTTTCCTCGATGAAATCGGCGATATGAGCCCTGCATCCCAGGCTAAAGTGCTCAGAGCGCTTCAGGAAAATACTATTACCCGTGTTGGTGGATCCGAATCCATTAAGGTTGATGTTCGGGTACTTTCGGCCACCAATAAAGATCTCAAAGAAGAAATTGCAGAACACCGTTTCAGGGAAGATCTGTTTCACCGGCTCAGTGTGATACCGATTCACGTGCCTCCACTGCGTGAACGCCGTGACGATATTGAACTGCTCGCCCGGTTTTTCCTTGAAGAGCTGGCCGGCGCCGACACTATCGAAATGCTGGCGATGAGTAAACTGGAAACCGATCAGTTCGATGGAATGCCTGCCGATTATGAGGATTTTCAGGAATTCAAGGAAGCCTCCGAAAACCTGTTCATCAAATACCACCTGCATAAAAATGATTGGAATATCTCCCAGACGGCCGATAAGATCGGGATTCAGCGCAGCCATCTGTATAACAAAATGAAGAAATACCAAATCGAAAGATAATGTCAGCAAGCATTCTGGACGGAAAAATGGTGGCGGGACTGCTCCGGGAAAATGTGTCCCGCGATGTAAAACGGTGGACAGAGACCGGAAATCGTAAACCACGGTTGCAGGTAATACTGGTTGGCGATAATCCGGGTTCGCATACCTATGTATCTGCTAAAACGAAAGCCTGCTTAGAGGTAGGAATCGATTCCGATACCCTTATACTTCCCGATACGGTGTCTGATAAGGAATTGAAGGATACTATCAGGCAGTTCAACAACGACGATGCCACCGACGGAATTTTGGTACAATTGCCGCTACCGCAGCATATCGATCCGATGTCGGTTATAGAAACGATCGATCACAGGAAAGATGTGGATGGTTTCCATCCCATGAATATCGGCAGGATGACCACCGGGCAACCCTGTTTCCGTCCCTGTACGCCCGCCGGTATCTTTGAAATATTCAACTACTACAGTATTCAGACCAAAGGCAAACATGCCGTAATGGTGGGTGCAAGCAATATTGTCGGTTCTCCTATGGCCATACTGCTCTCCAGAGAAAACGACAGCAAGGCTACTACCACCATCTGTCACAAATATACACGGGATCTCACCCGGCATACCATCGATGCCGACATTCTCATAGTAGCTGCAGGCTCGCCGGGCCTTATTACCGGTCAGATGGTAAAAGAGGGGGTAGTGGTTATCGATGTGGGAATCAACAGGGTGGCCGATAATCAGTCAGAAAAAGGATACAGGCTTACCGGCGACTGCGAGTTTGATTCTGTCAGTAAAAAAGCAAGCTGGATTACACCGGTTCCGGGTGGGGTTGGTCCGCTCACTGTAGCTATGCTGATGAAGAACACACTGCTGGCTGCAAAAAAATCGATTTATCCGGTGTGATCTGTCTATGCTAATTCATCATCCATAGAAACATTGGCCACGCTGATAACGCCACTGATTTCGGCCAGGCTTTTGGCTTTCTTCAGTTTGTTTATGGTGTTGGTCTGACCAAGCAAACGTGCAAGGCTTCCAAGGATGTTCAGATTGCGCTGATCCGGTGTATCTTCTGAGCTGAGAAGCAGGAATATGATGTTGAAACTTCCTTCAACATTGAGGAACTGTATATTATCGCTGCTTATGCCGAGGAACAGGGTTGGTTGTTTAATATAACGTGTTTTGTAATGTGTCAGTACAACATCCGGTAACTCACCGGGCAGATTGTCGGGGTCTGCTTTCATCACATTTCTTACGATCTCACTGAGCCGTTCATCAGATTTCCCATCAAAACGGGATGCCAGCATCTCAATCAGCAGCTGTTTTGCAGATAACCCCGTCTGGTTCAGGGCGATGTTTTCCCGGGGTATCGGTGGTATAATGTCGGATCCCTCAAAATGAATCTTAAACTCAACATCAGACTGTTTCTCAGCTGACGACGGATATACAGTTATGAAATTTAGTCTGGGGTATCGCTTAGAAATTATTCTTGGTAATCTGTGAAGTGAATGTTGCCATGCAAGTGACCCCTCCCGGGTACTCATTATTATCAACAGATCATCTTCACTGAACCTGGGCCCCGTAATGCGAATAACTTCGGTCCACTCACTTAATATGAGCGCTTCAGTATCAATTTTCGGTTCCTGTTTTGTAAGGATCTCTTTGATGCGCCTGGAATTCAGCTCAGTAGATACGAGTAATATATCCGCACCGATCTGGTCACAAAGATTCTGGATAGTGAGAATGGCGGAGTCAAAACCTGGTTCTCTGTCAATAAGGGGAGGTGCTGCCAGTATAACCCGTTTAGTGGTGTTTACAGGATGTTCAATCTTTGTTACCAGTACTATCTCGTCGCTCTGCTCAAGCAACTTGTCGAGAATACTGCCGAAAATCTTCTGCCTGGCAGATATCTGACCATTCCAGCCAATTACAATGTCGGATATGCGCAGTTCCTTAACAGCCCTCATAATTCCGTTACTGATATTCATATCTACCCTGGTAACCGGTAATACGGGTATATCGGCAGCTGCGGCGTGCACCACCGCATGACTGAGCATTTTCTCACTTGCGGCTACCTGTGAATCCACTTTAGCCCCGTCGCGTGCTACCGTAAGGGGGAAAAGAGGCTCATCGGAGTTTTTTCCACGCATCATCATGGCAATATCCATCAGAGATTCTGCCGTAGCAGGATTAGCGAGGGGGATAAGAATTCTCTGCGGAGCTTCGGAGGGATTATAGGGACTGGCATCTTCCTGGAGTGCCACTGCCCGGCCAAAGCGTTCTACCAGCCATGGACCCACCATGCAGGTTATCAAAATCATAACAACAACGGCATTAACCGCCAATTGATCAAACAGGCCTATCTCATATCCCACAAGGGTTACTGCAAGTGTAGCTGCCGCCTGCGGACTCGAAAGCCCAAACACAGTGATTGTTTCTTCTTTGGTATATCTGTAGATGAGGCCGGTGAATACGGCACCCATCAATTTTCCGATAAATACAAGGCCGGTAAAAACACCTGCCAGAATCCATACTTCATAGCCTTCTGTGAGTACGCCCACGTCAACCAGCATACCAACTGAGATCAGGAAAAAGGGGATAAATAATGCACTGCCCACAAATTGTACCCGGCTCATAAGTGGACTCGCCTCGGGCACCAGCCGGTTTAGTGTAAGCCCTGCCAGGAACGCCCCGATAATGGGTGCAAGACCGACAAGCCCGGCCAGATATGCCGTGATAAAGAGAAGGGCCACAAGAAAGACAAATTCAGCATTGGTTTCATTTCGGGAATCCCTGAGAAACCATCTTCCCAGACGTGGCAATCCGAGTACTATCAGCACCACATAGCCGGTAACCATGCTGATAAATGTTATCCAGAAAGTTGGTCCTATGTCGCCGGTAACGGCACCCGCTACAACAGCCAGAACAGCCAGTGAAAGTGAGTCGGTTACAATGGTACCTCCCATTGTCATTGTTACGGCGGTGTTTTTTATGATGCCGATACGGTTGGCTATCGGGTAAGCCAGCAGGGTATGAGATCCGACAATAGACCCGAGCAGGAGGGATGTGAACAGACTGTAATCGAGCAGGTACAACCCGGCGGCTACTGCCAGGCCCTGGGGGATGAAGAATGAAAACAGACCAAAGAGAATACTTCTGTTACGCAGTTTCTCAAATTTATTTAAATCAATTGAAAGGCCTGCCATGAACATCAGATACAGAAGGCCTACAGTGCCGAGCAGAATCATAGTACTGTCGCGTTCAAGTAAACCCATTGCGCTTGGCCCTACAATGGTTCCGGCCAGAATTAGACCCACAACCCCGGGAATACGGATACGATTGAACAGCAGGGGCACCAGCAAAATGATGAGCATCACAATGGCAAATATCAGAACCGGATCATGAACCGGCACTTGTAAATTGGCAAAGAATTGATTCATACAGATAAATTAGAAGGAATGCCTGAATATCAGATCATGTGAAAAGTAAACATATCAATCAGGGCCATAGTTTTTAAAGAGCTAATGATAATAAAATCGCGATTTATTATGCACTGCTATCAAGCGCGACAACGGAAGCAAACAAGTGATTCCCGGGATGTTTTTTCCCGTGATGTACCTTGTAAACCGGTTATATCTGCAAGACCTGTGATGTACCTGCTCAAAAGATCTATGGTAGTTGATTCAGGCATCATAATTTTTTTTAAAAATGATAATTAAGGGTGACATAATGTTGACACACCCGGGTCTTATCATACCTCCGTAATCAACATAAACCAAACGGAGAACATCATGCAAAGCGCACTTAAACTCACCCGGATCGAAACCCCGAAACTCAAAAAAGTAGACATACACCCACGCTACGACAGTGCCTTGTCAGAATTTATTGCTGCTATGGGATGGAGGGAACTTCCGGGCGAACTCATCGATGTAATTCTTGAAGACATAAAAGGCTTCTATAATGAAGTTACAGGACTCTACTGCTCACGAGATGAGTTCGTTATGAACCGCAGAAAGTCGGTTATATACTGGGTCGACTGCTATCGTAAAGGCATCTGCAGCCTCGATACAGCCATTGGAATGCTGAAAGTGAACTACTGACGTGTCCGGGGCACTAAACTGAGTGTAGGGGACCCACATGTTCAGACATCATAAACCAATTCGGCAGTTTTTTTGATTTGCCCGGACTGGAGAATGGTGCTGATTCATGATTATTTCAATTGAAAGAACATGGATTTGGATGAGGAACATTACCTGTCAATTCCTTATTTTTGCCAAACTGTAAACCAAATGCCTGTGCCCCTTATGCAGAATGCTGAACCCTTCGCAAAGATTACCCGAAAAGGCCTTACCTACGACGATGTTCTTCTGGTTCCTGCATATTCCCGAGTGCTGCCACGCGATGTCGATATATCGGTAAACCTTACACCAAAACTTAAGCTGAATATCCCGATACTCAGTGCTGCAATGGATACCGTATCGGAATACAGGCTTGCCATTGCCCTTGCCCGCGAGGGTGGGATGGCTATACTTCATAAAAACATGAGTATTGCTGAACAGGCTGAACAGGTTCGGCTGGTGAAAAGAAGCGAAAGTGGCATGATCGTTGATCCGGTTACCCTGCCGGGCGACGCGACGGTGCAGCAGGCCAGAGACCTGATGAACAGGCATAAAATCGGCGGAATTCCCATTGTCGACAGCAATAAGGTACTTCTTGGCATAGTAACGAACAGGGATCTCCGCCTCGAGCGCAACATGAAGAGGAAATTATTCGAAATCATGACCAGTGGTGAACTGGCTACCGCAAGGGTTGGCACCACACTTGAGCAGGCTGAAAAACTGCTCCAGCAGTATAAAGTGGAAAAGCTGCCAATTATCGATTCCGATGGGACCCTTATGGGGCTCATTACATTCAAGGATATCGAAAAGAAAAAGAATTTCCCCTATGCCTGCAAAGATGATATTGGCAGGCTGCGGGTCGGAGCAGCCGTGGGCGTGGGCCCCGATACCATGGATCGTGTTCAGGCCCTGACCGATGCCGATGTGGATTGTATTACAATTGATACAGCCCATGGCCATTCCGACGGGGTATTGAAAACCGTGGTGGCGGTAAGAGAAAACTATCCTGAGCTATGCATTGTAGCCGGAAATATCGCCACAGCCTCCGCTGCCAAATCCCTGCATGAAAGCGGCGCCGATGTGGTTAAAGTTGGAGTGGGCCCGGGTTCGATCTGTACAACAAGAATTGTCACCGGTGTTGGTGTACCACAGCTTAGTGCCGTTATGGAGGTTGCTGCATATTGCAGCAAACATGGAATCGGCCTCATTGCTGATGGCGGCATCAAGCAGACCGGCGACATACCAAAGGCGATTGCCGGAGGCGCGACTGCTGTTATGCTCGGATCCATGTTCGCAGGTGTTGATGAAAGCCCCGGCGAAACAATTATCTATGAATCGCGCAAGTTTAAATCCTACCGCGGTATGGGAAGTCTTAGTGCCATGAGCAAAGGCTCAAAAGATCGCTATTTCCAGGATGTGGAAGACGATATAAAAAAACTGGTACCGGAGGGTATTGAAGGGCGTGTACCATACAAGGGATATCTTGGCGAAGTGGTATACCAGATGGTGGGTGGACTCAGGGCTGCCATGGGGTATTGTGGTGCAGCAAATATCACTGATTTGCATAATGCTGAGTTTGTACAGGTTTCGGCTGCCAGCATGCGGGAAAGCCACCCCCATTCCGTACAAATAACCAAAGAAGCGCCAAATTATTCGGTTCGCTAATCCCGGAGACACATGACGGATCCCGAAACAGGTGCCGGCACTGATCAGACGTTCAAGACCGGTGGCAGAGTGCTGTTTATCGTCTATTACCTCCCGCCAATGGGATCGAGTGGGGTTCAGAGGCCATTAAAGCTCATTAAATACCTGCCACAGTTCGGGTGGGAACCGGTAGTTGTAGCGCCGGAACCTGGAGTCTACCATACATTCGATGAATCACTGACTCAAGAGCTGATTGAATCTGGTGCAGAGGTTCACCGGGTTGCCGGTAAAACCCTTTTTCACTCAACCGGAGGCCAGGCGATGGGCCTTTCCTCACTGCCTGAATCGGCCAGACGGGTTCTCAGATCGGTTTCTTCCTGGTTTTATTTGCCTGATAATAAGAGGGGATGGATCAGACCGGCCATATCTGAATGCGATAAAATTATCGAACAGGGCAGCATTGATATCATTTTCTCCACGGCACCGCCTTACAGCAACCATCTCATAGCCGCAGACTTGGGAAAGAGGTACAATATCCCGGTGGTTATGGATTTTCGTGACGACTGGCTCGGGAGCCATCTTTTGAATATGCCCACTTCGATGCACCGGCAGAAAATGGCTCAACTCGAAAAAAAGACGCTGCAACAGGCATCATTGATTACGGCAATCAACAAAACAATGCTGTTATCACTGAAAAGCAGAAATGAGGATTATTCCA
>JAIVHB010000133.1:0-15049 GCA_020201275.1 Rhodothermaceae bacterium | reverse complement strand
CTGCGGGCATCTCGGGATGCCTGTAAACCGGGCCCGATGAGATTAACCTATAACGGTATATTCTACGGAGCACAAAAACCGGATGTATTTCTCGCCGCGGTCAGGGCTCTGCTCGATAGCGGGTATATCGATGAGAAGGATATAGAACTTGTTTTTCAGGGAGGG
Organism: Rhodothermaceae bacterium; assembly: GCA_020201275.1. Taxonomy (GTDB): domain Bacteria; phylum Bacteroidota; class Rhodothermia; order Balneolales; family Cyclonatronaceae; genus RECM01. The sequence goes on along the minus strand of JAIVHB010000133.1, from coordinate 14,884 downwards.
CTGGAGAAACCGGTGCTGCAGCGCATCAGTGATCTGAATCTGAACCGTGTAACCGTTAATATGGGTTACATCCCCCACAGGGAATCAGTTAAAAACCTGTTCGATTCTGATCTGCTCTGGTTTACTGTAGGCAGGCAGAAAAATGAAAATCAGGTTACCACGGGCAAGCTTTTTGAATATATTGGTACAGGTAAACCGATTTTGGGTCTTGTTCCCAATGGCGAAGCCGCCCGTATTCTGCATGCCTATGGTGCAGGATATCGGGCAGATCCCGACAGCACCGAACAAGTGCAACAAATACTGAGTGAAATACTCAGTAAATTAAGAAGCAAATGCATACCGCCAGCCAATCCTGATTTCATGCGTACGTTTAACAGGATAAACATAGCCGGAAAGCTCGCTTCCCGTTTTGATGAATTGAAGAGTCACCCCGCAGCCGGCAGATCAAATTCAGGTGGTTGAACCGGGAAAGCCGAATCAAATGTTCCAACTTTTTAAATCGCTGTTTAACAAAAGGTTCAAAAGCCTTACACTTGTCCTTTGGGTAAATACCAATCCGGACAAAACCGAAACCTATTCCTTCCGGCCAATCCGGCTGTTCCGTTATTACGTCGTTTCCGTATTTCTTACCGTTTTTTTGTTTGCTGCCATCCTCTATTTTACCCCTCTTGGATCTCTTCTGTTCAGCAAGCAGGACCGGCTGCTCAGACATGCTGTTACTGATGTTTCTGACAGAGTAATCGCTTTGCAGGACTCACTTGCACTTAGAGACATGCAGCTTATGAACATCAGGGATGTTCTTCTCAATGCTGTTGATACTACCTTCGAGACAAGTACCGACATTTATTATGAGCCGTTACAATCCGCCGGAACTATCCCTCACTCCACGACAATGGAGGTCCCCGAATTTGAATCCCTGACCAATATTGATGTTATATATGCATCATCCTATGGTGGCAGCCTTCAATTTCCCGCAATGTTCCCACTTAATGGAACTGTGACGAGAAGTTTTGATTCAGCATCACGGCATTATGGAACAGATATTGCCGCCCCGCTTGATTCATATATCAGGGCTGTTGCCGATGGAGCAGTTATTCAGTCTGGTTGGGGCGTCGACTACGGATATTCAGTAAGTGTGCAACACAGTGATGGGTATGTAAGTGTTTACAAGCACAGCGCGAGCATTTACAAAGTAAAAGGCGATATGGTGCTCCAGGGCGATATAATCGGCAAGGTAGGCAATACCGGTTTTATGAGCTCGGGACCACATCTGCATTTTGAACTGTGGCAAAACGGTGTACCCCAGAATCCGGCCAGATTTTTTAACAACCTGTAACCGACCTAATGTTATGTTTAATAAGAACACAAAAAATAGTACAGATATGACTACTCCAAATCAGCCAATGATCAATATGATCAGCGAGGGAACCCGCATAAAAGGTGAACTTGCTTCAAAAACCGATGTTCGTATTGCCGGTACCGTAGATGGTGAGATTCACGCCGAAGGAAAATGTATAATCACCAATAGCGGCTCTGTTAAGGGCAATATCAGTGCCGATGAAGCCGATGTTTCAGGTAGCGTAAACGGTGAAATAAAGGTTAGTACACGGCTTATACTAAGAAAGTCTGCAAAAGTAACAGGTAATATACATGCAAAAAGTTTTCTGGTTGAGGAAGGTGCGTTCTTCGAGGGAACCTGCCGCATGAGTGAAAAACCACTTGAAAATCGGCAGAATGAAGGAACAAGCAATGGTTCCGGCACTAAAAACCGAATGACGGAAACCGTTAAATAGACGGGAGTTGCGATGCTCTCCGGTAAGCGGCCCATCTGGCAACTTTTAGAAGCTGGCATTTGATGTTTATTAACTAACTATTGTGATGATTAATGCCGTCTGATTCGCGCCTTCATGAATACGCTCGATATTCAGGTATCGCAGTAGAAATTTCTGCAACAATGGCTGTGCCGGTAGCAGTGGGCTATTATGCCGATGGCTATTTCGATACACATCCCTGGCTGTTATTGATGGGCATCGTATTGGGGCTGGCCGGTATTATTATCTATCTTTACAAACTGGGTATTCAGTCGCAACAAAAGCCGCAATCGTTCAAAAAGAACAAACAGAAATAATGGGATCATTTGTACGGGTAATTTTACTCATCGACCTTGTAATACTCGTTCTGGGATACTGGCCGACGCAGATGGCGGTTGGAGGTGGTCATTTCCTGGTTTTGGTACTGGCGTGTATACTCACCACCCTGAGCGTTGCTATGTCTTACTACTCCATATCAAAAAGTATGGAAAAGAAAATGGGACAGATGATGGGAACGGTGTTCGGCGGGATGGGACTAAGGCTTCTCTTGCTGCTTGCTTCTGTTGTTGCGGTGATTTTTCTCACCGATTTACCACAATTTAGTTTCATAATTAGTCTGTTTATTTGTTATATTTCCAAATCTGTAGCGGAAATTATTTTTATCAACCGTATTCAAAATAAATCTCTGTCATCCAACTGATGAGCCGTTTAGCCAGGTTTCTGTTTTTACTGGTACTTTTTACAACATTATCCACCGATTCTGTAAGAGCAGCAGAGAGTGATGGTGACGACAATACAATCGATATCCTCGACAAACTGTCGAATCACTACTACCTGGATTTTAAGCCATTTGCCAAAATTGAACTCCCCCGAATTCTTTGGACAGACTCCGGTATTCTCTTTTTCAGCAGTACTACGAGCGCCTTAAATTCAAACGCCGGTCTCATTGATCTTCACTATCTGGAAAATGAGGTCCGGTATAAGGAAAACAGCCTTATAGAACCGGTTTCATACAAGCTGGGTCATGCAGACGGGCGCCCGGTCAAAATGGATCTGTCCATTTCTTCGCACCTGGTCTGGATGTGGGTTGCCGGATTCCTGACCATTTTTCTTTTTGCACGCCTCAATAAACGATACCGGGCCGGAATTGGCAGAACAAGTGAGCCCAAAGGATCTTTCCAAAACATTTTTGAATCACTGGTTATTTTTATCAGAGATGATATTGCACTCGCCAACATTGGGAAAGACAAATACATGAAGTTTACACCCTATCTGCTGAGTGTGTTTTTCCTGATTCTGTTCATGAACCTGTTCGGCCTTGCACCATGGGGTGTAACCCCAACGGCCGATGTATCCGTAACGGTGGTGCTTGCTCTGTGCACCTTTTTTATTACCCAATTCAACGGTACTAAAGACTATTGGAAACACGTGCTGGCCATGCCCGGAGTACCCAAATTCATGCTGGTAATCATAACACCGGTAGAGATACTGGGACTGTTCACCAAACCCTTTGCATTGTGCGTTCGTCTTTTTGCGAATATGGCTGCAGGTAAAATGCTTATTTACAGTATTATAGGTCTTATCTTTTTGTTCGCCGACATGTTTGGTACCTATGTCGGTCTTGGAAGCTCGGTGATCTGGATAAGTTTCAACCTGTTTATTTATGCACTCAAGTTGTTCGCCGCATTCCTGCAGGCGTACATCTTTACTATGTTTTCCGCTCTTTTTATTGGCATGGCTGTTGAAGATCACAGCCACCATGGAGAAGCGGCACATGTTATACATGAATCTCATTAAACGTTAATCTAAAAAAATCAATAATTTCAGGAGTAATTACGATGGAAGAATTAGCAAATTTTGCTCACCTTGCTGCCGGTATCGGTGCTGCCATAACCCTTCTTGGTGCCGGTTTCGGTATCGGTATGATCGGTAAAAGCGCAATGGATGCCACCGCCCGTCAGCCGGAAGCATCAGGCGACATCCGTACCTCGATGATTATCTCGGCCGGTCTTATTGAAGGTGCCACCTTCTTTGCTCTGGCTATTTGTATCATCCTCGCTTTCAAATAAGAACGGGTCAGTTATTCTGACTCTGATATTAATTCAGAAGTATCATGTACACAGTACTGGCCAACTCTCTGATCAATGTTGACCCCGGTCTGATTATCTGGATCGCGGTTACACTGGTCCTTTTTCTGCTTATCCTCTCAAAATTTGCGTGGAAACCTTTACTTTCCGCCCTGCAGGAGCGGGAGGCTCGTATTCGTGAATCCCTTGAGTCTGCTGAAAGAGCGATGAAGAAAGCTGAAGAGATCTCCAGAAAAAATCAGGATGCTCTGAAAGAGGCTGAAATCAAGGCACAACAGATCCGTAAGGATGCACTTGAAGAGGCCGAGCTGCTCCGTACCGACAGAATGGAGAAAACGAAGCTGGAAGCCGATAAAATTATCGAACAAGCAAAGAACGAAATTCAGCAGGAGAAGAAAAAGGCCATGGCCGACCTGCGCAAGGAAGTCTCGGATATGGCTTTGCAAGCGGCTTCCATTATTCTTGATGCCGAGCTGGATCAGAAAAGGAATAAAAAGCTGGTCGATTCTTTTATTGATAATCTGCCGGAAAACTAGCTGCCCATGCTATCATCAAAAGCTTCTCGACGTTACGCTACAGCCCTGCTCAAACAGGCTGTCGATAGTAAATCGGTCGATACTGTTATTGCAGATATCGGTGTGATGCGATCTACGTTTGATGGTTCTAAAGAATTGATTCTCGTTCTGGCTAATCCGATTGTCAGAAAAGAGAAAAAGCTGGCTATACTCGCCGAGTTGTTCAAATCGAGGGTGGGTAAAACCACCTGGCGGCTTGTTGAACTGATGGCTGAAAAAGACAGAATGGCCCTGTTGCCCGGTATGGCTAACGACTACATAAGACAGCATAACCTGTATGCGGGTATACTGGAAGTTCAGATTACATCAGCATTTGAATTGGATGAAAACCAGAAAAAGGATCTTCTGGTGTCCCTTGAAAATAACACAGGGAAGAAAATACAGGCTACATTCCATACAAACCCTGAACTGAGGGGTGGAGTCGTAGTCCGCATCGAAGACACCGTAATCGACGGTTCTGTCAAACACAAGCTTGAACAACTGAAGCAGACCTTATACAGGACTGCAGTTTAAAGCACAGTTTTTAATTGTTAACGAAACTCCCATAATGACGCACGTAAGACCAGACGAAGTTTCAGCCATACTGCGCAAGCAATTGGCAGGATTCGACAGTGAAGCCGATATCTACGATGTTGGCACGGTACTCGAAGTTGGCGACGGTATTGCACGGGTGTATGGCCTGTCCAAAGTTCAGGCCGGTGAACTTGTTGAATTGCCCGAATCAATAGACAAGGACGGAAATCCTGTTAACGGCATGGTACTGAACCTTGAGGAAGATAATGTAGGTATCGTACTGTTCGGGAATACCACCCTTGTAAAAGAGGGCCACCCGGTTCGCAGAACAAAAAATATTGCATCCATACCCGTGGGCGAAGGTCTGCTTGGCCGTGTAATTGACCCGTTGGGTAACCCTGTTGATGGTAAAGGTGCAATTGCCGGAGATACCATCAGATTACCCCTTGAACGCAAGGCACCCGGAGTAATCTACAGAGAGCCCGTTTCTGAACCACTTCAAACCGGTATAAAAGCGATTGACGCCCTGATTCCGATCGGACGCGGACAAAGAGAGCTCATTATCGGAGATCGCCAGACCGGTAAAACAGCTATTGCTGTGGATACCATTATAAACCAGAAGCATACCCATGAAGACGGGAAAGGTGTTTTTTGCATCTATGTTGCGATTGGTCAGAAGAACTCGACCATAGCCCAGGTAAACCAGATCCTGGAAAAAAATGGCGCTAAGGATTATACAGTAATAGTATCAGCATCGGCTACAGCACCGGCTCCCATGCGTTTCATTGCTGCCTACTCTGGTGCTGCCATAGGCGAGTACTTCCGTGATACCGGCCGTCACGCCCTCATAATCTATGATGATTTGTCAAAACAGGCAGTAGCCTACCGTGAAGTTTCCCTGCTTTTGCGTAGGCCGCCGGGACGTGAAGCTTATCCCGGAGATGTTTTCTACCTTCACAGTCGCCTTCTCGAACGCGCCGCAAAGATCAATAAGAATGACAACGTGGCAAAAGAAATGAACGACGTGCCTGCACCGCTTCGGCCAATGCTAAAGGGTGGCGGTTCACTTACTGCACTTCCGATTATCGAAACACAGGCAGGCGACGTTTCCGCTTACATCCCGACAAACGTTATCTCCATTACGGATGGTCAGATATTCCTCCAGTCAAATCTCTTTAACTCTGGTGTCAGGCCGGCTATTGATGTTGGTATATCCGTATCGCGTGTTGGTGGTGCAGCCCAGGTGAAATCGATGAAAAAGCTGGCTGGTACCATGAAACTTGACCTGGCGCAGTACCGGGAGCTCGAGGCGTTTGCCAAATTCGGTTCTGATCTTGATGCTTCTACCCAGAGGCAGCTGGCCAGAGGTGCACGTTCTGTTGAACTACTGAAACAGGGGCAGTACAGACCGCTTTCTGTAGATCAGCAAATAACACTGCTTCACCTGAACAATGAAGGCCTGCTCAACACAATTCCGGTAAACAAAATCCAGGAATTTGAAAAAAGCTTTCTCGAAGTAGTAACACTCAAGTTTGATAAAGAGATGAAAGAATTACGGACCTCCGGTGTATTGAGTCCTGAATTTGGTAAACTCATACTTGAAGAGGCAGAATCATTGAAAAACCAGGTTGTCAGCGCTTCTGAATAATTATGGCTAATCTTCGGGATATCAGAGACCGGATAAGTTCGGTTAAAAGCACTCAGCAGATAACCAAAGCCATGAAAATGGTGGCTGCAGCAAGGCTGAGAAAGGCCCAGGAAAGAATAATGGCTACCAGGCCTTATGCTTATAACCTCCGGTCTGTACTCAACCGCCTGGCTTTGAGTTCCGATGAGTCCGGCAGAATGCTGTCTGCAGATAAGAATCCAGAAAAAATTCTTGTAGTCATTGTAGGATCCGATCGTGGTTTGTGCGGCGGATTCAATACAAATCTGTTCCGTTACATTGAAGATGAGTTCAAAACGACCTATAAGGAATACCTTGACAGAGGAAATCTCTCACTGGTGTGCATCGGAAAGAAAGCGAATGAACACTTTACCAAGCGCGGGTACGATGTAATTGAAAGACACCCCGGTTTTTTTGACAATCTGGCTATTGAGCCCACAGCTCAGATAATGAAAGATGCATTCAATCGGTTCATGAACAATGAGTATGACGGCGTGTATATCGCCTATAACGAATTTAAAACGGTACTTACTCAAAACCGTGTGATTGAACAGTTGTTGCCTGTTGCCAGGGTCGATTCTGGTGTTGAACCCATACCACGCTTATCCACAGACCAGGGTATCGATTATATTTTCGAACCGTCTGCCGCTGATATTTTAGAACATATTGTGCCGATGCACGTTAATGTGCAGTTATGGCGTGCAGTTCTTGAATCCAATGCATCGGAACAGGGTGCAAGGATGGCAGCTATGGATAACGCCACTGAAAATGCGAAAGAGATCATCCGTGTACTGAATCTTGAGTACAATCAGGCTCGTCAGGCTTCCATTACTACGGAAATCTCCGAAATTGTATCCGGTGCTGAAGCTTTATCGCAATAGTTAATATATTGTTTGCAACGGAGAGATGGCAGAGCGGTCGAATGCGGCGGTCTTGAAAACCGTTGACCAGCAATGGTCCGGGGGTTCGAATCCCTCTCTCTCCGCTTAAATAAAAGCCTCATTTTCGGGGCTTTTATTATATTGATCTCAGGTTAACATCAGCTACTATGGACATCCGCAAATTTTTTTTACGAGCTGTCTTTGCCATTCTTCTTTTGGAGTTGCTATCGTCGGTTCCAGTTTTCGCTCAGGATACACTGCGGCTCAATATCCATGAATTTATTGAACGAGGGCTTCGGGAATCAACCATGCTCAAAGCACGGCAACAATCTGTTGAAATTGCCGGAACCCGGATTCAGGAAGCTAAAGCCAGCAGAATATTGCCGAATGCCTCTGCAAATACGGCACATGGCCTGGTGCCGGGGGTGAAAGGTACACAGGGTAATCCGCCCGGATCGCTGTATCTGGATCCCACCCTGCGAAATGACTGGGAAGACTGGGCTGTTTTTACAAGGGCCGAAATTACTGCCATTCAGCCAATATACACATGGGGAGCTATATCCAATGCGATAAAGGCGGCCGAATCGGGAGCCAAAGCTGCTGAAGCCACTTTCCAGGGTGAGATATCACAGTATGAAACATCATTATGGGAATTATACTATGCAAAGCTGCTGGCACTTGAGCTGAGCAGGCTGGTCGACCGGGCCAACTCCGAATTCCGTCGGGCCGACAGAGAGCTGGAAAAGCTTCTGGAAGAGGGCGATGATAGTATTGAAGACAAAGATATATACGAATTCAATATTTTCAGACATGAATTTGACATGATGGCAGAGGAAGTAAACGAAAATCTGAAGACGGTGAACAGGATCTGGAATCTGGCATTAAATACTGACGATGACATCGTTTTTCTGCCTGAAGAACAATTCCTCGATGCACTTGAAGTAACAATCGGAGACATTGGGTACTATGAACAACGGGCAATGGTATCCCGCCCGGAAATGCGTCATATCAGTGCTGTGGTTGATGCTGCACAACACGGACTGCAAGTAGCCAGGGCACAAAACTATCCGTCATTTTTTCTGGGACTATCGGCATCGGTTGCTGTAACCCCGAATCGTCCAAAACAGGATAATCCCTTTATACAGAATCGGACCAATTTCTCAAATCTTGTCTATGGTTTCGGATTCAGGCAAAATCTCAATTTCGGTATTATGAAAAGCAGGCAGGATCGATCACGAATACAGTTTCGCCAGGCCTCGTATACCAAAGAGGCAGTTACCGATGCTCTTCGCCTTGATCTCGCTGAGAGATACAAAAACGTGATGGTTGCACGTTCAAGAATCGACAACCTTGGCAAAGCGTATAATATCAGCAATGAATGGCTCCGTCAGGAACAGCTTGATTACGATCTTGGTTTCGGTGATGTTAAAAATCTGGTAGATGCTGTTAAAAAAAATCTTGAACTCGAAGTAGCACTTAAACAACGAACTCATGATTTCAACGTTAGTATTGGCAGACTGTACCGTGCAGCGGGTATACCGTTTCACGAATTACCGGAATAAATAAAAATTATGGCACGAATATTAGTGATCACTCTGAGTTTTTTCATCTTTGTTTCTTCACTGTTGGCTAATACCAGCGACAAAAAAGATGATATTAAAAGTTTCCTGCAGGAACGTGACAGTGAAATTAAAGCACTGGTTGGCCCAAAGGGTACCAATCATACAGATAAGCAGAAAGAAGACCTGAAAAACATCATTAATGATGTTATGGATTATGCAGACATGGCTGAATATGCTCTGCAAAGTACATTTGAAGAACTTTCGACTGCACAGCGGCACGAATTTGTCGATATTTTTTCAACAATAGTGAGAGACGTCCGGAAGGTTATATATACCATGTTTATGGTCACAGTAAATACCTCAGGCATGCTGTTGCATCGGCCCTGACAATAAAAAGATACGACAGGCACCGAAAGGTTGCCCTCGTATGCGAACAGAAACACAAAGCCGAATTGTCTGATGCAGGCTTCGGTGATCTATTTGATGTTCTCTATCCCATAGAATCTGAACATTGCTCAATAACAGGTTTCAAACACAATGTTCACAACTATCAGCTCTTTGACCGGTCCCTTTTTCTGGATTCGGATATAATCTGGTGCCGTGATCCCGATAAATTGTGGAATCTGCTGTCTGCCTATAAGTTTACGATTACAGGAAACCTGAAAGCTGATGCCTTTTTCGGAGCATCCAAAGGGCCGCAGATTATACTCGATTTGCTGATGAAAAAAAGAGAGCGTACCCTCAAACGTTTCAGCTTGACCTATCTGAGCCGGGTTCAGTCCGGAATGATGTTCGTTCAGGATAATGAGCTTGCTAAAATTGTCTGTGAACTCGCAGTTAATATGATTGCCCGAAAAGATGAAACTCATTTCCAAAGCCGGAATAAAGAGTATGGTAGAACACTTGAATCTTGTGAGTGGAGCCTCGCAATGGCAATGTCTGTGATGGATATTCCTGTATTTCCGTGGCTTCAGGGGCACACAAGCCCCCAGTTGGATTATATTGAAGACCAATGTGTGCACGATGAGAATTTTGAGGATGTATTCTGTAAATACTTTACGAACAGTTTTATCTACAGTCTCAGGGGAATCAAACATGACGGGACCCGCAATTTACTTATAAATTTGTGTTCATTTTTACCGGGATATGGTGATTATATGATGGTTAAGCCATTCTGTATCCATTTCGGGTGGTTGCATCAGAAAATTCCATTTTATGAGTTCTCCGACAGAATGTGGGCCGAACACGCAGTAAATAAAGGTGTAGCCGGCAAATGAATCAATGAATAAAGCCGTTTGTGTTGGTCACGGTTTTATTTTCGAATTCTTAATTCAGGCAGAATACCTACATATACTAATCAGATGAAGAAATCAGAAACAGGGGATATCTCAATAATCGGTAAGATTACCGAACAGTCCGGCATGTTCTATCCTGATATGGTGAAAGACCGGCGACATTTGCACTCGAATCCCGAGTTGAGTTTTGCCGAATATGAAACGACCCGTTTTATAAAGGAAAAACTTACCCGGATGGGCTATGAAATTCACTCGCCGACACCTACAGGTTGTATCGCTTTAATGAAAGGTGGCATTGTATCACCTAAGGTGACCGCCCTCAGGGCAGATATTGATGCGCTGCCGATTCTGGAAGATGGTGAGGCTAAGAATGAGTTCATTTCCTCGAAACCGGGAATATCTCACTGCTGTGGCCATGATCTGCATACCGCCAACCTTCTGGGTACTGCAGCCATCCTATCCCGGAACAAGGAGCGAATTCCCGGCACCGTTGTACTGATTTTTCAGCCGGGGGAGGAAAAATTGCCTGGTGGTGCCAGGTTGATTTGTGAATCCGGAATTCTGGAAGATCTGGGCGTGCAGGAAATTTTTGGGTTACATACCGATCCGAATCTGGAACCGGGAAAGATCGGAATAAGGCACGGCCGGCTGATGGCCAAGCCCGATGAGTTTGCCGTAAAGATAAGGGGGAAAGGGGGCCATGCAGCTTCTCCTCAGAACTGCATCGATCCCGTCGTTATTCTGTCTCAGGTCGTTTTACAGCTGCAGACCATTGTAAGCAGGAATATCAACCCGGCTGATGCGGCCGTTGTTACAGTCGGAAAAATTGAAGCAGGTACAGCTCACAATATAATACCGGCAGAAGGCAGTTTGTATGGTACGGTACGAACATTCAGGGATGAAATTGCCGGGGAAATTCGCAGTCGCATCGAAACCATTGCTACCCATACAGCATTATCATATGGTGCTGTAGCCGAATTCGTTTACGAAAGCGGTTATCCTGCCGTCATTAATTATACTGACCAGACAGACAAGGTTATCGGAGTTGCAGCATCGCTTTTTGGCCCGGATGCAGTCCGTCATATGCCTGAACCCTATATGGCCGGTGAAGATTTTTCATACTATCTTCAGAAATTCAAAGGGGCCTTTTTCTTTCTCGGTTCCGGCAGCACGAGGGCTGATTCACACCATGCCTGGCATCATCCAAGGTATAATGTTGACGAAACTTGCCTGTTAACCGGTTCGGCTTTACTGGCATCATTGGTTATGTTGGAGGGAAAAAATGGCAAAAACCAGTAAACTTGCGTTCCCGAATGTGAGCGGGAAAGTATTCCACAGCAGTAATATCAATATAGGCAAGGGCATTGCTTCATCCAGGAAAAGCAGGCGCAGGCGAATCCTGCTTCCGCTGCACCGATCACAGGAGGACAAAGTACAGAGGCTCATAAATTTTTTACAGCCCGGAACCTATATCCGGCCACACAAGCATCCCGGTAAACACGATGTTGAAAGTATAATTGTGATGAGGGGTTCCATACAGTTTATCATTTTTGATGATATCGGTTTTATTGAAAACCATTTTACCCTACAGGCTGGTACTGATGAATCACTTATAGATATTGAACCCGGAGTCTGGCACAGTTTTATAGTACTTGAGAAGGATACCGTGATTTTTGAAGTCAAAAAGGGACCCTACAATTCACTAACAGATAAAGAGTTCGCCTTTTGGTCACCCGTTGAGTATACGGATGAAGCTTCAAAATGGGTTGAATCCATGGAGAAAATGAATGAATGATAAATACCAGCCCTCATGGTGGGAGATAACACATCTTCAGGCCAGCTACGACCTCACGATTATCGGTGCAGGGTTGACCGGTCTTTTTACAGCACTTTTTTACAAAAGGCTCAATCCTAACCATAATGTTTTAGTTCTTGAAAGGGGTTACTACCCTGATGGCGCCAGTACCAGGAACGCCGGTTTTGCCTGCTTTGGGTCTGCCGGCGAGCTTCTCGACGATTTGCAACATGAGACAATGCCTGAGGTATATGCGAGGCTTGAGGCAAGATTCAGAGGACTTCAACGGCTCCGGCAGGAAATGGGGGATGAAAATCTTGTCTTCGAGCAACCCGGCGGGTACGAATTGTTCACCGATCGGGCAAACTTTGAAAAGGTTTCGGAAAACCTGGCATTGTTTAACCGTTGGCTGGAAAAATTGTCCGGATCGGATAATGTCTATTCACCTGCTACATTTCAGGGTTTCGATGCCATATACTGCAGTCTTGAAGGCAGAATTGACAGCGGACAGTTTATGAAAGCGCTGATTACCAAAGTGATGGATGCGGGTATTCTTATCAAATGGAATTCAAAAGTGATCGAGGCTGAGCAGAGCCAGGTTGTGCTGGAGAGTGGAGTAATTATAAGCACTCACAAAACTCTGCTGGCCACTAACGGTTTTACGACAGATCTTGTACCTGGTTCAGATATCAGGCCCGCAAGAGGCTATGTATTTGTGACGAAACCGATCAATAACCTGATCTGGAAGGGGATATTTCACTACGACTGCGGATATTACTATTTCAGGGATATGCCCGGCAACAGAATACTCATAGGTGGTGCAAGAAACATCGATAAGCACACCGAAGAGACTACATCCAGAAATATCAATGCGAAAATTAAAGCCCATCTGATTGCTTTTGCCACAGATACGCTCCAACTGCCCGACGGATGGAAAATTGACGTTGAATGGACGGGCACAATGGGCTTTGCCAAAACTAAAACGCCTGTATGCAAAAATCAGGGTTCTGGCCTCTATGTTGCTGCAGGTTTGAGCGGAATGGGCGTTGCAATCGGAACCGATCTCGCCGACAGAATGGCCCGAATGCTCACAGAAGATTCCGGCAGTTAATTCTGCACGGTATTAGACCTATCATCATCAGGCTACCGGTGACATACTTCCAAATCACTTCGCCGTTCAAATGTTCTATTGTTCACTTGTTCCCTAATTCGAAGCATGCTAATGGCACCATCGGTGTCACCTATTTAATTGTGTAGCCCCGAAGTTAGTGGCCCGGGATGACATCATCCTTATGATTTCACGGCAGAATGCGGGCAGATCATCGGGTTTACGACTTGATATCATATTGCGGTCGACTACAACATCTTCATCCACCCACTCAGCACCGGCATTAATCAGGTCATCTTTAATACCGGGAGTTGATGTACAACGGAATCCTTTCATGATACCGGCAGAGATTGGAATCCATCCTGCATGGCAGATATGAGCCAGAGGTTTACCTGAATGATGTATCTGCCTGGTCAATTCCAGAACCTTATCAGACCTTCTCAACTTATCGGGTGCAAATCCGCCTGGTATAACCAACGCATCGAAATCGTCTGCATTTAGATGGTCGTATGTGGCATCTGATTTGCATGGATATCCGTTTTTCCCACGATAAACCCTGTCTTTTTCCGCTCCTGCGATTGTTACATCAGCCGCGGCTTCAATCAGTCGGTATTTGGGGTAGAGCAGTTCAAGGTCTTCATAAATATCTTCAATAAAAATTAATACCTGTTTGCCTTTAAGTGGTGTCATAACAAAAAAAGAGTTAATTCGGATTTCTGTTGTTAAATTGAACGTCTGTGTTATCCGACCTGTTTATTTCCTGACTTCTCTGTTTCAGAAATTTTATTCAGGATTAAATTTTCTAACCAAATAATTAGTGATATAAAGTAAGGTGTAGAATATGGAAATGCCAAAGCTCACAAAATATCTCGGAATTTTTCTAATTGTAATGGGACTGGTGTCCTACTTTGGATCCGGGATGGTAAGTATAACAGCCATGATTCCGGCGTTTTTTGGAATTTTATTTCTGGCCGGTGGCATACTTGCCGAAAAAGAAAGTCTGCGCAAGCATGTTATGCATGTTGTTGTTCTTATTGCAATACTTGCACTCGTTGGTACGTTCAGAGGATTGATTTCCTTCTTCGGTTACCTTGGCGGTGCTGAGCTTGAGCGACCTCTTGCTGTAGGCATGCAGGCCATGATGGCAGTTTTGATGATAGCCTATCTTTTCCTTGCCATCAGGTCGTTTATCATGGCCCGGAGAAAAACTGCCTGAATTTATTCAGGAGTACGTTGGTGTATCCCGGTGAAGCATGTAAAATATTTTTGCTGTTTAACCGTATTATTCTCTGTTGCTTTGTCGTGTGATTGCAAATCAGATGGCGGCATGTATTGACAATGACAGGAAAAGGGTTGTACTATTAAGGCCCGCATTTATAATAATCACATAGTTTTTTATTAAACATCTTGCAAAAGGCTGGCAAAGTTCTTAATATAGGAGTCTGCGCCAGAAATGGAATTGCGGGATAGAATGTTCTTTGACCGGTTGTACATATTGGAAGATCGCATAGCGGAGCCCTTGGAGGGGTGTTTCTTTAGGGAGGCATCCACTTTGAGAGAAGCGCCGACGATAAACAGGCCGGGACGACAA
>JAIVHB010000123.1 GCA_020201275.1 Rhodothermaceae bacterium | reverse complement strand
AAATTGGCACGGATTTTTTTGAACAGCAGCTTGTCGAACAGAAACAGCTTGGTGCGGCTGTACAGGTCCCATTTCTTCTTGTTATACCCCTCCCGGTTGTACTCATAGGCCGTGGAAAGGGCCTCGAAATAGAGCTTCTCCACCTTCGGACCCTTCGCGCGCACCGCGGTCTCTATCCCCTTTCTGAAATTCTTGGCCAGGGCCGGCACGCTCATCAGCAGGTCTGGCTTCAGTTCTTTGATATTCTCCGGGATATTGCGCAGGGTCTCCATCGGGGTTTTCCCCGCCTGAACAAATCCGATACTGGCTCCTTTCGCCATAAAACTGTAGATGCCCGCCGTATGGGCGAAGGAATGGTCGAGAGGCAGGATCAGCAGGGTTTTGAATTCCGGCGGGATGTGCATAAGCGTGAGCGCCTGTTCCACGTTGGCCGTGTAGTTCCGGTGCGTGAGGATGATGCCCTTGGGGTCGGCCGAGGTGCCCGAGGTGTAGGAGATGTTGGCTGCATCGTGGCCCTTAACGGACTTTTTGCGGGCTTCGAACGCATCACTGCTCTTTTCGAGGAATGCGCGGCCTGCCTTCATCACACGCGCCATGGTGTATTCGTCTTCGGAGTGGGATGCGGCGATTTTGGCGTCCTTCGCCGCAGCCATGCCTTCCGCGGCTTCCCCGCCGGCCGGGGGGCTACCCTTTGCGACTTCAGGCTCGTCAAGATAGATCACCGTTTTCAGATCGGGCAGGTTTTCACGGATGCCGGCGATCTTGGCAGCCTGGACGCCGGAGATGATGATCGCCCGCGCCCCGGAGTGGAACAGGCGGAACTGCAGCTCAACCGGGGTCAGCTTCACCGAAAGAGGCACATTGATGGCCCCGTTGTACAGGATGCCCAGTTCGCTCACCACCCAGTCGTTGCGGCCTTCAGAAAGCAGCGCGATCCGGTCGCCCGGACCGAAGCCCAGTGCCATCAGCCCGGCGCCGAATTCGTATACAAGCTCCTTCGTCTGCCCGTAGGTGGTGGGCCGGTAGGCTCCCTCCTTCTTCTCCCACATATAGGGATTGTCGCGCCAGGCAGATACATTTTCTTCAAAAAGATCGATAATGGTTTTCATAGTCGGCTGGATTCAGGCCGGGGTTGCGTCCGGCGGTTGGTGGATGTACCGTTTCATGCCATCCCGGCAGGTATTAATCTAATATGAATGTACGATTTTGCCTGTAAAATGAGAAATGGTACACGGTACACGGCATCCGGCATCCGGCATCTGGTACTTTTTGTAATGGCTGTTGCAGCCATTACCGCCGCAGCCCGTCTGAATCCCCCGATCAACCTCAAAATCCGGGGCTACTCAATAATCCGCTACATCATCTTCTTTCATCAAAAAATCCATCACAAATTTTCTATATTCCCTGAAATTATCAACCTTCCGCCCATGGCAAAACTCCCCGGTTTAACCGTATTCCTGCTCACGGCCATCTTCTGTCTTCTCACCTCCTGTACCTCCGAAACCATGCCTGATCCCCGATACGACTTCGACCTGCAGGGCCACCGCGGCGCCCGCGGCCTACTGCCCGAAAACACCATCCCCTCCTTCCTGCTCGCCGTGGACCTTGGCGTGAACACCGTCGAGTTCGACGTGGTAGTGACTGCAGACCGGCGCCTGCTCGTTTCGCACGAGCCCTGGTTCCACCAAAACATCAGCACAAAACCAGACGGATCGCCGGTTACCGCTGAGGAGGCCATGGACCTGAACATCTACCGGATGACCAGTGACGAGGTGCTGCAGTACGACGTGGGCATCCGCGGGCATGTCAACTTCCCTGATCAGCAGCCGTTGGCGGTCGTCAAGCCCCTGATGGCCGACGCCATTGAGGCCAGCGAAGCCCATGCAGCGGAACGCGGTATCGATCCGGTTATGTACAATAT
>JAIVHB010000050.1 GCA_020201275.1 Rhodothermaceae bacterium | reverse complement strand
GACTGGAAGAAAGGTATCAATACAGGAAATCAATTATACGATCATATGCTGGGTCAGTATAATCATGCCACTGCCCTGCTTGATTCAGGCAACATTCAGCATAAAGTAGTCGGATTCTTTTGGATGCAGGGAGAATCGGACGCCGCAGCTATTGAATATGCAACTGCATATGAAACCAACCTCAAAAACCTGATTCAGAACATTCGGGCTGATGTTGGAAATTCAGCATTAAATGTAATTTTGGGTAGAATTGGCACACATTTACCTCCATCCTACTCGTACAAAGAAACCGTTCGTAGGGCCCAAATGAAGATTGCAGACGACGATCCCCTGGTAAACTGGGTAGATACGGACGACCTGCCTCTGGATACCGATTCCATTCATCTGCTTGCCGATGGCGTGAAAACAGCAGGTCAGCGAATGGCTGCAGCCTGGCTGAATCAGGTAGCAACCAGCATTACGGAATCAGGGGAGGGTGCAAGATATGATTTTCTGCTTCACAACTTTCCAAACCCGTTTAATCCGGCTACAACCATTCGGTTTACCTTATCCAAACCCGAACACGTAACGGTAAAAATCTATGATCTGCTGGGAAGAGAACTGGAAATACTCACTCAAACGAACTACTCTGCAGGAGTGCATTCAGTCGTATTTAATGCAAATCAGTATGCAACGGGTATCTACCTTTACGAAGTACAAATCGGAAACGAAAGAATCCACAAAATGATGTCACTCATAAAATAAAGTTAATCCTTTAAAATAAAATTAATCCTTGCCGGGGATGTCCACCTCTTTGCCCAATACGTCCTGCACGTAAAACATCCCTACAAATACCATCACAACAACTGCCAGTGGTGTGGCAAGAATGACGCCTGTTATGCCGAAAACAAGCCCGAATGCAACCACGGAAAGAATGATCATTGCGGGCGGGATGGAAACCATTTTTTTCTGAATCAATGGAGTGAGCAGATTGCCTTCAATTTGCTGAACAACCAGATACAGAACGCCGGTGTAGAGTGCCGCCTGGGGGCTAACGGACAACGCAAGCAGCAGGGCCGGGAAAAAGGCAAAGATAGGACCGATAATCGGCACAAAATCGAAGACCCCGGCGATAAAACCGAGTACTATCGCGAGCGGAACGCCGATGATCATCAGGCCAATGGTCACGGTCACCCCCACAAAAATCATCGCAATAAACTGACCGGAAATCCAGTGCCACAAAGCATTTCCGGCAGTATCAAGAGCTTCATGAATCCGATCGGATTTACTTTTTGGAAAAAGCAGGACGATACCTTTTTTGTAGATCGTGGGGTTTATGGCAAAGAATATCCCAATAATCACAATCAGCGATAAATTACTGAGCATATTTACTAACGATACCCCGATATCAAAAATCATTCCCCCGGTACCTTCCGGCACATTGCTCTCCTTGCCTTCTTCACTTTCACCGTTACCGTCATTCTCAACGGATCCGGAATCCGCTCCGCTTTCACTGCCCACAAAATGTTCACCCATCGGCCATTCCCTGACCGTATCACGAAGGTCAGAAATCTGCTGCGGAAGTTTTTGGGTCAGTTCATCAAACCCGCTGGCAATCTGTGCTCCGAAAAGAAAGCTGAAACCTGCAATCAGCAGCAGAAGTATTGTTCCCACAGAAACGAGCGACCAGGTTCTGCTGAGCGGCGTGTATTTCTGAATCAATGCAGCTAAACCCCCGAGAACAATTGCCAGTATAACCCCGGCAAATGCCATCAGAAGGGCATTTTTGATCTGCCAAATAAAAAGAGTAACCGCAAGTATTGCCAGCACTACAAGCGTGTATCTGGCTGCACTGCCATAAGTAACAGATTTTTCGTTGTGACCGGGTTCAGCCATATAGATCCTTTCTGATAAAAAACCTGCCCGGCGTAAGAAGTATTGCAACAATGATTACGGAAATTCTCATAAATAGCTCTCCCCTTGATAATTTCATGTGCCTGGATTTTTAACAAAGAACCACAGCGTAATGAATAGTAACCCTTTTTACGCGTTGCATTTACTGAATATAGGGTGGATTAATTCAATTAAAAACTCTTCTGAAAAAAATACACTATTCCCTGTAGTGGTTCAGCGGAATCTTTTGTTTTTAATCGAAAGCCTTCTTAAATATGAATATGAATATGAGAAATATCTGATTTGCAGTCTTTAATTTCTTAAAGAAACGGTATTGACAGTAATTTCATAATGATTAAACCATCCTCAGAGACATCACTGATTATAAAGGTGGCAATATGAACAAAAAGGCAACATCATTCTTTTCATCATCAGCTTTACTAATAATTATCTTTCTGGGGGCAACAACCGCAAAAGCCCAGGTGCTTTTTGATATCGAATTGGGCATTGTTTCGACCGGGTACAACGATGTGCGAATACCGGGCGACGAGGGTACGCGCTTTTCACTGAAAGATGATCTGAAACCCGATGCCGGATTTTTTTACCGTACACGGTTGGGTTATACCATCGCCCCGCGCCATACCCTGTCGCTCCTTTACGCCCCACTGCAGATCAGCGCGGAGGGAAGTGTGGCCAACGACATCCTTTTCGAAGGCGTGCTGTTCCCCGCCAATTCGGACCTGGATGCCATCTATAAATTCAATTCGTACCGGTTAACCTACCGTTACGACCTGGTGCTGCGAAGCCAGTTTGAATTCGGGTTGGGGTTCACTGCCAAGATCAGGGATGCCAAAATAGCCCTTTCATCGCCCGGGCTGCAATCCGAAAAGACCAATGTGGGATTTGTACCCATCATCAATTTCCGGCTGTTGTGGAACCTGAACGACAAGGCAGGCCTGCTGCTTGAAGGCGATGCTCTGGTAGCACCGCAGGGCCGGGCCGAGGATGTGCTGCTCGCCGCTACGTATGCCTTGACCGACAGGATAGGAGTTCGTGCGGGATACCGAATCCTTGAAGGGGGCGCCGACAACGACAAAGTATACAACTTTTCACTGTTCCACTACGCTACGGCAGGGATTACTTATTCTTTTTAGGGCCGAACCTGCAGGACTGGCAGGCTACCAGGATCTCCCCAATAAGTAGCAACCAAAACCACAGTCCGTTTAATCAAACCTGCCGGTTTTATTCATGCGGCACCTTTCGCTGCAATAACGGACCTCATCCCAGACCTTCTGCCATTTTTTTCTCCATGAAAAGGGCCTGCCGCAGGTTTTGCATATCTTTTGTGGCAAATGCGTTTTCTTCATCTCAGGTACCCGCAGCTGATTTCCGGGTATGAGTCCGCAGAATCCGATTACGCTCCTCGCGCACGAGCGGATGACTTCGATGACCCCATATCTTTTTTCTGGCCCTGGCGCCGCTCTCCATCGCATCAACCAGCGGTGCAGGGTAATTCTCACCAATGGTGACTCCATACAGGCGTTGCTCCATGTCCGTCATAAGCCAGGGTTCGTGTATCAGTGAAGCAGGTACTCCCGACAGCTCGGGCACCCACTTTTTTATAAAACTGCCTTCGGGGTCGTGATCGCGTGACTGCTTTACAGGATTGTAGATGCGAACGGTATTGATGCCGGTTGTACCCGCCTGCATCTGAAATTGCGGATAGTGAATTCCGGGCTCGAAGTCCAGAAACTGACGGGCCAGATGTCCGGCCCCCTTCCGCCAGTCCTGATCCAGATGATGGCTGAGAAACGATACAACCATGGCCCTCATGCGAAAGTTGATCCATCCTGTTGCAGCCACGCAACGCATGCAGGCATCTACCAGCGGGAACCCGGTATGACCGGACTTCCATGCCTCCAGCCATGCTGGATTGTTGTCCCGTTCGAGAAGCTCATATCCCCGATTGATGCAGGTATGCTCATAAGAGCACTCCACCTCGAATTTCTGAATAAAATGGCAGTGCCACTTAAGCCTGGTGAGAAATGATGAAAATGGCTTTTTGTGATCTGCGTAACCGGGATGGTTGCGCACATACTGCCAGGCCTGCCTCACAGATATGTTTCCCCAGGCAAGATAGGTCGACAGACGGCTGCACGATGTACGGCTTTCGAGCGGTTTGGAAATATGCTTCTGGTAATCATGCCCACGGTGGGCTGCAAAACTCTTCAGGTATTTCCAGGCATTGCTTTCACCGGCCGGCTGAAACGGATCAGGATACTCAGCCAATTCTTTGGCCAGCGCATCGGGCAAGCGGTATGGATGTTGCCCAACCTGAATTGAATGCCGACTGTCGAAGCGGATCTCCTTAACCGGTTCACCCATTTTCCGGAACCAGGCACTATCCCAGCCATCCCGGTTGCTTATGCCCCTTATGATACCGTCGCGCTGGAATTCCTGCCAGTGTATGCCTCGTGATGTGAACAGTTTTTTAAGCCTTTTGTCGCGTTCCCAGGTAAAGGCCGTACCGCTTTCCTGATAACTAAAAACATTCCTGATGCTGAACCTGCCTGAGAGAAAGGAAAAAACGTCGTCCGCCTCACCGTGGAACACTTCAACACGAATTCCGTGGTCCTTCAGGTGATTATCCATGTCGGCAAGCGAGTGCCGGATGAAGCGGTGGTGCCTGATGTCAGAATCGGGATATGCCATAACCGATGGTTCGAACAAATATACCGGCAGAAATGGAATGACATCGGCCGCAGCAGCGTAAAAGGCCTCGTGGTCGGATGTGCGAAGGTCGCGCTTCAGCCAGACTATATTGACCGCCTTCTGCTGCATGGTTGCCTTCAACTCCATTTTCCGAGTTCTTTCCTGCACTTTTTCCAGAAAGCAAAAAAGGAGGGGAAATAGCCGGTTACCGTGAACATCCAGTCGCGGTTTTCGCAGGTGCCCCTGTAATGGCGGAATGCCGGATGCTCTTTAAAAACGAGTTCAGCATCGCCGGCGAGCGTCTTCAATTCATTGAATTCGCTTGCAAATACCTGGAGGCCGGGTATATTCGCCCCAAATGCCAGTACAAAGTCGATGGTTTTTGCCGATACGGGGTATTTTTCAAAGTGGGATGGTTCCAGCAGCAATATCCGGTTGGCGTTGCTCTCCCTGTGCCAGAGCGGATCGATGTTGTAGTGGTTATACACCAGAACGGGTCGCTCCTGATCTATGCTGATATCCTGCTTTTCAGGAAGCGGGGTCACGAGATCCGGAGAGATGGTTTTATTCAGGACATCCGGAACGGGCATATACTGTACTTCATCATAGCCGACATCCAGAAAAGTGCCGTTTTGCCGGGTGTAGCAGTATTTGTTGATGTTCTCCTGGTTCGCGTAATACTTTTTCCCGCTGTTTGATCCGGCCACCCACTGCCAGCTGAGCGCGTTGCTTGCCCAGTCGCCATCCAGCAGATGATAGTACATCCATCGTGCTGGTGTATTCCAGTGGCTCCCTCCGGTATTGCAGCAAACCGAAGCGATATACATTCTGAGGTGGTTATGCAGATAGCCGCTATCGTAGAATTCGTCAATGGCCTGATCGAGGGCCCTGATACCGGTTTCAGCCTTTAACACCGCCGCCGGCATTTCGTGGTTGGTGATGCCCTCCTGCGGCCTTTTCAGGTCACTGTTAATCGCATCACCCTTCGCAATCCAGACCTGCTGCCAGTAGTCGCGCCAGGCGAGTTCCTGGAGAAATTTTTCGATTTTCCACGGACTGAAGCCTCGCGGAGAACATCATCATAACCGGTCGAAAAATGATCGCTGCTGCTATGGTTCATTGACACCTAAGTTTGATTGTTGATTTTAGTTTGAGGTCCTGACCATAAACAATAGGGCCCGGGTGAACGTTTCGCCTGCAGTATAGGAGTTCAATTTTTTTAAGCTCATTTGGCAGCTCTGATGCATATCTATTGCTTTTTGGATTTATATTGACTGCCGAATAAGAACTACCTTTAAATCGAATACCCCTTTGTTGATCACATTCCTTTTGCTTTTGGCCGGCTTTGTTCTGCTCATAAAAGGAGCCGATTGGCTTGTAGCAGGTGCATCTGCTTTCGCACGGAAATATTCTGTTTCTGATCTCGCCATCGGACTTACAATTGTAGCATTTGGAACATCCGCGCCTGAATTGGTAGTAAACATAGTAGCCGCATATCAAAATCATCAGGAAATCGTCTTCAGCAATATTATGGGAAGCAATATCTTCAATCTGTTTGCTATACTTGGTATTGCAGGTATTATTACACCGTTAACCGTACAGTCAAGTACAGTCTGGAAAGAAATCCCAATCTCATTTTTTGCATTGTTAATTTTCTATCTGGTTTCAAATGATCTTTTTGCATCGCATCCTCAAATTATCTCAAGGCTGGATGGGATTTTTCTATTACTCCTCTTTTTCCTGTTCCTCTATTATGTTTTTACACAGCTTAAATCTGACACGCAGAAAGTTGTGACAGAACAGCAAACGTATACTGGCTTGAAAATCGGAATATTCATTTTACTCGGGCTTGGCGGTTTAATAATCGGTGGCAGGCTGATTGTGAGCAATTCCCTTAAAATTGCGGCCATTTTTAACGTCAGTGAAAAAATAATCGGCCTAACCATAATTTCGATAGGAACATCCCTGCCAGAACTGGCAACGAGTATTGTAGCTGCCTTAAAAAGGAATAATGATATTGCTGTTGGAAATATTATAGGTTCAAATATATTTAATATTTTTTTGATTTTAGGTTTAAGCTCAACAATAAGACCCATAGTATATAATGTCTCCTACAATGCTGAATTTTATATTCTTGCCGCTGGTACCATATTCCTTTTCGTTGCCATGTTTACAGGGATAAAGAAGAAGCTGGACAGATGGGAAGCAGGGCTCCTGCTCATCTCATACATTGTTTACGTAACGTATTTAACAATAACCTGAACCTGAATTGCAGGATTTTATTAGCGAGAGTTTCAGGGGGCATCTCGACAACAACAACGGTTGGTAGAACAGAGCAAGTGAAACCCTCATGAGAACATCGATAGAATTTCTGGAGTCGAAATACGGGAAATCATTACTGACAGCTCTCATTTCCGGTGGCAGCACTTTCCCTCCAGTCCCTCCCGCTTTGCCTGTACCCCGAAATCACGCATACTCCAGGAACCATTTAAAATGGGTATCCAGCAGCAGCAGCTTGTTTTCTCTCACATATGCAAGGAAAGCCGTTGCAACCGGACTTAACATTTTTCCTTTGAGCCAGATGATGCGCCAGCGGGTTATCACCGGCAGATCATGGGCCGGGAGTATGTAGAGCTGTTTGTTCATCAGTTCATTTTGGATGCCGATCAGGGGGATAAGGGAAATTCCGATGTTTGATATGACCGCCTGCTTTACCGCCTCGTTGGAAGTAAGTTCAATGCCTTTTCGTCTATTGGAACTGTGTTTTTGGAAGTACAGCTCCATCGCCATCCGGGTGGCTGACCCTTCTTCTCTGTAGATCAACGGCTTCTCTTTGTCCCATTCGGGTTCTCTTCCCACCAGGTACAGCTTGTTTTCCAGCAGCAGCTCTTCTTCCACTTCCAGCCTGTCGGGCAGTACCGACACCAGTGCAAAATCGATCAGGTTGTCCTTAAGGCTATCCACTACTTTTCTCTTGTTGGTGACATCAAGCACCAGGTCGATGCCCGGATTCTTCTCCAGAAAGCCCGAAAGAAAGTACGGAATGACATATTTACCGGTTGAAACGGACGAAACCACCAGCCTGCCGGCAAGCAGACCTTTGTATGCCCGGGTTCTGTAGTTGATGTTGTTCAACTCCTGAATGACCCGTTCAGCCAGAACAGCGATTTCGCTGCCAAAGTCGGTCACGTAGAGCTGCCTCCCGATTACCTCGGTGAGTGGAATATCAAATTGGTCCTGAAATTTCTTCAACTGCACAGAGGCCGCCGGCTGTGAGATGTACATCGCCTCAGCCGCCCTGGTAATGCTCCTGGTTTCAACGACTTTGAGAAAGATCTGAAGCTGATGTATCGTGTAATTCATAATTTTTGATTATGCCTGACAAAACTAATATATATTTAAATATATGGTTTTGTATGCATAATATTGCGGCCGTAAATAGAAAACAATCATAATACCAACACGGACGTCAATGAAGTCAACCCTGCAAAAACCTGAAATAAAAGTCGATACTATTGAAACCACAGGAAATTGTCAGTTAAGTCTAATCAGCGGAGACTTCACTCCCGAACAGGCTACAGACATAGTATGTGAGCTCATCTTCAGTAAAATAAATTTTCATCAATTAAGATGCTTCAGTAGTGAAATCCGTTTCGGCAGTCAGGACGTAATCTCCAGGCAGCGAATTAAAGATCTGAAGCATACCCTGGCCTGTTTTCAGGAGCTCAGTGCTCAGGCCGAAAAAAGCGGAAAAACCCTGCGTATCAAGTCAACGATCGACATTGAACTGATATAGCCTCTTCCCTGCACGAACAACCCTGAAAAAATGATGATGGAAAACCTGATTTCCCTGCTTGTACTTGCTTCACCGGCCGCATTTGCTTTCACTGCACTGGCCTCCCGGTTTCAGCCAGGCACCAAACCGAAACAGCTGCTACGGTTGAGTACAGCTGCAAGTCTCCTCAGTCTGCTCCTGGCCGCTTTAAGCGGTTTTTTTGTGTTCCATCATTCCATGCTTCAGGCAGACCTCATCGGGTTTTACGGGATCGGGATCGGTACGCGGCTGGATGCCATCAGTGTTATCATGTTCGCGATGATTGCACTGATCGGATTTATTGTACTCAAATTCAGTTACAACTACCTCGACGGTGATGCGCGCCATGGCGTATTCATAGGCCGGCTGGCTGCGGCCATCGCTGCGGTTCAGCTGCTGGTACTGTCGGGTAACCTGGGCCTGCTCGTTATCGCATGGATCATGACCAGCATGGCCCTTCACAAACTGCTGGTCTTTTATCCCGAACGTCCGCTGGCTGTGATTGCCGCACGTAAAAAGTTTATCATGGCACGGCTGGGGGATGCCTTTCTGCTCGCTGCAGCGGTATTGCTCTATCTTCAGTTCGGCACCGGCGATATGGAGATCATCTTCCGGGAAATCAGATCGGCTGTTGCCGCAGGAGCTCCGGCAGCCGGGGTCCAGGGCGCCGCTCTCTTTCTGGTGCTGGCTGCACTCCTGAAATCCGCACAGTTCCCCACTCACGGCTGGCTGATCGAAGTTATGGAGACACCCACACCGGTTTCTGCCCTGCTGCATGCCGGACTTTTAAACGCGGGACCGTTTCTCATTCTCCGCATGGCACACGTGATTGATGCAAGCTCCTATGCGCTCATTCTGCTGATCATCACCGGCGGTTTTACAGCCCTGTTCGCATCGGTGGTTTACATGACACAAACCTCCGTGAAGACCGCTCTGAGCTATTCAAGCGTTGCCCACATGGGCTTCAGCCTGATGATCTGCGGAATGGGCATTTATCCGGCAGCCATGCTGCATCTGGTGGCTCATTCATTTTATAAAGCGCATGCCTTTCTTTCATCGGGCAGTGCCATCGATGCCGTTCGCATTTCAAAATTTGCGAGCATCAGCCGGTTGGGCAGTCCGGTAAGAATCGTATCGGGTTTCATCCTTGCTTTTGCAATCTACGCGGCTTTTTCACTGGTCTGGGGTATCGATCCGGTATGGGAATTCGGACTGCTGGCCGTTGGAGCCATCATCGTCATGGGTATGTCAACTCTTCTTGTTACCGCCCTCGACACGCCATGGAAGCCTGCTCTTTTGTTCAGGGTTGGATTGCTGGTCATCGCTGTTGCAGCAGCCTTCTTTACCCTTGAAAATCTGATGAAAATTCTGATCGCCGATCAGATTCCCGTGTTCACCAGGCCCGGTTCCATTGAAACCATCATTATAACCGTGTTCCTTACCCTCTTCGGACTGGTCATTCTGATGCAACTACTGGCGCCGTTGCTTACAGCCAAACCAATCTACCAGACAGCCGCAATCCACCTCAGAAACGGGCTCTATGCAAACGCCCTTTTCGACAGGATGGTCAACGCTCTCTACATCCACTCTCCCGGGCGCCCAAAACTGCTGGTTGAGATTGCAGACAACGACATCCCGGCTGCACCAGCGACGCAGAAAAAATTCAACGGGCGTGTGGCGTGATCAGCTCATTATCAATCCAAAAATAGTGAAACCAATGACAGTTACTGATGATGCACTCCTGAATATTATTCGCGGGGTTTGCAAAAAAGTGGCACCGGTGTGGCCACTTGAAAATTTCGTGGCGGTAAATCCGTTTCTGGGTCAAACCGGCCGGCATTTCGAGGATGTGGCCCACGATCTCGCCGTTACCGGCGGCATACACATGACCCTTCCGGCATCTTTCTACCTTGAGAAACTCGACAAGAACATTATCCGGCCCGAAGACCTGGCCACTGTACTTGCAAACAGAAATCACCCGTTTGCAGATGATGACGACGGGTTTGTTCAGTATATCAAAAATCTGCCGACCCACAAGCTGAACCAGGTTATCCTGCCGACGGTTGCCGATGTTGCCACCGAAGTGACAAAAAAAGACTGGAACCGGTTTGTCATTTCCAGGATATCCACCTGGGCTGCCTCCTACTTCGATGCCGGGCAGGCCTCGTGGAACGCCGCAGATCAAGCGTCCGGTCTGTTTTCATCCTGGAAAAAAGAAGCCGGCACGGATCTTACCCCTGAGATTACAGGACTCAAAGGTTTTCGGAATGCGGCACAAAATATCCCCGATGATGCATTGACTGCCACCCGGTATGCTCTCAGCAAGCTGGATATTCCCGAAGGCGGCTTATCACGGTATCTATACCGGTTGCTCCTGAAATGTGGGGGATGGTCTGCCTGGGCGGCACGCCTGGACTGGGAAAATGAACTGTACGGCGGCAGTGACGGCGAGCTGATTGAATTCTTAGCTGTTCTGTTATGCTGGGAAGCCTGTCTGCTGGAATGCACCGGCAAACAGGGTGTACTGAACCGGTGGGACCGGGTAAAATTGTCATTGGCAGCTGGTACCGCCAATGATGAAGCTGATGAACACCTCCTGAACAGTCTCATTCTGCAGGAGGCCTTTGAGAGATCGGCGCAGCGGAAGCTGATTTCCAAATTTTCAGCCCCGGATAATGGCTCTACTCAAGCTGCGCGGCCTGTGAAGGCACAGGCCATATTCTGCATCGACGTACGTTCGGAGGTGTACCGGAGAAACCTTGAGCGGGTCGGTCAGGACATCGAAACACTGGGGTTTGCCGGTTTTTTTGCCTTCCCGGTAAACCACATCCCGATCGGACGTACTAAAGGGGATGCTCACTGCCCGGTCTTACTGCGAACCGGAGCTGACGTTAAAGAGCAAATACCTGACAGAACCATCCATGAACAGGCGGTAGCAAGCAGGACTGCAAACCTGAAGGCAGGTTCTGTCTGGAAATCATTCAAGTGCGGGGCCATTACCTGTTTCAGTTTTGTGAGTCCGATCGGTCTGTCATATCTGTTCAAAATATTTACAGATTCATACGGCCTGACCAGGCCTGTACCCCGTGCCGATGAAGCAGGGCTCAAAAAAAGATTTTTAAAGCTGAAAATGGTTGGCCTCGATCCGGAAACCGACAGGGAGGGAACCATCTTCGGGATTTCTGCTGAGCAACGGGTGCATCTGGCAAAAAGCGCCCTGAAAGCCATGTCACTGACCCATGGTTTTGCCCCGCTTGTAATGATTGTGGGACACGGATCAACCACGGTAAACAATCCCCATGCAAGCGGGCTTGACTGCGGAGCATGCGGCGGACGGAGTGGCGAACCCAATGCAAAGATTGCCGCTGCCGTTCTGAACGACCCTCACGTTCGCAGTCAACTGCTGCAAAGCGACATCAGGATACCGGAAGAAACCATCTTTCTGGCCTGTCTGCACGACACCACAACCGACGAGCTAACC
This sequence comes from Rhodothermaceae bacterium, assembly GCA_020201275.1. GTDB lineage: Bacteria > Bacteroidota > Rhodothermia > Balneolales > Cyclonatronaceae > RECM01. Next base: position 1,298 of record JAIVHB010000050.1, on the reverse strand, counting down.
ATATTCAATGAGTATGAGGTTCCCGCAAACAGAACCGGTGAACTGAATGAGCTGAAGAACATACTGGCAAGGGCCGGGCAAGCCACACGGCTGGAACGATCGCTACGGATTATGCCCGGCAGTACCACCAACGCCGACCAAGCGATCAGGTTCAGGAGCAGAGACTGGTCACAGACCCGGCCTGAATGGGGCCTCGCCGGATGTGCCGCTTTTGTAGTGGCCCCGAGAGAACGCACCAGGAACATTGACTTTGGTGGCAGGTCGTTTCTGCACTCCTACAACTGGAATGAGGATAATGAATTCGCGGTGCTCGAACTGATCATGACCGCACCCATGGTGGTCGCAAGCTGGATCAGCCTTCAGTATTACGGCTCAACGGTTGACAATATCAGTCTCGGGTCAGGTAACAAGGTGTTGCACAACGTAACGGCCGGTGTGGGCGTAATTGAGGGCTATTCCGGAGATTTACGGGTGGGCCTGCCCTGGCAGTCTGTCCACGACGGTGAAACATTCCAGCACGATCCGCTAAAACTGAATGTCATCGTTGAAGCACCCATACCAGCCATGAATGCCATACTTGAGAAACATGAATCCATTCGCAATCTGTGCGATAATGGCTGGCTTCACCTTTGGGCAATGGATGAGGAAGGAAATGTTTCACACCGGTATACGGGCCGCCTGACATGGAAAAACGTGTTGCAGCACGATGTATTCGGCACCACAGCACCCCACACTGAAAACCCTGTTCCGGAGTACACTGAAGTTAGTTGAGCTTGCACATGGCACCCAACATCCACATTTCCTGTGGGCTGGCGAATCGAAATCCAATCCGGTTATCAGAAACGGAAGGTGTAAGTGAGCTTGATTCCACCGCTCGTCTCCAGAGGACGTAACCGATCTTCTTCATTCAGCCAGTTCATACTGTACACCAGAAAAAGGTCGGCCCCTGGCCTTATAATCCACCGCATGCGCTGGTAAAAGCCAACCAGTTCGCTCAGGTTGTCGTATTGTACAATGGAAGTGAAGGAAATATTAGGTGTAAGGTCTACATTTCCCCTGAAACGGAACAGATCGGTCGAAAAAGAGCCTTCAGCCAGGTCCACCACCGACCGCTGCCAGTCGCCTGTAAGATTGATCCCGGGATAGGGCCTCACCGTCATACTGCCTGAAATGTCGGTGCGGGTACCTGTCCAAAAGCCCTGATACCCGGCCTCTGCAACCAGGTAGATGCGACGAGCCGGTGGAGAGGCCACCTCCAGGTTTACAATGGTGTTCCGGTACTCACCTGCGGGCATGAT